>NZ_CP046620.1:1367500-1702500 GCF_009931615.1 Algicella marina | reverse complement strand
GGCGCATCTTCGATGCTAATGATTGGCGAAATTTCGAGATTACCGACGAGGATATACGCCGTTCCCGCCGGGCGTATTTCGCCAATATTTCCTATCTCGATGACAAGATCGGCGAGATTCTGGATACATTGGAACGAACACGGCAGGAGGCGATCATCCTCTTCGTTTCCGATCATGGTGACATGTTGGGCGAACGTGGCCTGTGGTTCAAGATGACCTTCTTCGAGGGATCTGCGCGGGTGCCGATGATGCTGTGCGCTCCGGGGCTGGAACCCCGTCATGAAGAAACACCTGTTTCCAATATCGACGTCTGCCCGACACTGTGTGAACTTGCCGGCGTGTCGATGGAAGAGGTCCTGCCATGGACGGCAGGTGAGAGCCTCGTGAGCCTGGCCGCTGGTGGTGAGCGAACCAGCCCGGTGGCGATGGAATATGCGGCGGAAGCCTCCAATGCACCGCTCGTCTCGCTGAGGCAGGGCCGTTACAAATACAATCGATGTGCTCTGGACCCGGACCAACTTTTCGACCTCGAGGACGATCCACATGAGTTGCGTAATCTCGCCAAGGAGGAGGCTTACGCGGAGACATTGGCAATGTTTAGCAGGATGGTGGCCGATCGATGGGATCTGGACCGTTTCGACGCCGAGGTCCGCCGCAGCCAGGCGCGCCGCTGGATTGTCTACGAAGCCCTGCGCAACGGCTCTTACTTCCCGTGGGATTACCAGCCTCTGAAAGTCGCAAGCGAACGATTCATGCGCAACCACATGGACCTGAACGTGGTGGAGGAAAACCAGCGCTTCCCGCGTGGCGAGTGACACGGAAGGACGTAACTCGACGAGAGCATCAAGCGTGGCGTACGTCAGCTGATAGACGGTGTCTCCTTGGCGTTTTCTGTGCGCCGAGCGCCGCCTCTACCGGGTCCGGTGACCGACCCCGTAGATGTCACGTGATCAGAATCTGTTCGCCGGTATCTTGAAGTAGCTGTTCCCGTCAGCTTCGGGTTCCGGCAGGCGGCCGCCGCGCAGATTGAACTGCAGTGCGTGCAACATCCGGTCGGGCAGGTTGAGAGTTGCGTCCCGATCTTCGCGCACCTTGACGAACTCCTCTTTAGTAGCGCCTCCACCCAGATGTTTGTTGGAGGCTCTCTGTTCTGCGACAGTGCTTTCCCAGGCCGGTTCGTCGCGACCTTCCGTGCCGTAGTCGTGACCCACGAAGATACGGTAGTCGTCGGGCAGCGCCAAGATCGCCATCAACGAGTCATAGAGCATGGCCGCCGATCCGCCCGGGAAGTCTGCCCGCGCCGTCCCGCTATCGGGCTGCATGAAAGTGTCATGGGCGAAGATCGCGTCGCCCACCACATAGGTGATTGAGCCGAGAGTGTGGCCGGGCGAAAGCATGACCCGCACGTCGAGAGTGCCGAGCCGGAAAGTGTCGCCGTCGGCAAAGAGGCGGTCAAAGCCAGCCTGCGGATCGAAGGCGTCGGGAGTGTTGTAGAAATCGCGCCAGAGGTCTGCGATCTCGCGAACCTTCTCGCCGATGGCGTTCGGTGCGCCGGTTTTTTGCTTGAGATATGCGGCGGCCGTCAGGTGGTCGGCATGCGGGTGGGTATCGAGGATTATTTCGAGCGTCAGACCCTCCCGCTCAATCCAGTCAAGCGCCCAGTCGGCGGCCTCGGTCGAGGTGCGGGCGCGGGCCGGATTGAAGTCGAGAACCACGTCGATAACGGCGCATTTTCGGGTTGCCGGGTCGATGCAGATATACTGGCAGCTTCCTGTGGCTTCATCATAGAAACCGACGACATCAGGGCTTGAGAGCCCGCGGGACGCGCTTTGGGAATATGGAATTGTCATGCAGCCCTTCCTTTCCGATCTTTCCGCGGCCTCCGCCGCAACGGCGATGCCACTGGCAACCGCGCCAACGATCAATGGTTTACATTGCATTGGCGCTGTTGTTTGGGATCATACAGGCATTGACGACGTTGCGCACCACGCACAATCAGTGCGTCGCGCCTGCCGTTCCGGCCATGGCGAGCATTGGGCGTCGCACCTCGGCCCATCCTTACCGGAGACAGTGAGGTCGCTGACCGCTATTAAAAATCTCGGAACAGTGAAATGGCGGAGAGAGCGGGACTCAGTTCGAACTCCCTGTTTGAGACTTTAGAGGACTGGGAAGAGCAGTTGAAGGCAGCTGACTTCGAGGGGCTAGACCTATGAGCAGCTTTCACCTTGAAGACACAAATAACTACATCGCCGAGACCTTTAACGAACAGGTCTGCGCCAAGCCGCCAAAGAAGAAACGCAAGCGAGTTGCCCCTGTCTCTGTCCGTCTGAGCGAAGAAGAACGCGCTATCCTTGAAGAGCAAGCGGGTGGCCTGTCCCTCAGCGCGCATATCCGCGAGCGCATGTTCGGTGAAGAAACCAAACCGCGCAAAAGCCGTGGACGTTCTCCCGTGAAAGACCATGCAAAGCTTGCGCACGTGCTGCGTTTGCTTGGTGAAACCAATCTCGCGCGTGATCTCAGTGATCTGCAATGGTCGGTCGAAGAAGGCCAAGTCTGCCTTTCTGCCAAGAGCGAAGAGTTACTTCGTCTGGCCTGTGTGTCTGTCATTCAGATGCGAAAAGACGTACTGCGCGCCTTGGGGCTGCGGGCATGATCTTCGTCGGCAATCAGCGCGGGGGCGGCAAAGACCTCGCCAATCATCTGATGAAGGAAGAGAATGAACACGTCACCGTCCATGAGGTGCGTGGCTTTGTGGCGAGTGACCTGCATGGTGCGTTTCAGGAAAGCTATGCGATCAGCCGTGCCACGCACTGCAAACAGCACCTTTATTCCCTGAGCCTCAACCCGCCCAAAGATGAGCGGGTTTCTGTTTCGGAATTTGAAGATGCGATAGCGCGCGCGGAAGATCGTCTCGGCCTGACAGGTCAGCCCCGCGCGATTGTCTTCCATAAAAAAATCGGAGCCGATGGCGAGTTACGCCGTCACGCCCATGCGGTGTGGTGTAGGATCGATACCAATGAAATGAAAGCCATCCACATGGCACATGATCATCGCAAGCTGAATGATGTCTCCAGAGAGCTTTATCTCAAACATGATTGGACGATGCCCAAAGGTTTGATGAAATCAGAATGGAAAGACCCTTCAACCTACAGCCTTGCAGAATGGCAACAAGCCAAACGGGCTGAGCGTGATCCCAAAGAGACCAAGATCATGTTTCAGGATGCCTGGGCGATTTCGGACTCACGATCAGCGTTTCAGGCGGCATTGAAAGAACGTGGCCTTATCCTCGCCCGTGGTGATCGGCGGGGATATGTGGCGCTGGATCATCAAGGCGAAGTCTATGCCATTGCCAAATGGACGGGACAGAAGACTAAAGCCGTGAAAGCCCGTCTCGGTGATCCTGATACTCTACCATCAGTCAAAGAAGCACATCAACAAGCGGCAAAGATCGTTACGGATCGCCTGAGCGCCCTAAGCCGAGAACAACGGCGCAAAGCCGCGCGTGATCAAGAACGATTGGATACGCTCAAGGCACGGCAGGAAGTAGAACAAAGACAGGAACGTGCAAAACAGGAGATGCTACACACGTTGCGGCAGCAGCGTGAAGCCAAAGAACGCGATGCGCGGGTGCGTAAGGGCTTTATGGGTCTGATAGATCGCATCACAGGCAAGCGCCGCAAGATCGAAGCGCAGAACCGCGAGGCTACGCTGAAAGCCAAGGCTCGTGACCAGAAGGAAAAGCAACGTCTGTCAGCGCAGCAAGCGATGATGCGCCATCGTGTCGAGACAAAGGAGAAAGCATTCAGAGAACGCCGTGAAGCTGTGATGCGAGAGCTCGGCCAAGACCAGTCTGACTTACGCAAAAGCGCTGATACGAGGCATTCAGAACAAGAATTCAAAGCGCGGCGAACGCGACCGAATTCGCCAAGACCGCAGCGCGGGCGGTCGAGAGATGGGCCTGAGTACAGTCCATAGAAAGCTCCGCCAATAAATCATTGTAAAAACATAAGTATATCAATATTATAATAAAATTTTATGAATTGAGTTCGATATGATCTTTCCATTTACAATCACAAAAACAGCTACAAGATTTGTGTTCTTGGCGGCTGCAATCATTTTAGTTATTGCTGCAAACTTGGCTTTCGCGACCGATCGAAGTCGGTCAATATTCACCTTCTTCTACAATACCCTCGAATTGGATAAGAGAATACCTGGTGGGGAACCGGGAAGTGAGAAGGCTTATCTCAATGGAGAAATTATCATAGAGAATGACTACGTTGATCTCCTATCAGCTTATCCAAACACTACGAAGCCTGAGTTTATTGTAATCACATCTGACTGCGGTGGATCAGCATGTGGTGTGAGTCCTGATATCACGATCATAGACTTGGGTATGCATTCGCCTACGTTTCGGACTATTGGTGATCTATTAGACCCAGATACAATAAGCATCAAAGAGAAGACCGATAATGAAGTCAGAATCAGTGCGCGAACCAAGAACCAACGTTCGGTGACGGGCAGACTTATAGACTTAGAGTTGAAATACACGCGAAAGGATGGCTCGATAATATTTAGATCAAAATTTTATCCTTACTACGAAGAACTAATCGGACAGTACCCCGGCTCAATCTTTAAAAACGAGTTATTTGCGGAGTTCATTTCTGCATTTGTCCCTAATGAGCAGGTTGAAGAAATACGTAAAGCTCTCTCTGTGGCGTCTCGAGTTTCAAGTTCTGATGACGGTCGAACAGTCTTCGGGTCTGGCATTGCACCGCATTCTGGGGGATCGCATGCTGCCTTTTTTGTTATCGACACTCTTACAAGCGCTATCATACTAGGTCACTTCAGGGATGGTCGGTACCAAATATTCTCGAACACTGACATCGATGGTGTGCCCTACAACTCAATTAAAATCATGGAAGAGATGATAGCAAAAAATGGGATGTACTTTGACTACAGGTCTCAAAAAATACTTCGCAAGCCAAGCCCAGCATCATTGCAAACTTTCGATGATGCTGTAGAGAACTTATCAGAAGAGTTTCTGAGAAAGACAGTTTTATTTGGCTTTTCTGACGGCGACCCAGAAGGGTTGATCGTTGCTGACTTAATAGTGTGCCTTGTGAACGCTGAAAGTCTTAGCCCCGCACCTCGAGAGGTCTCCGTGAAAAGGCATCTTTTTTCTGATTCTTACAGCATTTCTGCAAGGCTGAATAACGTTGTGACATTTGAAGTGACAGATCATGAAGATTTTGTTAAATTTGATTCAATAAAAGCGAAGAGTATAAATCTTACGAGGCCGCTTGAGCAAATACTCGCAATTTCGCAGATATGTAATTGGTGAATTATTGTGCCATAGCTGAGGCATTGTATCCATTTTTAAAACCGTCGTCGGGAATAATAATTAGAAAAGTCTTAGCTGTCGGCAATCTTCGAGGTACATTTTCCACGTTTTCGACTTAGCTTCCTTATCAAGCCACCCTGTAACTTGTTCAGCCAACGTGCCTTTGTTTTCCTCAACCGTGCCGCAGGGGTGATAATGCGAGAGGTAGCCCGTTTCTGTAATCGGGAGTGGCGCACAGTCGGGGTTGATACTCCGTACCTCCAGATGCGCAATAACACCGCCCCATGCAGCGGGGTCATAGGTCAGCTCAATCTCGATGCCTTCCCATACTATTGTATGTTTCTGAATGCTCATGTCAGTGGCTCCAGAAGACATGGACTTGTTCAAAACCTGTTTCCACGGTGAACACGTCATTGATTTCGATGTCCCGCGCCATGCGATCATAGTCGATGTAGAAACGAAGGTTCTCAGGGATATCTGTGCTTTGCTCGGTCATTTCTTCGGCAAACTCCGCCAGTGAGCGATAGGCTCCCGCGTAGCTGTCCTCGATGGCTTTGCGCGCATCTTCCAGTGATCCGAGATAGGTGATCAGCTCCGCGCCGATCTTGCCATGCTCTGCGATGAAGGCGGCAAGCTTCGCCACCTCGGCAAAGCCTGACCATTCGGAAAGGCGCACGCCTTCAAAGCCCTCATAGTCATGGATTGCCCATTCTTCCGCATCTTCCATTGGTGAGGCGGCCAACATGGCTTGCACCTCATCATAGATGGCGTAGGCTGCTTGCTCTGCGTTGATCCACGCGCCGTGCAGGATGCCGTTATTGTAGCTGGCCAAGCAGGCCACGTAGATTTGGATATCTCCTTGTGATGTCTTCATTTTCTTGTCCTCTTCATAGGGTATGGGTTGCTCATGCAACCTTGCCCTTCGGCGAGAACGGGGGTGCAAACGGAAGAGAAAATCGACGAGGTTGGTGCGGGCGCACAAAGCCCCACGGGCTGCGGAGCCACGGCCTTGTCTATTTTTCTTGAAGTGCGCCGGGGGCGGAGCCCTAAGTAATCTCTTTTACAGATATAGAATAATCTTAAATCTTACGTTCAAAATTTCCTAAATTGTTTTCTGAACGCAATGCGGACTATTTTGTCCCTTTTAAGGCCGCATATTCCGCATCTGAGACAATCTTCCCTACAACAAAGTCGATCCATGCCTCGTTATAGGTATAGTCGTCATGCGATTTGTGAAAAATACAGAAGTCTTTGTTGGTTTGGTGTTTTTGCTTGGCCGCAGAATTTGGCCGAACATTGTATCGTTTCCAAGCCTGCGTGTGATTATGAGAAGAAAATTTCTTGCCGGACTTTTCTGCTATCTTTTTCGCAGCTTGACTGGGTTTGTAGGGGTAGTCGTCATCTGCAATCACCCGCTTTTCAAGAATATTGTGAATCTGCTTACCTTCTTCGGAACCAGGTTTGACAAATTCGAAGTGAGCCTTGCTTTTAGAGGTGCTTTCAAGAAGGTAAACAACCCTGAAACGGTAGTCCAAGTCCGCCTTCTCATCGTCCGACAGCCTTCCATCAAGTTCGGCATCCAACGCAGAGATGTGATCGGGCACATCGTACTTTTGAAGATCGCTAATCTGAGTAAAATCCAGTTTCGCAAATTGCAAAGCTACTGAAAGATCGGACTGGAGTGACAGCTTCTCTCCGAAGAGCTCGCAGATCGCTTGATCGAAATTCAAACATGTGGCCTGAAACAGGGAAAAAAACTTAACATCAGACCGCCCCAAAAGTTTGTGCTCTACAGTATCTCGAATATCGTTCAGGTCCCGAATGTTGTTGCGTACGCCTTTTTTAAGGGGGCAATCATCACGCTTGATCATTTGCGACAGCAAGAGAGAGCGCCCATCTTTTCCAACGATCTTGACGCCTTTGCGGTCATAGTATTCGTGCAAAAGATAAGTCCACGCAATATTGGCCTGTACTGCAAATTGCTCAGTTTTAAAGCGAAGGCTCGGGCTGTTGAAACTCTGAACAGCCAAAATCATTGCCTCGCGTGAGCGAATAAGTCTCTCGTCATCGTAAAGGTTGAGGCCCGTAACAGGATCGTAGGAGTCCTTTTTGCGGATGTAGAAATCTACATAGTCATCGGCGGCAGACTTGATTTTTCCGTTGTCTTTGACCTCGGTGATCCGCGCGCTGTTGATAGTGGCGACGCGGCCTCTGTTGATAAGATGCTGAATGTCTTGATTGCGCCAGCCTCGGGCGAGCAGTGTTTTGACGATGCGTTTCTCGTCCGCTGTCAGAGCTCCTTGTGGCTTACGCTTCGCCATATCGTCATCCGCGCCTTATCAAACGGGCTTGGCCAGGATCGTATTCATAGTCGGTGATTGTGCCGTCCTTGATCTTCTCCACCGCCTTATTAACAGCGTAGAGCGGCACCAAAAACCATTCACGCGGAACAACTGGCCGACCGAAACGATCCATGATCTCGATGTCCAACCGTGCAGGTTCGAAAATGCGATGGATCAGATTTTCCAGCTTTGTGCGGTTGATGTTATAGAGCTCGTATGTCGCAACGACATCGACATTTGCCATCAAGAACGTTGGTTGAAGATGCGCGCCAGCAATACGTTTTTCGACACTCATGTTGGTCACGCCGATCTTATGAACGAGCTCGCGATTTTCGGCGACAAGTGGATGATCGGACTTGCTTCGCAACACATAAATCATACCGCTCGCTTCATCGCCATCAATGGTCTGGTCAGAAAACAAAGGACCAGCACTAGGCTCGGTAATCCGACGCCCAGCATCACCGTCAGCATTCAGCGCCCTTTGAAGTGAACGCATGAGCATATTGCTCTCGGTGCCATTATCGAAGATGATACGAAGCCGTGCATCAGTTCGGCCTTGATCGGTTAGAGTAGTCTCCCCCATTTCCGCAACATAGGCTTTCTGACCGCCAACGATGAAGAAACGCCCCGGTTCAATTTCAGCTTTAAGCTCAAACTTTCTGGTTTCTCTAAGACCCGCATCTAGTTCCTTTTGGATTTTCTCAAACAATGGCTTGAAGGTTTCGAAGTCTTCACACTTCTCCCGCTTTGCAATGTTCTCCGCAGCCTTCTTTTCGGCTGTTGATCGTACATGCTTGAGCTCTGTGATTGGCGGCGCTTCCACCTCAATCCCAAGCTCAGCCAGCAAGGCATCGTCGTCGAGCTCATCGGCATCACATGGTTGCGTTGCGGCCGATCCGCTTAGAAGATTTTGATGATCAAGCGACTCTACCAGATCGCGGCATTCTTGAAGCTCGCGGATACGATCCAAACGCACGGCATAAAGACGTTCAAAGATATCTCGCGCTTCACCGTGTTCGGGCGTACGGCCATATTCTTCAGAAAAACGCTGTATCTCTTCAAAGCCAGCAATGATGCGTTCTTCGCGCGGCGTGCGAGACACTGCTTTCTTGACTTCAACATCTACGCCAAGCTCGGCTAGAAGAGCATCATCGTCTTCGGTAAACGCTTTAGCCATTGGCGGCCTCCTGCTTCATCCGCGCAAGGTAAGCCACGCCTTCCGCCATCTTTTTCTCCCAGGCATCGGCAGATGTGATGGATGGCAGACGTCCGCGCTCTTGTTTGAACTTCACGGCACGCCGCGCCAAGTCGCGCGCTTCTTCTGGTGAAAGCTGCACCTTTTTCGCTGAAATGACCGCCTGAACCTGCTTGAGGCTTTCTTCGCTCATGGTCTTTGCCAAAATCGCATAGGCCTCGCTGAATGGATTGATTTGATCGATAAGGTCGATGTCCAATTCACGCACATCCATCGCAAACTTCCGAACACCATCAATAAGCGCGGTATTGCCACCGGCCTGCGCATCATCGTCGGGCGCGGAAAGAGCAATCTCCTTGGCTTTCTGGGTCAGATTTAGCGCCGCAATAGCATGTTGCCGAACTGCTTCCTGATCGTCAGCATCTAGCTCGGGGAACTTTGCACCGACGATCTTGCCCATACGCACCTGCGTCAGCTCTTCGGGCACTAGCTCTTCATCAAACAGTCCGCGCTCAATTGTCGTTTTGTCTTGAACGAAAGCTGTGATGACCTCGTTCAAATCCTCTTGGCAGATACGAGTTGCTTCCTTGCTCTTGGGCTCGGCGAGCCCCTTAATCTCGATTTGAAACTGACCACTGTCCTCGTTGAACCCAACGTTTTCTTTCGCCGGATCGTAGCCACCCTCACCATAGTCGAAACCCTCAACCGGCCCGCTCTTCGGGCTCTTGGGCGTGAAGTTGAAACGTGGAGCTAACACCTGCTCCATGAGGAGGCTGGCGGCAATCGCTTTGAGCGTATCGTTTACCGCCTCTGTTACGGCTTCCTCAGCTGCATCAGGCTCGGCGATGAGGTTTGTGAAACGCGCGCGTGATTTGCCTTCGGCGTCGCGTGTCGCGCGGCCAATGATCTGCACGATCTCTGTCAGGCTTGCACGATATCCGACCGTCAAAGCGTGCTCGCACCAAATCCAGTCAAAGCCCTCTTTGGCCATACCGAGAGCGATTATGATGTCCACATGGTCGCGGTTGTTCTTTTCTGCGGGGTCTTTCAATGCCGCAGAAACCTTATCGCGTTTGACCGCCTCATCATCCACAAGATCGGCAATCTTCAGAATGCGCCCGTCCGCTGTCTTTACAAGTTGAAAGCCGGTCTTTGGGTCTGTGCCTTGCCAGTCACCCAGAGCATCAATGATGTGCTCCACCTCGCGGTGCTTGTCCTTGGTGCTCTCACGCGAATTCACATTGGGGATGTGCAGGATCGTCTTCTCGTTCGCATCAAGCACTTTCAGAATGTCATCTGCATAGGAGCCGGAATAGAAGAAGTAGCCAATATCAAGCGTCTTCAGGTATTTGTAGCCGTTCAACTGCTCGTAATAGGTATAGGTGACGGTATCGAATTTGGCCTCGTCCTCTGGCGAGAGAACCGCCTCTGCGTCACCGCGAAAATAACTGCCGGTCATTGCAACCATGTGCGCCTTGTCGCGGGCCATGAAGTCGCCAAGGTGCTGACCGAGTTTGTTGTCAGGGTTAGCCGAGACGTGGTGGAACTCATCCACCGCGATCAACCGATCATCGAATGCTTGTACCCCAAACTTATCGACGGCGAAGCGGAAGGTTGCATGCGTGCAAACAAGCACTTGGTCATCACTTTCAAGGAATTTGCCGACCGCGCCGACCTTACCGTCATCCCCGCCAGGTGCGTTGCAAAGGTTCCACTTTGGCTGAACGGTCCAGTCTGCCCAAAAGCCAAATTTGCTCAGCGGTTCGTCGGCAAAACTCGATCCGATAGATTTTTCCGGCACCACAACGATTGCTTGCTTGAGCCCCTGATTGTGCAGCTTGTCTAGCGCGATGAACATCAGCGCACGGCTCTTCCCAGAAGCAGGCGGCGACTTGATCAGAAGATACTGCTCACCTCGCTTCTCATAAGCACGTTCCTGCATCGCCCGCATGCCAAGCTCGTTCGATTTGGTCGAGTTGCCATTCTGGGCGTAGGAAACTGAAACGGAGGGAACACTTTTCTTCATAAATTTAACCTTTCAAATCAAACTTCCTGAAACCACTGGCCATCGATTACTACACGCTCAACTGTCTCTGTTTTGACGCCCAGATCGAACTGCTTCAGCAACTCGCAAAGCCTATCGCCGTCGATCAGATCAATTGCGATTGCCCCATCGCGGGTCGCCTCATCTGACGCCTGCTTGGTGAAGCTGCTTGTCGTGATGAACAAACCTTTGTCTGCGCGCCCCTGTAATGCGCCTCGGAAATCTCTAATTTCTTTTGCGCCGACACTATTGCCCCAGCGTTTGCACTGAAAATACACTTGGAACGAGACTAAGTTCACGCGCAAGATTCCTACGCCGTCGAGACCACCGTCTCCTGTTTTTCCTCGAACCTCGACTTTGACAAAACCGGCCTCACGCAAAAGACGCTGCGCTAGTCTTTCAAACGCAGACGGGTCCATCTGCATGAGTTGCGCCAGCAAGATATTTTGCCAGTTCGTCTCATCCTCATCTGGCGCAAAAACGTCAACAGCGATATCTTCAGGCACCGCCTCTACTTTTTCGCCTTTCTTCGCGTCCCGCTTGGCCTTGGCGCGTTGACGCTCTTCCTCATTGACTTTCGCATGGATTTTTTGGGTCTCTTCGAGCGTCGTGATGCCTTCGCCAAGTTCAGTTAGCGCCCAAACGCCACGCGCTGAGTTCTCAAGCGCCTCGCCACGTTTCAGATATGTCCGTGACCACGCCAGATAGTAGTTGAAGCGCCGATCACGACCATTTGGCATCAGATAGGCCTGTTCCTCTTCAGTGAGGCCTTCCGCTTCAATCGCATGATCCACTAATTCTTGAATGGTGCCAGAGCCACCTAGTTCACGCAGTGTGTCCAGCGTGATCAGCATCATGAGTGGCAAATCGGGGAAGCTATCTTCCTCCAAGATAAATCGGCGTGTGGTTGCATCGGTTTTCATTGTTTAGGCGGCCTTAGTTTTCATTTTTGTGTATAATTCAAAGAGCTTTTCCAGCCGCTCGGTGTCGTTACGGAAGCGGCGACCGATATAGATGCGCTCCAAGGTCTCGTCGTTGCGGTCATGAGCGGCGCGCAGGTCAGCGGGCATCTTTTCGGGATCGTAGAGATCGGCGATGGTCGCGGGGAAATGCGCCTCACGGGCCAGAAGGATTTCTTCGGCGCAGCGAGTCAGGTCAGTCTTGTTTTTTTCGGTGAGGTTCGGGATTGGAAAATTGTTCCAAGTGAGTGTGTTGGAGTAGTTTAACCTAGTTTCCAACTTACCACTTGTCGTTTCGCACCAAGTATAGTGAATCTTAGAAGATATAATTGATAAATACCAAAGCTCTACATCGTAGACGCCAAAACACCGGTTCGAAACAACAGTTTCGTCTGTAGAAAAAATTGGCGTCAAGAAATCCCTTGCTTCAGAAGATACGCAAGGAAGGGCAATGAAATTGCCTTCACTCCTGCGGCGCTCGATAAATCGATGCGGCCGTAAAGCAAAATCTCTAGTTTGTTTCTTTTTGCTTTTTTCTCGGGTCTCGCGAACTACTTCCAAACGTGAATTGACTGGACCAATCTGTTTAGCCTTTTCGGCCTTATCATCGTCAATCCAAATGCACTTTCTCATCTTTCCAGATGTTATTTCATCGGAACCAACAAAATTCTTGATGAACTGCTCTCCATCAGGGGCAGCACCGATGATTTCCCTTGCCTCATCGAGGGTCAAAGTCAGGCCGCCCCCACACACTGGTTTGCTACCGTACATCATCGGCTGCATGTGGTTTAGAGGTTTTGTGGATGGTTTAACCCATACGTTTTCCATTGGAAGTAGGTAGGGTGAAATATTTGACGTTACTATCCGTTCTGATCCATCAAACAATAGCTTTTGAGAACATTGCTCCCGAGTCAAACCAACAATAACGACCGAAACACCGGCATTGCTCTTTGCTAGATTTTGCCACTTGAATGATCTGAAGGCGAATCTGAGAGCGCATCCATCACCGATTAATCCGCTCCACAATGGATCGACCTGCTCTCCCTGTGTGATTGAGTTCGTTGTTACGAAAGCAGCATCGCACAAAGTCAAGCGAGAGTAAGTAGCATATTTGTAAAGCCAGCCCGTTACGTAGTCCAATCCCCTGAATCTGGTCCCAAACTCTTCTTGCAGATCAAGAACTTCTTGTTTCTGTTCTGCGGTCTGGTTATTTGCCCAAATGTATGGCGGGTTCCCACAAATATAAGTTTCACCGCCTTCATTCTCGAAGTCGATTTCAGCTTGATCGACAGGCGACATGAACAAATCATCAGCATGGTGTTTCACGCCCGTGCCTGTAGGCGGGCAGATGCTCAGCCAATCAAGTCGCAAGGCGTTGCCACAAGTAATCCAGTTCATGGCATCAAGTGGAAGAAATTCCGCCAAAGCTTCTTTCTGTCCGCGGTATGTCACATCGCACTGATACTCAGCGATGATCAGCGCCAGCCGCGCGATCTCGGCAGGGAAGTCGCGCAGCTCGATTCCACGATAGTTGGTCAGCGGGATTTCCGTGCGCCGATCGGCTTCGTCGCGCCGTTCGTTAATCTCAGCCTCGATGGCACGCATTTCCTTGTAGGCGATGACAAGGAAGTTGCCCGATCCACAGGCAGGATCGAACACCCTGATCTTTGCAATGCGATTGCGTAGGTTCAAAAGCTTGCGAGGATTTTCGCCCGCTTCTTCCAGCTTCTCACGCAGATCATCGAGGAAGAGCGGATTGAGCACCTTCAGGATGTTCGGCACGGATGTATAGTGCATGCCAAGCGCGCCGCGCTCTTCATCATCCGCCACAGCCTGGATCATCGAGCCGAAGATATCAGGATTGATCTTCGTCCAATCGAGGCTGCCGATGTGGATCAGATAAGATCGCGCGATCCGGCTAAAGCGCGGCACGTCAGTGGTACCGGAAAAAAGTCCGCCGTTCACGTATGGGAAGGCATTCGCCCAGCGGGCAATACCTGCGGAAGTTCGATCCTCGGCCTTAGTATTCATGGCGCGGAAGAGCTCACTGATCACCTCATGGGTGTTCGAGGAATCCCGTTCGCTCATCTGTTCAATCGTTTTGGTGAACTGATCCGCACTGGCAAAGATGTCGGTGTCTTCCGCAAAGAAGCAGAAGATCAGCCGCGCCATGAAATGGTTCATGTCGTGGCGGCGTTCGGCGGTGCCCCATTCGGGGTTGTCTTTCAGAAGTTCGACGTAGAGGCGATTGAGGCGGCCCGTCGCCTTGATGTCGAATGAGCTTTCGCGGATTTGCTTGACTGTGCTTATACCCGCCAAGGGCAGGAAAAAGCCAAAGTGATCGGGAAAGTCTTTGAAGGCGCAGGCAATCGTTTCGCCTGTGGTGAGGTCTTCTGCCTCAAGGTCGGCACCATCCGTTGCAAGAACGAATTTGGCTTTGGCTTTGGTGGTTGAAGGACTGGCCTTCAACTCTGCCAAAGTTTGTGTGACATCGCCTTCGTCACAGACAGCAATATGGATGTTGTTGGTCTGAAGAACGCCACCAAGATCGGACTTGTTGGAAGCTCCGGTGCGAAGCCGCTTGAGCGTAGTAGCTTTGTTGCCGAACGCTTCGAGGAAAGCATACGAAAACTCCTGAACGTCAAAAGGCTGCTCAGCAAGTGCGGAAATGGCTTCTTCAATTTCGACGGCGTTCAAGGTTCAACGACTCCATAGCTATGGGTTGAACCTAGCAGCTAGCTTTGTTGTGTGCATCCATAGACATACAAAATCTAGCGGATATCCACACGGCAGCGGCAGTTTGCAAGGGGTTGCACAGGGGGCGGCACGCCCCCTTGCCGAGGACGGCTTTAGCCGCCCGCAGCCATGGCGGTGTCATACACCGCACATCTTGCGTGTAACGTAAGGTCGGAACGACAGCCCCTTTGTCATACATTTGGACATTCGGGAATCATGATACGATGTCAGTGAACAACGATGAAACACGAGCAGATGCCAACCATTGAAGAAACACAAGCCTGGGTACGTGAGTTGCACCACGGCCAGACCGACAAGGCGGGGCAACCGTATATCCATCATGTCTTGCGTGTGCATGAACGGTTGCTGAGCCTCTTCCCCGACGCATCCGTTGACGTGGAACATGCGGCCTTGCTCCATGACGCGATTGAAGATTGCGATGTGAATGCTGATAATCTGCGGCGGCGTGGGTATTCGGATGAGACGATCAGGATCGTTGAGGCCGTGACCAAGCGCGCTGACGGTGAACAGACCTATGCCGAGCGCATCGAACATCTTGCACGCATCGGCCCGTTGGGAGCGTTGCAGGTGAAGATTGCCGACTTATCGGACAACAGCGATCCTGCGCGTCTGGCATTGCTCCCCGACGATAAGTCGGCGTCGTTACGGCAGCGGTATCGAAAAGCGCTGGATCGTCTTCAAACAGCTCTTTCTGAATACTCAGAACATTCGGGCGTATAAGATGATCAAGATCACAGAGACAGAAGACGGGGATTTTGATCTCGACTGTACAATCGAAGAGTTCGATAGGATCAAAGTTTTAGTCTCGGCTGCCCGGAAGAATCATGCGGACATTTCTGAACTCAGAAACCTGCATCAACACGAGCTTACGGATTTGGAGGAAGAACTCGCGCAATTTCACGACGTGCCAGTACCTCTCGAACAGCGATATGCTTATCTACTTTCAGTGGTGATTGACGCAATGCGGCCTCGCATTGTCGGCGGCATGAGCGATGAGGATCGGCATAGCATCGTTCGTCAATTCGACGCGATTGATTGGCCTCAAAGCTCTAAGTCGTAAAGGTCGCGAATTTCATCATCCTGAATGCAAAGATAGTCGAGGGTCTGGGCCTGTGAGGCATGACCGTAGGCTGCCATAAGCAGAGGGATGGGCCGATCCATCTGGACGCGTTGATGATAGCCCCAAGTCTTGCGCATGGAATGCGTGCCGTAGTTGCCGTGCAGCCCGACCTCGGCGCACCAGGCCTTGATCATGGCGTTCACGCTGGAGACCTTGAGTGCTTTCTTCCCCGTGCGCGAGATGAAAAGTGGCGCATCACTCACAGGGTTTGGGTGCTCTGCCAGCCAGCCGACAATCGCGCGAATAACCGTCCCGTTCAGCGTTGTCGCTCGGTACTTCCCTGTCTTGCTCTGCTTGATTTCCAGCCTGTCACCTGCCTGTAGGTGTTCAACCTGATCAACGCTCAATGACAGGATTTCTCCTGCGCGGTAGGCCGTGTTGATCCCAAACGTGAACAGACACAGATCGCGCGGGTTGTCTGCAAGCAGGGTTTTGATTGCAGCAATCGCCTCCAGCGAACGGATCGGCTCGACCTTGATCGATGATCCCTTGGCAGGATGGTTGCGATTGCGTGAGGGGATGAGCGGATTTTTGGGCATGTTGCAAGCCATTGAACAGACTCGGATTTTTGCCGTCAATCCCAATACGATCTTTTTCAGATAAGTTAGGGTTGTATGGAAAATGGATCAAGGTCAAGCTCTTGGCGACCGGCGGCGATCACAATTTGCTACATCTTTGCGTGATATCCCGCAGCTAGCGCGGCTTCCCAACTCTTCTGAAAAAATTGTCCCTGAGTTGTGAGGAAACCCAAAATGTCATTGCGAACTTTTCTGTCTTCCACCGCCGCCTGCATCCTTATGTATGCACCGTTACACGCCGCGACGGTCACCCTGACGGTTAACGGCACAACCGGCGAATCGTACGGTTCGCTGGTGTACTCACCAGGTAGCGCATTTACTGCTGTCGCTGTCTTCGATGACAGCTATGGTGATACAAGCGCTGATCCCAATACAGGAGCGTTCTTCGATTTTGGGGCGGCAACAACGGCGCTTGTCTCGTTCGAACTGACAACCGAACTCGGAGCTGTGCTTTACGAGCCCGCCAGCGTGACGGGCACGGTACTCGCGCCTCAAGTCGGCCAAATCCAGACGCCAAGCCAGCAAACCGTCTCGGCACAATCCCACATAGGCGGCGGGCTGATTGGCAATGGCTGGACGGGCACTATGGGCGCACTGGCTCCAAGTTTCTTTACCTTAAGCATGAGCGCCACAGGGCTGGGCGATTATCTGTTTGATAATCCCAATTCACTCTTTTCCGGCGCAGCAAGCGGGCTTGATTCCGATTTCGATCTGTTTGCAGGCGCGATCACGCTGGCCGATAGCCGCTTCTTTGAGACCACAGAGCTGTTCTTCGGCGCGGGTGAGTTCACGATCACAGGCGGCGCGGGCGAACCGCCTGTCTCGGCGGTGCCTTTGCCTGCCTCCTTGCCGATGCTGGCTTTCGGGCTGCTTGGCCTTGGATGGGCCGCAACCCGCAAGCAGATCGTATAAAGGGAGAGAGGCGATGATGAAATCATGGGGTTTTGGGGCAGCGTTGGCCTTGGCGGGCGCTGCGGATATTCTCGTGCGCAACTGATGCAATAGTCCCGTCCCGTTCAACAACTTGATCACCGCCTCGAACCTTGTGAAGATCATTGGTTAGAAGCCAGACGGTAAATCCCAGATGAGAGAAATAATGACATGACGCTGCTCCGAGTTCTGGCCTGTTTTCTTGCCCTTATCCTACTGAGCAACTGTAAGGAGGTCGACTCCACCCCGGTCTTTGATGCCGGGCGGCTCACCTCTGCGGAACTCGACGCACTGGTCGGCACCTACCGTGAGGAGTCGGCGAATGACGCGACGATCCTCACGGTCCAGCGGGCAGATGCTGCGACGGACTTACTACGTTTCGAGTGGGGAAAAGAACGTGCACCCGGACAGGCTGTGGTCAGCAGGGTTGGCACCTCTGATATCTTTGTCGCACTCATCAACATAGAACCGCATGGCTTTGTAGCCTCAAATGCAGGCAACGCGATCATCCTGTTGAAGCGCAGCACGCCGAATCGGCTGGAAGTTCTCATCGGGGATTATTTGGACCCTCTCTATGACGGGATCGAAGCGATCACCGAACCTCATCTCGAAGAAGCCTTTATCCTGAGCTATATCGAGAACAATGTCGCCGTGTTGGAACGCCAGTCCGGCCCGGTCTATGCCAAGGTGGACGCTGCAAATACAGGGTCCGCACGAAGCACAATGCCCGCGTTTCTGGCGGGGCAAGGCTTCGCGCTTGAAGTGGAATGTCTTGAGCCCTTCACGGGCTGGCTGTCTTTGGAAAGCGGCATAGCTGTCGTCGCCAGTTCGATGGCCTTTCAAACCTCAGAAACGGCTGGGGAAGATCTGAACGCCTGCGCGAAGGCCAGCTCGTTGATGCTGCGCTTGAGTGGGTTTACTCAAAATATCCCGTTCAAATTCTACAGCCCCAACGGCGATATTTTACTGGAAGAAATGCTGGGTTCTGGCGATTAGGCGAGGTAGCGAAGGTCTGGGCATGGATAACTCACTTCACATCAAACAAATGGCGCGTTCTGTCGCACAGCGCGCCATTCCCAAACCCGTAAACGTCACGGACGAGGCAGCGCTACGGCTGATCGAATGCGCAATCAGCATTACCCTCTCTCAGGTGGTCGGATCACGCGAGCGGCTCGGCCATCTGCTTACACTGGCGCAGAGCCCTTTCGAGACAAACGGCGCGGAGCGTTTCCGGCAATTTGACTACAAGGATCAGGGTGCAATCCTGCACCGCGCCCGCAAAGCCGTCTCGCGCTTGCACCCCAATTCCTAGAGTGAGGCTTTGCGGAAATGTGTGAGCTCCCGAAAACACAAGCGCGCTACTTGCATGCAATTTCCCTCCAGAAAGGTGCAGCCAATATCGCAGCCAGACGGGTAACGCTGAGCAAACCGATCCTTGAGCGCATGAATGACGAAATCGAGACGCTGCTTGATGAATGCCTCACCGCCGATCCGTATCGGGACAGGACGCGCCCTTTGCAGGCAGCGGTAATGTTTGTCAGGCATTGCGTCTTCCGCAACCGGGACTTTCTGGAGCGCAATGCGCTTGTTCCTGTGGTGGAAACGCTGGTCAAAGCCACAGGGCGTCTGCGTGATGTTGCGGCACATTACGAGTTCATGGTGAAAGTGCCCAAAGCCGATGTTTCGTCAAATCCACCGCTTGGCCAACCGGTTGTTATTTCTATGCCCGACCGCCTGACGCCTTCGGTGCGCACGCGCGTCGAAGAGATGGCCGCGACGTTCAGCGCGATCATCCACCGCATGGCGGCGGAGAACGAAGCCCAACCCGCCGAGCCTGATGCCCGAAAGTCGTGAGGCGATCACGGTCAAGCTGAAAGCAGCCCGGCATTGTGAGTTTGGAGGATTCTGCTTATACGACTATTGAGCCAATAGAGCCATGGGAGTTGAGCATGAGCCAAGTATATCTACCAAGCAGCATGTTCCCCAAGGATGTGCATTCCCGCTATGAACGAGCGGTAAAGCTACACCTGTCCATAATAAAAATGGATGCGAACCATAAATCTGTCGATATTGTAATACTTCGGCGGCATGCAGATCAATTGGATGGCCTACTGCGTGCCTGCTTGGACTCAGAACAGTACCAAAACGCTTCAAAAAATTTGCAAAAATCTGCACAAAATGCTACACAACAGATTGATATTGCGCGAGAAAATTTGGAGCGCAAAGCGATTATTCCCGTCATTGCAGCATTGGTAAGAGCCGCAAATACGGCGCGTGACATAACCGCTTTTTTTGAATTTGAGAACGAAGAGAAAGCCAAAGGTATTTCTGAGGACGGACCAAGAAGAACAAGAAGAACTCCAGGGGAGTCAACTAAGCCAAAGCAAGTGAACTTCCCGGTCAGCATGGCGGACGACATGAAGGCTGCGGCTGGAGCACGGAACGAGTCGCTAAGCAAATGGATCGTTGATGCGTGTGCAGAACGGCTTCGAAGCGAAGGTGGGCCTTCGCCAGTTATGATCCCACTACCTGCTGATGTGTCAGACAGCTTACGCGAACGCATTGAGGACATGGCTGATGCATTCAGCAAGGTCGTTGCCGAGTTGCATATCGTAGATGCATCAAGGAATGACGACGAACCCGCACCATAAAATGGCACTATTGACATATTAGTGCCATGCGTTGTAGCTCTTAAATGTGAGCTGGGACAACCGATTCCGCGTACCTCTCACAAAGCAAAAGAGCCGCGCTTTCGCACGGCCCTTTCCAAAGACCGACACCCTGTCGGGCATCGGGGTGACGCTTAACTTGGCGGTCAGCGTCACTCCAGAACTAGCGCCTCCGTGCGCTCTTGTCACTGGAGAATATGATGACAGATCAAACGAACATTCCTCACAACACTGACCAACTTACTGTTGGCGACAAGCCCGCACGCAAGCTGGAACACCGCGCCATCGCTGTTGGCGTTGCGGTTCTGACGGCTCTGGCAACGCTTGACCTTGTCCAGGAAGAGAATGCAGGCGCAGCCGTTATAGGCGCGGTGCTAGCCATGAGTTTGCTCTGGTACGCGCTTGGCGGGCTGATGCGGCGCAGCTAAGCCGCTCAGCTTTTTCATCCCTGATCCACAACTTTGCGCATGGGGGCACGCTCTCGTGCGCCGATCCCGCACATCTTTTTTCAGGAGCAGCGCCCATGCAATCCCCTCCACAGAATAAGTACGACCAAGCCTCCCAAAATGTCTTCATGTCGAGCGTCGTTGCGCTCGCTAATGTGCTGGCGCTTGTGGTGGCGTTCTTTGCCACGCCCATCGCCTATGCCTACAGCCTGCCACATGTGCAGGCGTTCTCTGCGCGCTACTACGCGGACGGCTTTGAAGAACCCGTGGCTTTTGTCTGGTGGGCTGTGTGCGGCCTGACGATTTTCTTCGGAGCGCGGGCTTCGCTCTCCACGGGTCTGATCATGGCGGCGATGACCTTCATCGCACGCTTTGCCTGATTTCCATCTCACAACAGGAGTTTATTTATGTTCGGCAATAAACAACAAAATCCCGGCTTTACCGTGCAACCAATCCAGAGCCAGGAAAGCCAAGTGTCTGCATGGCAGATCGTGTTGGTGATCTTTGCAGGGCTCTGGCTGATCAGCGCCTTTTCGGGTGAAGGCCGTGACGGCGCGGCGGCGTGCAACGGCATAATGCTTGATGGGCACTGCGCGCCTGCGCCAAGCCTGCCGCCAGAGACCCGGTGATATGACTGTGCATGATGATCATACGCGCTTTGGATCGGCCCGTTTTGCAACCCGCGCAGAGATTGCCCGCGCGGGGATGTTTCGGCAAAGACCCGAAAGCCTGTTTTGCGGCTATATCGATGGCAAGCCGCTCTGGTATAGCGGCGCAGCGGGCGCACTTATTCAGGCGGGCGCGCGAAGCGGCAAGCTCACACAATTCTTGGGGCCAAACCTGTTTCACGGCGTTCTGCCCAAGACCTCGATCATCATGCTTGATATCAAGGGCGAAGGCGCGGCGATCAGTCAGAACCAGACCCCTGATCGCAAATATTGTATCTATTGGAACCCCACAGCGATGCACGGCCTTGCGCAGCACCGCATCAATCCTGTGGGATTTTTAAACAAGAACAACCCTTCATTGGTAGCCGATGCGCAAAGCCTCGCAGAAAATCTCTGCCCGCGTTCTGACAGCCCGCAAGGGGCGTATTTTGAGCTGCGGGCGCAAAGCTATCTGAGCGCGATCATCCTTGCGCTGGTGGCCAAGAATGACGTGCTGACCTTGCCTGATCTCTACCGCGCGGTCTCGCTGATCCCCGGCGGCGGGGAATCTTGGCTTGATGTGGCCTATGACATGCATTCATCGGGTTTTGATCTGGCCTACCATGTAGAAGAAGAGATTGCCGCCAGCCGCGATGATACCAGCGGCGGCTTCAAGGGCATTATCGGTGAAATGCTCAAGGCGCTTTCGGCGCTGGCCGATCCGCAGTTGCAAGCGGCTTTATCTCCGCCCTTTGATCTGAGCTTCGATCAGCTTTGCGACGGGGCGCAGCGCTATCAGGTCTATTTCATGCCACCCGCTCAAAGCGTGCAGAACTGGGCACCGATCCTGCGCAGTTTCTTTGTCGGGGCGATGATCGAAAAAGCCCGCCGCCCCGATGCCCCGCGTCAGGTCTGGATCATCGATGAGGCCGGACAGATCGGAGCCTTCCCGCTCCTGATCAAGCTCTTCACCCTTGGCGCGGGTCTGGGCATCACACCTGTTGCGGTGTTTCAATCCTCAGAGCAGATGAACGGGCTCGGTGCGAACGGACGCGCCATCCTGACCTCCAGCGCGGGACTGCAAATCAGCTTCGCGGCGCGCGATATCGAAGATGCCGCGCGGCTGTCCAAGATGCTTGGCGTGCAGACCCTGTCTTATGATAACCGCCTCAAACAAAGCGAAGCCGATGTTGTGCGGCGCGAGTTGATGAACGGCATGATCGAAGGGGCCGATCCCTTTGCCATGAGCGCGCGGCTTAATCACTTGCGCAGCGCCTCCATTCATCAGGCCAAGGAACGCAGGCCGCTCTATACGCCCGATGAGGTGTTGAATGCGCCGGAGCGTGAAGCCTTCATGTTTGTCGATGGGGTGCAATATCCGGTGAAGGTCGAGCGGCGGCACTATTTTGATCACCGCCTGTGGGCGGGGCGCTATCACCCGAACCCGTTTCATCCGCCATCGGGCAAAGTGCGCGTGCAAACGCGGCTCGGCAAAAGATGGCGGCGCGTAATCGCGCAGCGCGTCCCAAAGCGCTTTGCCCATTACCCGCAATATCAGAGCGGCCTGTGGAGCCGCATCGGAAGGTAGGCCATGAGCGAGACAAAGAGCGGATCAGGCGGGGGTTACAATCACGGCCCCGGATCATTCGCCCATAACAATGCAGATCGCCTGCCCGGAAAAAGCCCGCCACAGGTAAATGTGCCCGATGTGCGCAGTAATTTCTCGCAAACGCGCGATCCCGCCACGCAGGCGCAACATGCCGATCTGGGCAAGACAGAGGCAGAGCGCAGAGCGGCGTTTTCGCAGCCGCAAATGAACCGCGCGGCCTTTATGGCGCAGCGCAGACCGCACCAGCCCATGCCCGAGCTGACCATGAACGCGCCACTGCCATACCGCCAGCGGATCGATTGGGCCAAGCACACAGAATTGCAGCGCAAAGAACATGCGGCGGCTCTTGGGGATCAGCCCCGCGCGCCGCAAGCAAGGCCGATGAGCAAAGACCAATTCCTTGCGCAGCGTTTCGACGACGCAGCGCAAGGCCAGAGCCAAACCAAAAGCCGATAACCCCAAAGAAAGGACGACCATGAAAGAAAGCGGACACATCCACACAGAAGCGCGAGACGATCAGACGCAGGAGAGCAACAAGCCTGTCGAGACCTTGCGTGACGGCAACCTCAAGGCGTCGATCTGGCGCAATGACAGCGAGAACGGCCCAAGCTACTCCACCACTTTCGCCCGTACATGGCGTGATGATCAGGGGCGTTTTCATGACAGCCAGAGCTATGCGGGCACAGACATGCTGCGTCTCGGTGAGCTGTCACGCGCTGCATACCATCGTACCAACGAGCTGCGCCGTGAACATGCTCAGGAGCACGCACAAGAACAGCCCCGAGATCAAAGCCGCGAGACGCAAAGCAGAATGGAGTTTCGCAAGAGCCGTGGCGGTGCGAGCGCCGATAAGGGCCGAGAACACACACGCTAATCCTATGTAAAATAGGAATATTTTCTTGCAAAGAACATGTGGAAACGGTAGTTTGTTCCACTTATGTTCTTTTGAGAAAGGATTTGAACATATGACCCAAACATAAACGCCCAAGAGAAAGCCAAAGACGTGAACACAAAACAAGGACCTGAAACACCAAACACACAAATCACCACCATAAGCGGCAAGCCAATGACGCTCGATGTCGATCTGATGGCATTTGCCCATCATCTGGACGGCTGCGATTTAAGCGACGATGAGAAGCAGGAATATCTCGGGATATTCTGGAACCTCGTCATGGCATTTGTTGATCTCGGCTATGGGCTCAGCGCCACGCAAATGGCTTGTGGGCATCTCAGCAAAAGTTTCGAAAAAGAAGGCGTTTTGCCCTCCGATTCGCTACAATCAGAGCCATCACAAGACCGCGCTGAGGAAGGAGCCCGCCCATGAGTCAGAACGCCATTATCTATTGCCGTGTATCCTCGGTGGCGCAGGTCGAAGAAGGCCACGGGCTGGAAAGTCAGGAGACGCGCTGCCGCGAATATGCCACCCGCAAGAACTATTGCGTCATCGAGTCTTTTTATGAACGCGCCGTCTCGGGCGGGGTGGCAGACAGGCCATCCTTCAACGCGATGCTCGGCTTTATCAAAGCGCAGAGTGAACCCGTGGTCGTCGTCATTGACGATATCAGCCGCCTTGCACGCGACATTGAAAGCCATTGGGCGCTCAGGCGCACGCTCAAGGACATGGGCGGGACGCTGGAAAGCCCATCCGTGACCTTTGGTGAGGATTCGGACTCCATCCTTGTTGAGAACCTGCTGGCCTCAGTCTCCCAGCATCAACGCCAGAAGAACGGCGAGCAAACCAAAAACCGCATGCGCGCCCGCGTCATGAACGGCTATTGGGTAAGCCATGCGCCTGTGGGCTTCAAATATGAGCGGGTAAAACCGCACGGCAAGCTGTTGGTACGCGATGAGCCGCTGGCTTCAATCGTGCAGGAAGCCCTCGAAGGCTATGCTTGCGGACGCTTCGAGACACAGGCCGAAGTGAAACGCTATCTGGAAAGCCAGCCCGACTTCCCCAAAACCCGCCACGGGCATGTGACCAATGAGACGGTCAACCGCATCCTGAACAGGCCGCATTATGCAGGCTATATCGAGTTCCCAAGCTGGGATGTGTCCTTGCGCAAAGGTCATCATGAAGGGCTGATCAGCTTCAAGACCTATCAGGCAATTCAAGACCGTCTGAACGAAAAACCTAAAGCCGCAGCGCGGCCTGATCTGAACCAGGACTTCCCGCTGCGTGGCTTTATTACATGTAATGACTGTGACAGCCCGCTCACAGCCTGCTGGTCAAAAAGCAAGACGGGCAAGCAACATCCGTACTATCTGTGCTTCACCAAGGGCTGCGAGAGCAAAGGCAAGTCGATCCGCCGCGATGCGCTTGAAGGCGAGTTTGAAGAGCTCCTGCAAGAGCTGGAGCCCTCCGAGACGGCATACGGCCTGATCCGCGATATGTTCAAGGTCGCTTGGGAGATGCGCGGCAAACAGGTGAAGGACGCCGCCAAGGCCATGAACCGCAAGCTGGGTGAGTTGGAAACCCAGATTGCCGCTTTGTTGGACCGGATCGTAGACGCGTCCAGCCCGCGTGTGATCTCGGCCTATGAGGCCAAAATCGATGCGCTTGAAAAAGAACGGCTGGTGATGAAGGAACAACTCGGCTCAACAGTCAAACCGCAGCGCCCCTTCGAGGAAATGTTCGAACTCGCCTGTCAGTTTCTCGCAAGCCCTTGTAAAATATGGCAAACAGGCCATCTGGCGATGCGCCGCGTGGTGCTGAAACTGGCCTTTGAAGAACGTGTGGCCTACTGCCGAAATGAAGGACTTCGAACCCCAAAAACCACATTACCTTTCAATGTGTTAGGGCGAATCTGTGCATCTGAGGGGGTAATGGCGGAGAGACAGGGATTCGAACCCTGGGTAGGCTTGCGCCCACAACGGTTTTCGAGACCGCCCCGTTCGACCACTCCGGCACCTCTCCACGGGCTGCTTGTTGCAGTGGCGGTTGTTTAGGCACAGCTCTCGGCGGAAACAAGAGCAAAATGCTCCCGGCGGGCCTTGACAGGCTGACCCTCTGCAATCATAAGGCAGCTTCCGAACCGGCCCTTTGGCCGGGGCGGTGTAATGCAATTACCCGGACAAGGGTACGCAGTTCGAGGCGCGGGGCTGGCCCGCGAAACGCCGCCTAGCGGGGCCGCAGGACGCGACGGAAACAGAGGTGGCGGATGTTCGCTGTACTGAAGACTGGTGGCAAGCAGTATAAAGTTGCCAAGGACGATACGTTCCGCGTCGAGAAACTTGCCGCAGAGGCGGGTGAGACGATCCAGTTCAACGAAGTGATGATGCTGGGTGGTGATACGGTCACCGTTGGCGCGCCGCTGGTTGAAGGTGCTGCCGTTCAGGCGGAAGTTCTGGACCAGATCCGCGGACCGAAGACGATCAGCTTCAAGAAGCGTCGCCGGAAGCATTCCTCGCAGCGCAAGAAGGGACATCGTCAGTCCCTGACCGTTGTTCGCGTGACTGATATTCTGGCCTCCGGCGGTGATAAGTCCGGCGTGAAGGCAGCAATCGGCGCCGGGTCCGTTGCCGGTGTTGTCGCCACTGCCGCGGCTGCGCCCAAGAAGGCAAAGGCCGCGCCGAAGAAGGAAGAGCCGAAGGCGAAAGCAGAGGCCGAGGCACCTGCGGGCGCCCAGCCTCAGAACCTGCTGACGGAAGCCAAGGGCAAGGCAGATGATCTGAAAAAGATCTCCGGTGTCGGACCGAAGCTGGAGGGCACGCTGAACGAGATCGGTGTCTATCACTTCTGGCAGATCGCTGAATGGGGTCCGGAAGAGATCGCCTATATGGACGACCGGCTGTCCTTCAAGGGGCGGATCGAACGCGACAACTGGATTGCGCAGGCGAAGGAATTCTCCGCCGCAGCAGACGAATAAGGAGAGAGACCAATGGCACATAAAAAAGCAGGCGGTTCATCCCGAAACGGTCGCGACAGTGACGGCCGCCGCCTTGGCGTGAAGAAATTCGGTGGCGAAGCGGTCATTCCGGGCAACATCATCGTGCGTCAGCGCGGCACGAAATGGTGGCCGGGCCAGAACGTCGGCATGGGCCGTGATCACACGATCTTCGCCACGAGCGAAGGCCAGGTGACGTTTCACAAAGGCATGAAGGGCCGTACCTTCATTTCCGTCCTGCCAGTGGCGGAGGCAGCCGAGTAGGCCGCAGCCCGATCCAGAAAATGGGGGCCCGGTCTGAAAGGACCGGGCCCTTTTCGTTTCCGGAGAACGCCGGAGACGGGTACAGCCCGACACGGGCAATTGCACAAGGAGGCTGAGCGATGACTGAGCCTGTACTGACCAAGGTACCGATACTTCGGACGGAACGGCTGTTGCTGCGCCCGCTGGAAGCGCGCGATGCCGGTCATCTGGAACTCTATGCCGGTGACAGGCGTGTGGCCCGGATGACGACTTCCATTCCGCATCCCTATCCGCCGGGAGGCGGGGCCTCGTTCATCGCGCGTATCGCAGACCCGGAAGAATATCACTGGGCTATCGTGCAGGAAGCTTCCAGTGCCGGAGAATTGCTGGGTGTCATTACCCTGCGACCCGATGGCGAACTTGGCTACTGGATCGGTGCGCCGTTCTGGAACACCGGCTTTGCCACAGAAGCGGTGGAGGCCGTGGTGTCATTCGGGCATTCGATCGGCCATAAGCTGCTGAATGCGAGCGTCTTTCAGGATAACGCGGCCTCTGCAAAAGTGTTGACGAAAGCCGGTTTCAACTACCTTGGAGAAGCCGAAGCCTATTCGATCGCCCGTGGGGCAAAGGTCGATCTCTGGACATATACCCGCAAGGCACCATGATCCGGTGCCGCGGCCGCTTGAGGCGGTGGCGGCAATGAAGTATCGCAGACCAGCACGCTTTCGGGACAGTTCCATGAAATTCCTCGACCTAGCCAAAGTCTACATCCGTTCCGGTTCCGGTGGCGGCGGATCGGTGAGTTTTCGCCGTGAGAAGTTCATCGAATACGGAGGTCCGGATGGCGGAGATGGTGGAAACGGAGGCAATGTCTGGGCTGAAGCCGTGGACGGCCTCAATACGCTGATCGACTATCGTTATCAGCAGCATTTCTTTGCAGAGAACGGTCAGGGTGGGCGCGGGCAGGGGCGTACCGGTCGTAGCGGTGAAGACAAGGTGCTGAAAGTGCCGGTGGGCACGGAGATTCTCGATGAGGACGAAGAGACGGTGCTGGCCGACCTGACTGAGGTGGGGCAGAAGGTGCTGATCGCCAAGGGCGGCAATGGTGGCTGGGGCAACCTTCGGTTCAAGTCTTCCACCAACCAAGCGCCGCGCAGTGCCAACTCCGGCCAGGAGGGGGTGGAGCGGACGATCTGGCTTCGGTTGAAACTTATTGCCGACGCTGGATTGCTCGGACTGCCGAACGCGGGAAAATCGACATTTCTGGCCGCGACATCGAACGCAAGACCCAAGATCGCAGATTATCCGTTCACGACGCTTCATCCCAATCTGGGGGTGGTTGGGATTGATGGGCGGGAATTTGTCATCGCCGATATTCCGGGCCTTATCGAGGGTGCCCATGAAGGACGCGGGATTGGTGACAGGTTTCTCGGTCATGTAGAGCGGTGCTCGGTCCTGCTGCACCTTGTGGACGGAACTTCGGAGACGATTGCCGAGGATTACCGAACCATTCTCGATGAACTGGCGGCCTACAGCCCCGAATTGGCCGAGAAACCGCGTGTCACTGCCTTGAGCAAGGCCGACGCGTTGGATTCGGAAGCGCTGGAGGGGGCGATGGATGTTCTGACAAAAGCGTCTGATGGCAGGGTGCTGCCATTGTCGAGCGTAAGTGGCGATGGCGTCAGGGAGGTCTTGCGGGAGTTGCGGCGCGAGATCATGGGTGATTCAGGTTCGGAGGATGAGGCGGAGGACGGGACGTGGATGCCCTGAATTCGACGGAGATCCTTTCTCAGGCTCGGCGGATCGTCATAAAGGTGGGTTCTGCGCTTCTGGTGGACCAGACAACCGGCAACCTGCGCCGGGACTGGTTGGCCGGCCTCGTCGCCGATGTCGCGGCGCTGCGTAGTAGCGGCAAGGACGTGCTGCTGGTTTCCTCTGGTTCCATTGCGCTCGGCCGGCGGCAACTGGGTTTGCCAGCAGGTGCGCTGGCGCTGGAGCAAAGCCAGGCGGCGGCTGCGGTCGGCCAGATCCAGCTCGCGCATTCATATTCAGAGGGTCTGGCCTCACATGGTATCCGGGCGGCGCAGGTGCTGGTGACCCTAGAGGACAGCGAGAACCGGCGGCGATACCTCAACTCCCGTGCAACACTTGCCACACTGCTGGATCTGGGAGCTGTGCCGGTGGTGAACGAGAACGACACCGTGGCGACTGATGAAATCCGCTATGGTGACAATGACAGGCTTGCGGCGCAGGTGAGCGTACTGTCTGGCGCCGATGTCCTGATATTGTTATCCGACGTGGATGGCCTCTACACGGCCGATCCGCGCAAGAATACGGCTGCCACCCATATTCCATTCGTGACGAAGCTGACACACGACATCATGGCGAGTGCGGGCGGAGCGGCCAGTGAAACATCGCGTGGTGGGATGAAGACAAAGTTGCTGGCAGCGGAAATGGCACTGCAGGCAGGGTGCAGCATGGTGATTACCAAAGGTGATGTGATCCAGCCGCTGAGCGCGCTTGCGAACGGAGCGAAGGCGACATGGTTCCGATCAGATCAGTCTCCGAAGGCAGCACGGAAGCAGTGGATCGCCGCGATGAAGGCACGCGGGGAAATACGTGTGGACGATGGAGCCGTTGCTGCGCTCGGTCGGGGCAAATCGCTGCTGGTTGCAGGAGTTACCGGTGTGACCGGTGATTTCATGCGTGGTGACCCTGTGGAGATCACTGGACCTGCGGGGCAAGTGCTGGCGCGGGGGCTTGCAGGCTATGATGCCGTTGAAGCAAGGTTGATCCAGGGCTGCAAGTCGAGTGAGATCGAGGCGCGCCTCGGCCATCCGGGCCGGGCGGCGCTCGTTCACCGGGACGATATGGTGATTTAGGGGGGAAAAATGGCTATGGACGGCACGGATTTGAACGTCGCGGAGATCATGCGTGAAATAGGGGAGGCTGCGCGGGCGGCCTCACGCAAACTCGCGGTCGCGACGTCGCAGCAGAAGAACGCCGCGCTGCGCAACGCGGGCGGCGCGATCCGCTCCCGCAGTGCAGACATCCTCGCCGCCAACGCCGAGGATATGGCTGCGGCGGAGGCTAAAGGTCTGACACCGGCAATGCTCGACCGCCTGAAACTGACGCAAGACCGTCTGGACGGAATCGTCGATAGTCTCAACTCAATCGCCGGTCAGGACGACCCGGTGGGTGCGCTACTCGAAGAGTGGGATCAGCCTTCCGGACTGCATATCCGCAAAGTGGCCACCCCACTTGGTGTTGTGGGCGTGATTTTCGAGAGCCGTCCCAACGTAACGGTGGACGCCGGCGCTCTGTGCCTGAAAGCGGGCAATGCAGCGATCCTGCGCGGCGGATCCGAGAGTTTTCACTCCGCACGAGCCCTCCATGAGTGTCTGATGGAAGGCCTGCGGACAGCCGGATTAACGGAAGCCGCAATTCAGTTGGTGCCGACCCGCGACCGGGCGGCGGTTGGCGAAATGCTGACGATGAGCCGCTACATCGATGTGATTGTGCCACGTGGTGGGAAGGGCCTGGTAGCCAAGGTGCAGGCCGATGCGCGCGTGCCGGTATTCGCGCATCTGGAAGGTATCGTACATATCTACGTGGATGCCGAGGCTGATACGGAGACAGCGCGCAAGGTGATCCTCAATGCCAAGACTCGTCGCACCGGAATCTGTGGGGCGGTGGAATGTATTCTCATAGATCGTTCGTATTACGCGCAGCATGGAGTGCCGTTTCTGGCCGATCTCGCGGCGGCAGGCGTGGAAGTGCGAGCCGGAGAGGGGATCGACCTGGCTGGTGCCGTGCCCGCGACCGAGGCTGATTGGGGGCGAGAATATCTCGACATGATTGTTGCGGCAAAACTGGTCGATGGGCTGGATGGCGCGATTGAGCATATCTCTCGCTATGGGTCCAACCATACGGATTGCATTCTGACGGAGGACGATGCGGCTGCAGCACGCTTCTTCGCGGAACTCGACAGCGCCATTCTTATGCGCAATGCCTCGACGCAGTTTGCGGATGGTGGAGAGTTCGGGATGGGGGCGGAGATCGGTATTGCCACTGGCAAGATGCATGCGCGCGGGCCAGTCGGCGCTCGTCAATTGACAAGTTTCAAATATCTGGTCGAGGGTAACGGCTCGCTTCGCCCCTGAAGGGCGCGGCGGGCGGAGGTCAGCCGCGCCAAGTGCGGACGGGACCGCAATCCATATGCACGAAATTTGAACGGCCGTATTTGCCGACACCGCCCGCGTTGCAGGCAACTGCGGCCTTTGCCATCTGGTTGATGGAGCGCGTGGACAGTTTCAAATCTGCGGCCATTCCCTTCATGTGATAGGAATTGCGGGCAACGCCGCGATTTGAGCGGCTGAGCATCGCATTCGTCTTCGGGCTGCGATAGCCGGAGACCACGTGATAGGGCTCATCGGTATCCATCAACCGCAGTGTTGCTGCGAGAATATCGATGTTGCGACGGTCATAACCGATGGCCTCGTTCTCGCGCCAGTCGCGCATGAACCAGTTGATCTCTGCGAGAGCCTCTTTGATGTAGCTGCCTTCGACCCAGTAGATCGTATCGACAGCCTCGCCTGTACGCTGGGAGCGCAGCTTGATCCGGCGGACATCGCCGGCACCCCGAAGGAAACCGGCCGCATTTGCGTAGTAAGGGGCGGACGCTGTGGCGGTGAGGGTGAAAATTCCACCCAGAAACGCCCGGCGACCGATTTCAGGAAGTGTATTTTTGCTCATTTGCCTGCTTCACGTCATCTTTTTTGGGCATCTAACAGCCGATTGGCAGCTTTGCGTCACCGCATGTAAGGGACTATGGCAAACCGTTGGTTAACTGCCAAGATTTTGGTTCCCTCGGTGACAAAAGATGAGCGGATTCTTGCCGAATCGCCACAGTAGGGCCGTTTTCACACGATTGGATCGGTCAAATCAGCGTGAATGCGGCGAAAAACACACGCTGCCGCAGAATTGAATGCGAAGCTTCACCCGCATCTGTTGACGTCGTGAGGGATATATTAAGTCTTCAGGCAAGAACATCGCGGTAATAGAGGACTGTCGAGCTGTGAGAATGAATTCGGAATTCGTACACCGTTTCCCGCTTCGTCGGCTGGCGGCAAGTTTCGTGGCGCTCATCGTCGCAGGCAGCGCCTATGCGCAGGATCTGGCCACCACTGAGGCGGCCACGGTCGGCGGTGAGGTGGTTTCGGCCGTGATGAATGCGGAGCCCGAGTTGGTTCTGACGCGGGAGGCTCGTGCCTTCCGGACTGCATTGGAGACTGCGGGAGTTTCCGACAGCCTGTTCGAATACTACGAGCAAAATGGTTTCGTGCCGATTTGGGACGAATCCCGCAAAGCTGCGCTTCTGGACGTTCTTCTGTCAGCCGACGAACATGGCTTGCCGAAAGATCGCTATGGCATCGCCGAACTGGCCGAGCTTTTTTCCGATGGATCTGTCGCCGAGGCCGAGGCTGAGATCGCAGCCGGAAAGGCGTTTCTTACGTATGCGCGTGACGTATCGTCCGGCTTGCTGGAACCGCGGAGCGTGGATCGGGACATCGCCATCAAGCCTCCGCGCCCTGAAGCTGTGGCTCTCTTGGCTGAACTCGAAGCGACGACGGACGTGGCGGGTTTTTTCCGGGCGCTAGCACCGGCTCACCCGCAGTATGCCAAGCTTCAGGAAGAACTGATCAGACTGAAGGATATAATCGCTGCAGGGGACTGGGGCGCGAAGGTTTCCGGTGGGCCGTCCATCAAGGCGGGGAATTCGTCTCCTCGTGTCGTCGATATCCGCAGTCGGCTTTCGCGGATCAGCGGGCAGGATTACGGAGACTCGCCTCTCTATGACGACCTTCTTATCGAAGCGGTGAAGGCTTTCCAGCTGACGCATGGCCTCAATGACGATGGCGTGGCGGGGCCGATGACACTGGAGGCCATCAACGCCTCCGCGGAGGATCGGCTGAAGCAAGTCCTCGTGAATCTGGAACGCCAGCGGTGGCTGAACGTCGAACGCGGCGCAAGGCACGTCTATGTGAACCAGGCGGACTTTTCCGTTTCCGTCATCCAGGACGGTGAGACGATTTTCTGGTCGCGCACCGTGATCGGTAAGAACAAGCATCGCACGCAGGAATTCAACGACACCATGACCCATATGGTGGTGAACCCGACGTGGCATGTTCCGCGCTCTATTACCACCGAGGAGATGCTGCCGAAATTGAAGCGGAATCCCGGTGCCCTCGGCTCCACCTATCAGGTCATGACGCGCAACGGCACGCGGGTTAATCCGAAGTTCGTGAACTTTTCGAAATTCAGCCAGTCCAATTTTCCGTTTATCATCAAGCAGAAACCGGGCGGCGGTAATGCGCTGGGCCGTGTGAAGTTCATGTTCCCCAACCAGTACAACATCTACCTGCACGACACGCCCTCCAAATCGCTGTTCAATCGGGATGCGCGGGCCTACAGCCATGGATGTGTCCGGGTGCAGAAGCCGTTCGAACTGGCCCGTGTGTTGCTGGCCCCTCAGTCCGATAACCCGGATGCCTTGTTCCAATCTGTCTTGAACAGTGGCAGTGAGCGGCACCTGAACCTAGAACAACCGCTTCCGATATACCTGTCGTACAATTCAGCGTGGGTGGCCGAAGACGGTACGCCGCAGTATCGCGCCGACATCTATGGTCGGGATGCGCGGGTGTTCCAGGCGCTTGAGAACGCAGGCGTTTCGCTGGGTGTGGTTGAAGGCTGATCCGTATTCCACTAGATCAGGTGTGGCGGCGACGGGCGGGAGCCTGTCGCCGCCTTTGGTTTGGGCGGAAGGAGAGGCGCGCATGAGTTATTCCGTGGAAGAACTGGCGAAAGCCCTCGGCGCCGAAGCGGCGGGCGATCTTGGTCTTCGTGTCACCGCGCCGGCAGAGCCGGGCCGAGCCGGGCCTGAGCATGTCGCTATGGCCATGGAGAAAAAGTTCGTCGGGCAATTGGCGGATGGCAAGGCACTGGTGGCCATTGTCGCCGAAGGGACGGACTGGGAAGCGCTGGGCCTCCGGGCAGCGATCTTTGCGCCACGCTCTCGCTACGTCATGGCGGGCATTGGCAAGTTGTTTGAGAGACCGCTGAAAATTGCGCCGGGAATACATCCCACGGCAGTGATCGAGGATGGAGCGGAAATCGGTGCGGGTGCGGCAATCGGGCCGTTTGTCCATGTGCAATCAGGGGCGCGGATCGGCGTGCGTGCGCGGATCTCGAGCCATTGTTCCATTGGCGAGAACACCGTGATCGGGGACGATCTACTGCTGTTTCCGGGTGCCCATATCGGGCCCCACGTGCGGATTGGCAATCGTTTCATCGGCCAGATTGGTGTTTCGGTGGGTGGTGACGGCTTCTCTTTTGTGTCTCCGCAGCCGGGAGCGGTCGAAGAGGCGCGCAGCACTGGCAAGATTTCAGAGGCGAGCCGGACGGCCGGTTTTGCCCGCATCAATTCCATGGGCGGTGTGGTAATCGGAGACGATGTGGAAATGGGCGCCAATTCCGCGGTGGACCGTGGTACGGTGGCCGACACGAAGATCGGTGACGGTACGAAGCTGGATGGACTGGTGATGGTTGGCCACAATGTAACTATTGGAAACCATTGCCTTTTGTGCGGGCAGTCGGGCGTTGCGGGCAGCTCGGTAATCGGTGATCGAGTGGTTCTCGCTGGGCAGGCGGGCATTGCCGATCACATCAACATTGGTTCGGATGTAATCATCACGGCACAGACCGGGATCAACGCCAATGTGCCCTCCGGTAAGATAATGATGGGCACCCCGGCGATGCCGATGGATGTCTCCGTAAATGTCTACAAGGCAACGCGTCGGTTGCCGCGGCTGTTGACCAAGCTGCAGGAGGCAGAAAAACGGGTTTCAAAGGCCGGTCTGAAAGAGTAGATCAGAGCGGGAAGTTGAGAGAGGGACGTCATGGCGGGCTCCGTTGCTGACAAGGTTATCGCAATCATTGCTGAGCAGGCTGTCCTGGAGCCGGAAGAGGTGACTCCTGAGGCGACGCTGGAAGAACTCGGGCTCGACAGCCTTGGGCTGGTGGAGGCGATCTTCGCGATCGAGGAGCAGTTCGACATCTCCGTACCGTTCAACGCCAACGATCCGGCGCAATCCGAGTTCGACATTTCGAATGTGCGCTCAATGGTGACGGCGGTGGAATCGCTTATTGCGAAAAAGAACGCCTGATCAAGCATATGCATCGCGTAGTCATAACCGGGCAGGGAGCCATTTGCGCATTGGGGCGCAGTGCGACCGACGTGATGCGGGCGATGGCGGATGGCGTGTGCGGTATCGGTCCGCTGGATTTCCAGGATGTGGAGCGGTTATCCATCTCCATCGGTGGGCAGATCATCGGGTATGAGCCGGAGGCACATTTCAGCCGGCAGGAAATCACGCTTTACGACAAGTTTACGCAGTTTGCACTGCTGGCCGCCAGGGAGGCGATGGAGCAGTCCGGGCTTGAGATGACGGAGCAACTGGCAGGTGAGGCGGGGGTGGTTCTCGGCACTGCCGGCGGCGGGTTGCAGACGCAGGACGAAAACTATCGCAGCGTCTACGAGGCTGGGAAGAATCGCGTGCATCCCTTTGTTGTTCCACGATTAATGAACAACGCGGCGGCGTCGCATGTTTCCATGCGATATAATCTCCAGGGGCCGAGTTTCACTGTGGCGACTGCCTGCGCATCGTCCAACCACGCGATGGGACAGGCCTTTGGCTTGATCCGCTCCGGGGTTTCAAAGGTGATGTTGGCGGGCGGTTCAGAGAGTATGCTGTGTTTTGGCGGCATCAAGGCCTGGGAAGGCTTGCGGGTGATGTCGAAGGACGGTTGCAGACCGTTTTCCGCCAACCGCAACGGCATGGTCCAAGGCGAGGGGGCTGCGGTTTTCGTGTTCGAGGAGTACGAGCACGCGAAGGCTCGCGGGGCAAATATTCTCGCGGAAGTCATTGGATTTGCTATGACTTCCGACGCTTCGGATATCGTCATGCCCAACAAGATGGGTGCGCGACGTGCAATACAGGGGGCGTTGCGGAATGCGGGGATCGCGCCGGAAGCGGTGGGATATATCAATGCCCATGGCACCGGCACAGCGGCGAACGACAAGACGGAATGCGCAGCAGTGCGGGAAGCCTTTGGCTCCCACGCCGATAACCTTTTGATTTCAAGTACGAAATCCATGCATGGGCACCTGATCGGCGGAACTGGCGCAGTGGAACTTCTGGCCTGTATCATGGCCGTTCGGGACGGGATCATCGCGCCGACGATCAACTATGAAGAGCCGGATACGGAGTGCGATTTGGACGTGGTGCCGAACGTCGCGCGGGAGGCGGACGTGCAGGTGGCAATGTCCAATGCCTTTGCGTTCGGAGGGTTGAACGCGGTGCTGACGGTGGCGCGGATCTGAGCCTGACCCCAATATGGGTTTGGTATGGTTTCGGTATGGATTTGGTATGGCTAAATGCCGGAACCAGACATGAAAAAGGCCCTCCGGAGAGGGCCTTTTACCATTTGGTCAATTTTCCCAAGTCGCGGGGTCACTCCGGTGACGGCAGTGCCTCGTAGGCGGCAGTGAAGCCGGACAACGACAGGTTCAGGCGGATCGGCCGTTCCGGCGCTGCGACTGATGAGAGCTGCATGATCGCCTTGTTCCCGGCTTTTAGGTTGGCAATGTAGCCGGCTTCGAGCCCGAAGCGCGCGAAGCAGCCGGAGCGGGTGCACCAGCTGTATTCGTATTTGCGGGCCTGACCGCTGTCGACCTGCATGACAAGGCCGGAGGGCAGCAGGGTGCCGAGCGGGGTGACGATGGTGGCGCCTGCCTCGGCCTGATCGCCATCGGGCAGGGAGACAATGGTGACTTCAGCGACGGCGTTGCCGGCCTCGTCACGGGCGATCTGATAGATGAAGCACTGGTTGGTGGCCACCGCGCAGCGCTTTTCCCAATCGCCGAAAACCTCGGTCTCGATCTCTGGCTCGGCGGGCGCTTCGGGGGCCGGGTCGGCCGCGACATCGGTAGCGGGTTCCTCGGCTGCAGTTTCTTCTGCTGCCGGCTCTTCGGACGCGGGTTCGACTGTCGCCGGTTCGGCTGTGGTCGTCGCCGGCTCGGGTGTCTCGGCCGCGGGCTCTGCCGGTTCCTCGGTCGTCAGGGTCGAAGGCCCTTCGGATTCGATTGCTTCTTCTGCAACGGATTCCGTTTCCACGGGTGCCGGAACCTCGACGTCAGCGTCGGTTGAGTTGGCGTCCGTGCCGGTATCCTGAGAAAGGGCCGGCAGCGACGTGCTGGCCAGCAGGAGGGCGGTTGCGAAAGGTAGAATTCGGAAAGGGTGCAATTTGATGCCTCTTTCATTTGATGGTTTCGGCCTTGGTGTCAGGAAGCCGCGGAACTGTCAACGCGGGTAGCGTCGAGTGGCGGATCGGCGCCTTTGGTCGCAAACTAACGTGTTTTGCCCTGCCGTCGAGCCCTTTTCCGGGATGAGGACCCTATGGCTGCCGCTGCCGAAGCGACCGGCGAAAAGGTGATGGACGCTGCAGAACCGGAGGAGAAGGCGGCCCGTCGCCGGAAAATGTGTTCCGGTCAAGAAAAAGGCACCCGCGATGGGTGCCTTTTACTGGCTGCTTTGCAGCTCTCTCCCTGTCGGACCGGCCAACTTATGCAGCGGAGGCTAGGCCAGCGAAAATCTGCCGTCAAGCCAATCCGGCGTGAAAACCCCAATTTTTTAAGGATGAATCTTGGTGCGGCGCAAAAAAAATGCCGCGCCCGAAGGCGCGGCCAGTTCAACAGGGAGGAAGTCTGCAAAACCGCTATAGAAGCAGTTTGCGATTCCTTTATGGCGGGAATTAGTTAATTTTGTATGTTGCAGAAGTCACAGAAGAGCAGGGAAGCAGGCAATGAGTGAGACGGACCGCATTTTTGTTGGTGGAGGTGGTGAAAACTACTCCGATCCACAATCGCTGCTTCTGAAATACGCCAACCGTCACGGGTTGATCGCCGGGGCGACCGGAACTGGCAAGACAGTTACTCTGCAAATTCTGGCCGAGAGCTTCTCGGCGCAGGGTGTGCCGGTGTTTCTTGCGGATGTGAAGGGCGACCTTTCGGGGTTGGCGGTTGCCGGATCGCCGGAAGCAAAGCTGCACGACGCACTGATCGGCCGGGCCGAGACGATCGGCTTCGGCGATTATGCCTATTCGGATTTCCCGGTCGTGTTCTGGGACATGTTCGGCGAGAAGGGCCACCCCGTGCGGACGACGATTTCCGAGATGGGGCCGCTGCTGCTCTCGCGGCTGCTGGAACTGACGGAGGCGCAGGAGGGCATTCTCAACATCGCGTTCCGGATGAGCGATGAAGAGGGCCTGCCGCTGTTGGACCTGAAGGACTTGCAGGCGCTGCTGGTCTGGCTGGGGGAGAACGCGAAGGATGTCGGGCTGCGCTACGGCAATATTTCCACCGCCTCTATCGGAGCGATCCAGCGGCGCTTGATCGTGCTGGAGAACCAGGGCGCGACGCAGTTCTTCGGGGAGCCCGCGCTGGAACTTTCGGACATGATCCATGTCTCGCCTGGTGGTCAGGGGCGGGTGAACGTGCTGGCGGCGGACCGGCTGATGGCCAGCCCCCGGCTCTATGCCACTTTCCTGCTGTGGCTGCTGTCGGAGCTGTTCGAGACGCTGCCGGAGGTGGGTGACCCGGACAAGCCGAAGTTCGTGTTCTTCTTCGACGAGGCACACCTGTTGTTCGAGGATGCGCCGAAGGCGCTGGTGAACAAGGTGGAGCAGGTGGCGCGGCTGATCCGCTCCAAGGGGGTGGGGGTTTATTTCATCACGCAGAACCCCGACGACGTGCCGAGCGATATCCTTGGGCAGTTGGGCAACCGCGTCCAGCACGCGCTGCGGGCCTATACGCCGCGCGACCAGAAGGCGTTGCGGGCGGCGGCGGAGACGTTCCGGCCGAACCCGCGGTTCGATACGCAGGACGCGATCCGCGATGTCGGCACCGGCGAGGCGCTGGTTTCGACGCTTGAGAAGAAGGGCGTGCCGAGCGTGGTGGAGCGCACGCTCATTCGCCCGCCGTCTTCGCGGCTGGGGCCGCTGGACGATGCGGAGCGGAAGGGGATCATGGCGTCTTCGCCGCTGACGGGCCTCTATGACGAGATGGTGGACCGGGAGAGCGCGTTCGAGAAGTTGCGGGCGCGGGCGGAGACGGCGGCGGAAGAAGCCGAACGCGAGGCGGCCGCGGCGGAGCGGGCGGAGGAAGAGGAACGCGAGTTTCGCAATGCCCGCCGCTATGACGGCAGCCGCAGCAGCAGCAGCAGCCGGTCCCGCTCCTCCCGCAGCGATTCCATTGGCGAGACGCTGGTGAAAGAGGTGATCCGCACCGCCGGCACACGATCTGGTCGGAAGTTCCTGCGCGGCGTGATGGGCAGCCTGTTCAGAGGGCGCTGACGCGCGCGCCAATGCGGCGCAGGCGCAGGCGGGTGAGTTGGTTGCGTTCGCGGGCCATCACCTCGAAGCGGACACCGTGGAAGGTGAATACCTGGCCACGGGTGGGGATTGTCTGGGTTTCGTGGATGACCAGCCCGGCGACGGTGTTGGCTTCCTCATCGGGCAGGTTCCAGTCACACGCGCGGTTGAGATCGCGGATGGTGGTGGAGCCATCGACCGTGACGGAGCCGTCGGCGGCCATGCGGATCTCCGATTCCTCCTCGTCGTGTTCGTCGGAGATTTCGCCGACGATTTCTTCGAGGATGTCTTCCAGCGTGATCAGGCCCTGAAGGGCGCCGTATTCGTCGACCACGAGGGCGAAGTGTGTCTTGCGGCGCAGGAACTCGCGCATCTGGTCGTCGAGCGTGGTGGTGTCGGGGACGAAGTAGGGCTCCATCGCCACGTCCAGGATCTGGAAGTTCTCGAGGCTGGCGAGGCCGTCTTTGGTGCCGCGCGTGAGGGCGTCGATGGCGCGCAGGAGATCCTTGGCGTGGATGACGCCAACGATGTTTTCCGGTTCTTCCTTGAAGACGGGCAGGCGGGTGTAGGGGCTTTTCAGGCAGTGGGAGAGAATTTCCTGCGTCGGCCAGTCGGCGTCGATCATCTCGATGTTCTGGCGGTGGAGCATGATCTCCTCCACCTCGCGGTGCTTGAGATCGAGCGCGCCGAGCAGACGGTCTCGGTCGTCCTTCTCGACGCTGCCCTCGGAGTGGTGCAGGGCGATGGCGCCGGCGATCTCCTCCTGTGCGGCGAGCAGGTTGGCGGCCGGGTCCGTCTCCACCCCGAAGAGGCGGAGGATGAGGCGGACGATCCAGCGGACGGTGTTGACCACGGGTGCCAGGACGCGGACGACAATGGCGATGACGGGGGCGACGCGGGTGGCCGCGGCCTCGGGGTTGGTGATGGCGTAGGTCTTCGGCATGACCTCGGCGAAGATCAGCACGAGGGCCGTCATCACCAGGGTGGCGAGGGCGACGCCGCTGTCGCCGACGATGACCGTGAGCATCGAGGTGGCTAGGGAGGTGGCAAGAATGTTGACGAGGTTGTTGCCGAGCAGGATGGCGCCGATAAGACGTTCGTTGTCCTCGGTCAGCTTCAGCGCCCGCTGGGCGCCGCGCGTGCCTTTGTCCGCCAGACCGTGCAGCTTGCCGCGGGAGGCGGCGGTCAGCGCGGTTTCGGAACCGGAGAAGAAGGCGGAAAGACAGAGCAGGCCGAGCACGGCGACGATGGTCAGCCACAGCGCGCTGTCCCAAAATTGTGATGCGATTTCAGATTCCATGTGTTGCCCCCTCCGCGGCGCGTTGACAGTTGTTATGGGGTGTCGCGGGCACGGCTGCAAGGAGGGGGCGATGGAGGTGCGGGATCTGGGAGTGCTGGAGGGACCGGTGCTGCTGTTCGGCGGGCCATATTCAAACCTGCAAGCACTGGAGGCGCTGCTGGCGGAGGCGGGGCGGCTGGGTATTCCGCCGGAGCGCTGCATCTGCACCGGCGATCTGGTGGCCTATTGCGCCGACCCTGTAGCCGTAGCCGAGCAGGTGCGGGACCTGGAGCTGCCCGTAGTGCAGGGCAACTGCGAGGTGCAACTGGCGGCAGGGGCTTCGGACTGCGGCTGCGGCTTTGGCGAGAATAGCGTTTGCGACCTGCTGTCGCGCGGCTGGTACGCGGCCGCGGATGCGGCGGTCGGGCCGGAGTTGCGGCAGTGGATGGGCGGCCTGCCGGGACGGCTGGTGTTCACCCACGCGGGGCGGCGCTGGGCGGTGATCCACGGCGGAGCCTCGCAGATCAGCCGGTTCCTGTGGGCGGTGAGTGACGCAGTGGACCTGGCGGACGAACTTGCGACGTTGGAGGCCGAGATCGGGGCGGTGGACGGGGTGATCGCCGGACATTGCGGTATCGGGTTCGTGCGCGAGATCGGGCGGCACATTTGGGTGAACGCGGGTGTTATCGGCATGCCGCCGCATGACGGACTGTGCGAGACGGAATTCGCGGTGCTGGACGACGATGGCGTACATCTGCAGCGGTTGGCCTATGATCATGGCGCGGCCGCCGCGGCGATGCGGGAGGCAGGGCTGGTGCAGGGGTATGAGCGGGCGCTGGAGAGTGGTTGGTGGCCGAGCGAGGACGTGCTGCCGATGGCCTTGCGGCGCCGATAACGGCGGCGGCGGTTGTCTGAAAAATTGTGCCATGCTAGCGCTTTGGCTGCTGGCGGCGGCGATGCCGTGCCGGTCTGATGCCCATTGTCGGGGAAGGTTGCCAAGCTGAAACAGGATCAACGCCCCGATTTGCCGGCCGAAGGCGGTGCGCGCTCGCCGGGGTTGGCCATGGGTGCAATCCGGCGGATCGAGACGCGGATCAGGCGTCAGGCAGCATTTGCAGCATCCATCGGGCTGTTTCTGGCAGTGGTGATCGGTGAGGTGGGTGCGTCGCTGATGGCGCCGGACGGCCTGAACTACATGCCGTTCGGCTATGACTTTCCGGCCTTCTGGGTGGCGGCGCGGCTGTTCCTGACGGAAGGCATTGCCGGGGTCTATGATGTCGAGGCCTTCATCGCGCTGCAACTGCCGCTGGCACCGCAGGAGTCGGTGTTGTTGTGGCACTACCCGCCGACCTATCTGGCCATGGTGATGCCGCTTGGCTGGTTGAGCTATCCGGTGGCGCTGCTGTCCTTCACGACACTGGGACTGGCCTTGTGGGCGATGACGGTGCGCTATTACCGGGCGGTGCCGCAGCCGCTGGGCTGGGTGGTGCTGTTCGGTGCGCCGGCGGTGGTGCTGACGCTTATTCAGGGCCAGAACGGCCTGATTTTCGCGGCGCTGAGCGGGCTGGCGTTTCAGGCGCGGGCAAAGGGCCGGCTGTGGCTGGCGGCGTGCCTGATCGCGCTGGGTCTCGGCAAGCCGCATCTGAGCATCCTTGTGCCGGTGGCGCTGATCGCGGCGCGGGACTGGCCGCTGTTCTGGCGCTGTTGCGTCACCTGCCTTGGGTTGCTGGGCGCCGTGACGCTGCTGCTGGGGGCGGATGTGTGGCTGGCGGCGCTGAACAACACGCCGCTGCTGCGCGTGGCGATGGCAACGGGCGACCTGTGGGCGCAGCAGGTGACGGCGTATGTGGCACTGAAGATGCTGGGTGCGGGCAACGGTCTGGCGCTGGTGGCGCAGGCGATTTCGGCCATGGTGGCGATTGTTGCCGTGGCAGACGTCTGGCGACGCCGGGAGGTGGTGGCAGACCTGAAGCTGGCCATGCTGTTTCTGGCGACGCTGTTGGTGTCGCCCTATGCATTTCGCTACGACATGGTGCTGACGCTGCTGGGGCTGTCGCTTCTGGCGCAGGTGCTGCTGAGGCGCGGGATGCGACCGGGAGACAAGCTGATCATGCTGCTGGTGTGGATTGCGCCGGCGCTTTCCCCGGCGCTGGCGGTGGCGCTCGGGCTGCAGATCGGGCCGTTGGTAATGGCGCTGGGCGTGGCGCTCTGCTGGCGGGAGGCGGTGGTTGAGCGGCGACTGGCCTGAAGCTGATGCCCGACCGGACAGGCGGGAGGACATTGAGTGGCGCGCGGAGTGAGGTTAAACTGCGGGCATGGCCTGGCTCGGGCCTCCCCCCTCCGACGGGAAAGCATCTGACATGTGGAGTGGACGACTTCGGACCCAACCTGACCGGGCTGGCGCATAAGGAGGGATTGCGGCGACTGCCCGGAAGGAGGAGGTTCGGATGAAGCTGTCATCCCCGATCTACAAACTGAAACGCCGCGCGCGGATGCTGGCCCGTGCCGACGGCATTCGCCTGCATGAAGCGCTGAACCGGATTGCAGCCGGTGAGGGTTTCGAGAGCTGGAGCCATATGGCCGCCGGCTACGCGGACGCGACACCGGCGCGGCGCATACTGAGGAGCATTTCGGCAGGTGAGATGGTGCTGATCGCGGCACGTCCGGGGCATGGCAAGACGCTGCTGGGACTGGAACTGGCCGTGTTGGCGGGTGAGATCGGGCGGCAGGGATATTTCTTCAGCCTCGAATACACCAAAAGCGATGTGCAGAGGCGGCTGGCTGCGCTGGGGGCGGCCAACCTGTCGGATACTGGCGCACTGATCGTCGATACTTCAGACGATATTTGTGCGGAGCATGTGACCAAGATCATCGAGCAGCGTGACTGTGCGGCGCTGGCTGTCATCGACTACCTGCAATTGCTGGACCAGAGGCGGAGCCATCCGCCACTGGAGGCACAGGTGCGGGATCTGCGGGCCTTTGCCCGAGCGAAGGGCGCGGTGGTCTGCCTGATCTCGCAGGTCGACCGGTCTTTCGACCTGACAGAGCGGGATTGGCCGGCAGTGGACGACGTGCGGCTGCCCAACCCGCTGGACCTGTCGCTGTTCGACCGGCTGTGTTTTCTGCATGACGGCAACATCCGGATGGAGCGGGCGGGGTGAGCGGCGGTCTGCATTTATTTAGGTATTGACCTAAGTGTTATTTTCGTGGACGCTTAGGTTTATGCCTAAGCAATATCCGACTGTCGAATCGACCTTCACCGCACTGGCGGACCCGACACGGCGGGCGGTGGTGCAGGCCTTGAGCCTCGGTCCGGCCACCGTCTCGCACCTGGCCGCGCCGTTCGACATGGCCTTGCCCTCGTTCACCCAGCATCTGGGCGTTCTGGAAAAGGCTGGGCTGATCGTTTCGCATCGGGAGGGGCGGGCGCGGGTGTGCTCGCTCAACCCCGAGGCATTGCTGGCGGCGGAGGAATGGTTGGCCGGCCATCGGCGCCAGTGGGAGGCGCGGCTCGACAGGTTGGAGGCGCATCTCGCAACGACACGCAAAGGAGAGGAAAAGGATGACTGATATTGAAGATATGGACTGGAGCGGGGATCTTCTGGAACGGGAAATCGTCATTGCCCGCGTCGTCGATGCCGACCGGGAAACTGTGTTCCGGGCATGGACGGACCCGGAGCAGATCGTCCGGTGGTTCGGACCGGAGGGGTTCACGCTGGAAACAGACGAGATCGACATCCGCCCCGATGGTATGTGGCGGTTCACGATGGTGGCGCCGGACGGCACGCGTTTTGGCAACCGCATGACCTTCCGCCGGGTGGAGGCACCGAAGTTGATCGTCGTTGATCATGGTGCCGACGCGGACGACGACCCGGACCGGTTCCGCATGCTGGTGACCTTCGATGAACAGGCGAATGGCAAGACGGTGGTGACGCTGCGCCAGATGCACCCAACGCCGGAGCGGCGCGTGATCGTCATCGGTTTTGGGGCGGTTGAGTACGGGGCGCAGACGCTGGACAAGCTGGCGGCACACGCCGGCGGGGCGCGACCGGCGGGAGTCGTGGCCTGAGAGGTCGTGATGGCGGGGAGGCGTCAGTCGTCCTTCGCCAGCGGGTGTTTTTCCAGCACCAGTGCCTTGAGCCGCTCCTCCAGCACATGGGTGTAGATCTCGGTGGTGGCGACGCTTGCGTGGCCGAGCAATGTCTGAATGGCGCGGAGATCGGCGCCGTTGGCGAGCAGGTGGGTGGCGAAGGCGTGGCGGAGTGTGTGGGGAGAAACATCCTCGGGCTTCAGACCGGCGGTGGCGGCGACGGATTTGACGAGGCCATGGAACTGCACGCGCGTCAGGTGGCCGGCTTTCGACCGGGTGGGAAACAGCCAGAGTGAGGGGGCGGTGCCGCGTTTCTTGCGCGCCGCTTCCTCTTCACGGTCGCGAAGCAACAGCCAGTTGGCGAGGGCGTCGCGGGCGGGATCCGAGAGGGGGACCATGCGTTCGCGCCCGCCCTTGCCCCGTATGAGGATCATCGAGGGGTCGCCGCGGACGGCGGCGACGGGCAGGCTGACAAGCTCTGTCACCCGCAGGCCGGTGGCGTAGAGAATTTCGAACAGGCAGGCGTTCCGGGTGTTCTCTTCCAGCGTCCGGCCGGTGCTGCCGGCGGCTTCCAGCAGGCGATCCACATCATTTTCCGACAGCGTGGCCGGCAATTTGCGCGCGGTCTTCGGGGCGCGGATCAGCGCTGCCGGGTTGTCGCCGCGCCAGCCCTCGCTGAACGCGAAGTGGTAGAGGCCCTTGATCGAAGAGAGACGGCGGGCGCGGGTGGCGGGCTTCAGCCCCTCGTTTTCCAGGTTGATGAGATATTGCTCTATGTCCTTGCGGGCGAGGGTTTCGGCCTTGAGGCCGAGGCCGGCAATGTGAGCCATGAAATGTTCGAGATCATGGGCGTAGTTGATCAGGGTATTGTCGGCGGCGTCACGTTCGGCCCGGAGAGCTTCAAGAAAGGGCTGGATCCAGGCTGCGCTCATCGCGGTTCGATCAGGCTTCGGGCAGGAGCAGCATCGTGTCGGCGGCGATGCGGCGCGCCCAGTCGGACAGGCCGGCGTTGCGCAGGAGGAAGAGGCCGGCTTCCAGATCGCCGGGATCGACTTCCGAACCGGCGGAGAGCAGGGACAGGGCTTCGAGGATGCCCTCGCCGATGAAGCCCTCGGCAATGCGTTCGGTGGCGAAGGCGGCGGCGGGTGTCGGCGGATCGGGCCGGGTAAGGCCGCGGGCGGCGGCGCGTTCCAGCGGGCTGAGGGCGGCGCTTTCCGGGAAGGACGTGCCGGGCTGGGTCAGGGCGCGCAGCACCTGCTCCGCCGGGTCGTTGCTGTCGGGCAGCATGGCCGTCGCTTCGGAAAAGAGGCCGGCGAGCAGCAGCAGGTGGGAGGTGCGGGTGCGCATGCCGAGCGAAAGGCTGGCCGGGTCGAGCAGCGCGAGTTCGGAGCCGTATTCGACAGCGAGTTCGCGGCGCAGGCCGATGGCGGCGAAGGTTTCGTCGGCGGCGGTCAGCGCGTCTTCGATGGCGGCGAGATCCTCGCCCTTCAGGGCCCGATCGAGGCGCTGGGCGGCGGTGGCGTGATCCCAGAGGCCGCCGGAGGCGGCGGGCCTGCCGGCACGGTAGATGGAGAACAGCAGCGTCGGCGGGATGGCCCCGGTGCGCACGAGCCTCTCGGCCGCGGCGATGCGGGTGCGAAGGGGCTGATGTTCCGGCAGGTCTAGGTGATAGAAGGCCAGCGGCAGCGGATCTGGCGGCCGGGGCAGGGCGACGGCATTGCGGATCAGGAAATCGAGCGTCGTCAGCGGGTCGGGCAGGGGCGGTGCCGGTGCGTCCTCGAAGATCTGGGGATCGAGGAAGCGGGCGAGGATTGCGCCCTCGCTTTCCGAGATGTCGCCGGTTTCCAGCCCGGTGTTGAGCGTCAGGGCCGCGGCGTTCCAGTCTCCACGCCGCGCCAGACAGAAGATGCGGGCGGGCAGGGTGGGTGACAGACCGGGGCTTTGGCTGAGAGTTTCGCACACCGGCTCCGACCGATCCGTCAGCAGGCCGATGTCGAAAGCGCGGCGGAAGAGTTCCGGGTCGGTGATGCCGGCGGCGGTGATCAGCGCTTCGGCCTGTTCGAGATGGCCGAGACCCAGCAACCTGTCGATACGGGTGAGCAGAACGGCGTTGGAGCCGGAGGCCCCGGGCGGGGGCGTGACTTCGGCCAGCAGGATGGCGATGAAGAGCGCGCGGGCGCCGGGCACGCCGGTGCCGGGATGGTCGGCCAGAAGAGCGCGGACCCGCAGCGCCGATGTCTGGCCCCAGAGGTTGGCGGGCAAGCCCGTCTGGCGGGTGGTGACAATGCCGACGCCATCGCGCGAGGGTGTTTCGAGCGTGGTCGTCGTAATTTCGCCCTGACTGGCACCCGAGGTGAACGGGCGAGCGGGCGGCGCAACGGTGGGGGCCGTGCGCAGGCTTTCGGACAACCAGGGAATGGCGCTGCGTGGGGCTTCGGCCTGTGCGGCAACGCCTGAAGCCGCGAGCAGCGCCGCGGTGGCCAGTGCCCGCATTGGCGGGAGCAGCAGGGAGCGGGGCGCGCGCGTCATTCCGGAGGCGGCGTTACGTCGATGATGACTTCGTTCTCGGGCGGCGGCAGATCGGACACGAGCGCATAGCCCGCGATGCCGACGGCCGCGACCAGCGCGAGATAGAAGAGATACTTGATCAGCCGTCCCATGCTTGCCTCATACCGCCGCTGCCGGTGGCCCTGCTCTTCAGTGTCGGATCCGCTTTCACTTGCCCTGCGGGTCTGGCCCCGGTGCCGCGGATTCCGTTGGCTCGATTGCTCTGGAACTTAGCGCCGCATTTGGGGTACATCAATCCACGACAGGGAAAAGAGCAGAAAAATGCCAATTGCGGGCGATCCGAAAACCACTAGCAGGCTGGCGCTGCAACTGACGCGTCCTCTGGTGCTGGTCGGATTGATGGGCGCCGGCAAGACAAGCGTCGGCAGGCGGCTGGCGGAGTTCCTGGGCGTGGCTTTCTGCGATTCCGATGCCGAGATCGAGGCTGCGTCCGGCATGGAGGTGCGCGAGATCTTCGAACGCTTCGGCGAGCCATATTTCCGGGCCGGGGAGCGGCGGGTGATCGCGCGTTTGCTGGAGGGCAAGCCGGGGGTGGTGGCTACCGGGGGCGGGGCGTTTCTAAGCCCGGAGATCCGCCAGAACGTGGCCGAGAAGGGTGTGTCGGTCTGGCTCGACGCCGATCTGGATACGCTTTGGGCACGGGTGAAGGACAAGCCGTCGCGGCCTCTGCTGCAGCGACCGGATGCCAAGGCCGAGCTGGCGCGGCTGAAGGAAGGACGGGCGCCTGTCTACGCACAGGCGGACATTCGGGTGATGTCGGAGGCGGATGGCACCCACGATGCGATGGTGCGTCGCATTCTGGAAGCGGTGGTGGCCCATGACCGGGCGCGACCGGAAGAGACGGCGACATTGCGAAGGATTGCCAGGGATGCGTGAGACGGTTGAGGTGGCGCTGCCCGGGCGCGATTACCGGATAGAGATCGGCACCGGATTGCTGGCCGAGGCGGGCGCGTTGATCGCGCCGCACCTGCACCGGCGCAAGGTGTTCATCGTGACTGACGAGACGGTGGCGGCGGCACATCTGGCGGCGTTGCAGGCCGGCTTGGCGGCGGAGGGGATCGCCGGACCGGCGCTGACGTTGCCGCCGGGCGAAGGGACGAAGTGCTGGGCCATGCTGGAGCGCACGGTGGAGTGGCTGATCGCCGAAAAGGCGGAACGTGACGACCTGCTGGTGGCCTTCGGTGGCGGCGTCATCGGTGACCTGGCGGGTTTCGCGGCGGCGGTGGTGCGGCGGGGCATGGATTTCGTGCAGGTGCCGACGAGCCTGCTGGCGCAGGTGGACAGTTCCGTCGGCGGCAAGACGGGGATCAACTCGCCACTGGGCAAGAACCTGATCGGGGCGTTCCACCAGCCCAAGCTGGTGCTGGCGGACGTGGACGTTCTGGGCACCCTGAGTGCGCGCGAGTTCCGTTCCGGCTACGGCGAGGTGGCGAAATACGGGCTGCTGGGCGATGCGGATTTCTTCGGCTGGCTGGAGACGAACGGGCCGGCGCTGGCGGCGGGCGACGTGGCTGCGCGTGTGCGGGCGGTGCGCCGGTCCTGCGAGATGAAGGCGGGCATCGTGGCGCGGGACGAGAAGGAGCGGGGCGACCGGGCGCTGCTGAACCTCGGCCACACGTTCGGACATGCGCTGGAGGCGGCGACGGGATATTCGCAGCGGCTGCTGCATGGCGAGGGCGTGGCCGTGGGCATGGTGCTGGCGTTCCAGCTTTCGCAGGAACTCGGGCTTTGCTCTCAGGAAGCGCCGAGCCGGGTGCGGGCGCATCTGGACGCGATGGGCATGAAGAAAGACTTGGCCGACATTCCCGGTGAGTTGCCCGATGCTGACGGGCTGATCGCGCTGATGGGTCAGGACAAGAAGGTGCGGGACGGGCAGATCACCTTCATTCTGGCGCGCGGGATAGGCGAGGCTTTCGTGGCGCGGGATGTGGACATGGGCGCGGTGCGCAAGGTGCTGAAGGCGGCGCTGGCGGATCGGTGACGGGCCTTGGTGGGCTGCCCCACAGTTTGATGGGCGCAGCCTAATCGATCAGCCTGATGCCGCGGTCGATGCCTTCGAGTGTCATCGGGACCATGCGGTTTTCGAAAATTTCGCGAATGAGCTGGGTGGAGTGGGTGTAGGGCCAGTGGGGTTCCGGCACCGGGTTGATCCAGAGGCTTTTTGGCCAGGTGTCGCGGGCGCGGGCGAGCCATGTGGCGCCGGCTTCGGCATTGTGATGTTCGTTGGCGCCGCCGGGGTAAAGCACCTCGTAAGGGCTCATCGCCGCGTCGCCGACGAAGATGCATTTGGTCTGGGCATCGAAAGTGTGCAGGAGGTCCATCGTCGGGATCTGTTCGTTCCAGCGGCGGCGGTTGTCCTTCCAGACGCCTTCGTAGAGGCAGTTGTGGAAATAGTAGTGTTCAAGATACTTGAACTCGCTGCGCGCGGCGGAAAAAAGCTCCTCGACCACTTTCACATGCGGGTCCATCGAGCCGCCGATATCGAGAAAGAGCAGCACTTTCACGGTGTTGCGGCGTTCGGGCCGCGTGACGACATCGAGGTAGCCGTGTTCGGCGGTGGCGCGGATCGTGCCGTCTAGATCCAGTTCATCCTCCGCCCCGGTGCGGGCCCAGCGGCGCAGGCGTTTCAGGGCCACCTTGATGTTGCGGGTGCCGAGTTCGACGGTGTCGTCGAGGTTGCGGAACTCGCGCTTGTCCCAGACCTTGACGGCGCGCTGGTGGCGGCTTTCGTCCTGGCCGATGCGGATGCCCTCCGGGTTGTAGCCGTAGGCGCCGAAGGGTGAGGTGCCGGCGGTGCCGATCCACTTGTTGCCGCCCTGATGGCGCTTTTCCTGCTCGCGCAGGCGTTCGGCCAACGTCTTCATCAGTTCCTCGAAGCCGCCGAGACTGTCGATCTTCTCGCGTTCCTCGGGGGTAAGGTGTTTCTCGGCGAGCTTGCGCACCCAGTCCTCGGGAATCTCGACGGCATTGAGGATATCTTCCGCTGTCGCGCTCTCGAAGCCCTTGAAGGCGGTGGCGAAGGCCCGGTCGAACCGGTCGAGGTGGCGCTCGTCCTTCACCAGGGTGGCGCGGGCAAGGTAGTAGAAGCCCTCGGCGTCGTAGAGGACCACCTGCGCCTCCAGTGCACCGAGGAAGGACAGGTATTCGCGCAGGGAAACGGGCAGGCCGCCGGCACGCATTTCCGCGAACAGGCGCGTGAACATCAGAGCAATCCGGTGCGCACCGCGACGATGCCGACGAACAGGCCGAGGATGGCGAAGGCGATGGCGTGGGCGGTGGCGTATTGCAGCTTGTCGGCGGTGCGGCCACCGGCACGGGCGGCGCGGAACCAGCCGAGCAGGGCACCGGCAATGGCGAAGACGAGAGGGATCATCGCGGCAGATCCACGGGCGTGGGCGGTGCGATCTCGCCGATAAGCTCAAGCTCCGCCTGTTCGCGCTGAATGGTGCCGTTGATGTCGCCGAAGGCGTAGCGGGCCCATTTCAGGCTGTCGATGCGGGTGGCGCGAGCTTTAGATTTGTCGCCCATGCCAAACTGGGCCTGCGCCTCGACGGCAAGGAGGCCGGAAAGCAGAACGGCGTTCTGGCCGCGCCGGGCGGCGGGCTTGGCGTTGCGGGCGAGACTGAGGGCCTGCGGAAAGTCGCCGCGTTTCAAGCCGAGGATGGCGAGGTGCAGGGCAGCCTGGGCGGTGCGGATGTCGCCCGCGCCGAGGCGAGAGGAGAGCAACTGGTAGGCATTGGCGAAATCGACCGCCGCCTGTTCAGGACGGGACCGGAAGGTGAGACGGCCGCGGGTGACGAGGGCGGTGCCGAGGCGGTGATCGACCGGTTTCATCTGGCCAGCGAGCCAGACGGCACGGTCGGCGGCGGCGACGCGGGCCTTGCGGCTGTTGCGCCGGGTCATGGCGGCCTCGATCTGCTGCTTCCATTCGAGGCTTTCGGGTGATCGGGGCTGGTTGCCGACGCCGCGCCCGGCGGGATTGATGCGGTCAAGCACCTGCGGAACCACACGAGCGGCGGCGGAGCGGGGCATGCCGGAGCGGAGCGCGGGGTCGTAGAGCGTGCGCAGCATCAGCATGTCGAACGAGGTGAGGATGGCGTGGAAATTATCGTCATTGAACACCGAATCCGGCAGGCGGTAGATGTCGTTGGCAGGGCCGAGCGCCTGACCGATTTCCTCGTGCAGGCAGTCACGGATGTCCTGCGGGGTGCTGTCGGTCGGCACGAAAATCCCGGTCTGGCCGAGGGTCGTCTGATCGGACCAGCGCACGCGGCCGCGGGAGCCGCGGAACTGGTTCCACGAGGTGACGCCGGGAATGATGAAGCAGGCGGCACCGGGGAAGGCCCGCTGGATCTCGGCGGCGGGCACGCCCTCGATATGAAGCTGTGCTGCCAGTGGGTTGGTTGTGCTGCGGATGTCGATACCGGCCTCGGAGCGGAGGCGGGCAAGAAGATTTTCGAGATCCGGCCTGTAGGCCGCCAGCCGGGGACTGGGCATCGACACGCGCACGGGACCTTCGTAGCGGAGCAGGCCGGGCAGTTGCTGGCCGCTTTCGAGCGCGAAGGTGAGATCGAGAAAGTCCTCGGCGAGCAGGGTGTTGGATCGGGTGACGCCCCGGGGCAGGGAGGCCGCCGCAAAGGCGACATCATCCACGGCGGGGATTTCATCTGTCGCGGGCGCACGGGTGACGCTGGGCTGGGTCGGGGCGCAGGCGAACAGGGCGAGCGCCGCGAAGCTGGCTAGGATCGGTTTCAGGGTTTCGGTCTCCGCTGATACTTGATGAAGGGCGTCAGGTCGGCGATGTAATCATATAGCTTGCGGGCGGTGGAGTTAAACTCCTGCGTCAGCCAGTAGACCGTCGGCGTGCCCGCCGCGTCGGCGGCATCGTAGACTGCCTCGATCAGGGCGCGGCCGGCACCGGTGCCGCGGGCGGCCTCGGAAACATAAAGGTCCTGCAGGTAAACGACATTCTCAATCCGCCAGCCGTGGCGGTGGGTGATGTAGTGGACAAGACCGATAGCCTCTCCGCTGTCACTTTCGGCGATGAAGCCAGCATAATCGCTCACCTCCGGGTCTGTCAGCCGGGCGAAGGTTGTGCGGTAGATTTCCTCCGCCAAACTGGCCTCATAGAAGGCAAGATAGGCCTGCCAGAGCGGCTGCCACGCTGCGAAATCACCTGTGTCGATGGGCCTTGTGGTTGTCATGCTGCCCCGGCCTCCTGCTTTTGATTCGAGCGTAGCGCGGCGAGGGCCGGAATGGCAAGAACGCCTGCTGCTGCACAACGTATCGGCAATGAGTGTGGTTCCGTTTACGTTCGCGGCAAGTTGCGAGTGATGAAGGCGAACAACGCTGCGGTGACGGCGAGGGCGACGATGCCACAGCCGATACCGGTGGCCATGAGCGAGGTGGCCTCGGCGGTGATGCCGAATAGGAAGGCACCGACTGCAGGGCCGACGCGGAAGACGATGGTGTAGAGGCTGAGGACGCGGCCAAGCCGTTCCGGTGCGGTGTTGAGCTGGACGAAGGCGAGCGCGGAGATGTTGGACGCGGACATGGCGATGCCGTGAACCACGAGGATGACGAGCGCCAGCCAGAACGTGCCGGTAAGGGCGAAAGCGATGAGCGAGACGGCGAAGACGACGGACATGGTGAAGATCTGGCGGACGGCCTCACGCGTTTCGCGGGCGCCGGAGAGAGCGAGGGCACCGATGACGGCACCGACGCCCAGAGCGCCTGAGAGGGCGCCGAGGCCGAATTCGCCGCGCTGGAAGACCGCTTCGGCATAGGCGGGGAACAGTTCGCTGGCGGGGCGTACCAGCATGCCCTGCGCGAGTTGCAGGAGAATGATGCCGATGATCGCCGGGGTGGCGATGACGTCGCGGAGAACGGTGGCCATTCCTGCTGGCGGGGCGGTGCGCCTGCTCTCGCCGGTGCGGGGCACGTCACGGATGCGCCAGAGCGCCACGGAGAGCGCGGCGAAGGACATGGCCGCGACGAGAAACACCAGCGCTGCGGAACCGGCGATCAGCAGGCCGGCGGCGAAGGCGGGGCCGAGGAAGCGGGAGAGGTTGAAACTGGTGGAGTTGACGGCGAGGGCGGTGGGTAAAAGAGGCTTGGGCACCAGCCAGGAGGCCATTGAAAGGCGGGCGGGGATAACGGCGCCGGAAATGGCGCCCATGCCCGACATCAGGGCAAGGATCAGGTAGGGTGTCAGCGTGGCGGTGAGGTGGAGCAGGCAGAAGGCGAGGGCGATGAGACCGCTGAGCACCTGCCCCCAGAACAAGACGCGCGGGCTGGGATAGCGATCCGCCAGGGCGCCGCCGAGCAAGGCGGTGAAGATCGAGGGGAAGAGTTCGGCGAAGGCGACGAGGCCGAGCCATGCCTCGCTGCCCGTCGCTTCCCACGTGATCCAGCCGACGGCGATGCGCTGCATCCAGAAGCCGTTGGTCATGGCGAAGTTGCCGAAGATGTAGGTTCGGAAGGCAGGGACGGCGAAGACGGAGCGGAGGTCCGCCACGCGGGCGCGGGCGGCATCCAGGGGGTAGGCGCGCATGAAGGCAGTTCTTTCGGCTTGCGATTGGCGACGTCGGGCCGCGCCTCTTTAGTGCCCCTTTGCCGCCGGGGCTGCAAGGGCGGGGCCTAGAAGGAGGGCGGGGTGCAGGCGCTGACGATGATGCAGGGCCGGGCGCCGGTGTTGCGGAAGCGGTGAGGCAGGCGGCTGTCGAAGATGTAGGCGTCGCCGGGGCCGAGGGTGGCGGTTTCCGGGCCGACAGTGAGTTCGATCTCGCCGTCGATGACGATGCCCGCCTCCTCCGCCTCATGGGCGTAGAGTTCCTCGCCTGTGTCGGCGCCGGGGAGGTAGGTTTCGTGGAGCATCTGGAGGTTGTGGCGGGTGGCATCTCCGACCTGGCGGAAGGAGAGCGCCTCTGCCTTGCGGCCGGTGAGGCCGAAGACATGGGCCGGGTTGATCTCCTGCAACTCGTCGGCGCGGAAGACGAAGCCGGGTGGTTCGGCCTGCACGCCGGAGAAGAATTCCGAGAGGGTCATCGGGATGACGTCGAGAATGCGCTTGAGCGAGGCAACGGAGGGGCTGGAACGGTTCTGTTCCAGTTGCGAAATCAGGCCGTTGGTGACGCCGGCGCGGGTGGCAAGCTCCCGCTGGGAGAGGCCCTTTTCGGTGCGGATGGCCTTGAGGCGCTTGCCGATGTCGAAATCCAAACTGTCGCTCCTGCTGCTTCGCCGGATTTGTAGGCACATCCGCCGCGGTGATTCCATCCGCCAATGGCGAAATCGGCGTTCAGGTGACGGATTGTTGATTATTATATTAAACGCTTCTATCATTTTTTTAAGCACGCTGCGACTCACTCCCCTTGTCGTGGCGTGAAACAGAATCCGTAAAACCGAGAAGGAACGGCCCCGATGACGAGCAATCAGAGCATTCTGGACCGGCGCGCCAAGGCGATTCCACGTGGTATCGCGACGGCGTCGCCGTTGGCGGTGGCCCGTGCCGAGAATGGCGAGATCTGGGATGTGGAGGGGCGGCGCTTTGTCGACTTCGCCTCCGGCATCGCGGTGACCAACACCGGCCACCGGCACCCGAAGGTGATGGCGGCGGCGCAGGCGCAGGCCGAAAAATTCGGGCATGTCGCCTTCCAGGTGATGGCCTATGAACCTTATGTGGAGCTGGCGGAGCGGCTGAATGCGCTGGCACCCATCGCCGACGCCAAGTCGATATTTTTTACCACGGGTGCGGAAGCAACTGAAAATGCGGTGAAAATCGCGCGGGCACATACCGGCAGGCCGGGTGTCATCACGTTTACAGGGGCATTTCACGGACGCACGCAACTGACGCTGGCAATGACCGGCAAGGCGGCGTCTTACCGCACCAAGGGCGCGCCGCCGTCCATCGGCGTATTTCACGTGCCGTTCCCGATTCCGCATCATGGCGTGACCGAGGAAGACAGCCTGCGGGCGCTGGCACACGTATTCAAGGCCGACGTGACGCCGCAGGAAGTGGCGGCGATCGTGATCGAGCCGGTGCAGGGCGAGGGTGGCTTTTATCAGGTGCCGACGAATTTCATGCGCAAGCTGCGCGAGATTTGCGACACGTATGGTATCTGCCTCGTGACGGACGAGGTGCAGTCCGGCTTCGCACGCACGGGGCGGATGTTCGCAACCGAGCATTACGATATCGAGCCCGACCTTATGCCTATTGCCAAGGCGCTGGGCGGCGGATTTCCTATTTCCGGAGTGATCGGAAAGGCGGAGATCATGGACGCGGCGGACCCGGGCGGACTGGGCGGAACATATGGCGGCAACCCGATTTCCTGTGCGGCGGCACTGGCAGTGCTGGATGTGATCGAGGAAGAGGGGCTGTGCCGGCGCGCCGACGAGGTGGGCGCGAAGATGCTGTCACGGCTGCATGATTTCCGTCGTTCCAACACATTGCGCCCCATTGGCGACGTGCGCGGTCTGGGTGCGATGGTGGCCTTTGAATTGGTGAAGGAACGCGGCGGGCACGAGCCCGATCCGGACGCCACCAAGGCGGTGACCAGTGCGGCACTGGACGCCGGGCTCATTCTGTTGTCTTGTGGGTACTATGCCAATACCATCAGGCTATTGGCCCCGCTCACTATCGATATGGGTCATCTGGATGAAGGCCTGGACATGCTGGAGGATGCACTTACCCAGACGAGTTGAGCGGAGACCAAGAGCGCGACGACAAGAGCGGACGACCGCCCCGCCGCGCGTAGAATTCAAATGTAGACAGGGAGTCTAGAATGAAGATTTTCACCACACTCGCTCTTGCGGGCGCCATGGCGGTTTCCACCGTCGCGGCCCAGGCGCAGGAGAAGTTCATCACCATCGGGACGGGCGGCCAGACGGGCGTCTACTTCGTTGTCGGCCAGTCGATCTGCCGGCTGGTGAACCGCGGCTCCGCCGACCACGGCCTGAAATGCACCGCGCCGTCCACCGGTGGTTCCATCGCCAACATCAACGCCATCAAGGCGGGTGACATGGACATGGGCGTCGCCCAGTCCGACTGGCAGTTCCATGCCTACAACGGCTCCTCCCAGTTCGAGGGTGACGCCTTCGACAAGGAGCGGGCGGTTTTCTCCGTGCATGGCGAACCGTTCACCGTGATTGCGCGTGCCGATGCGGGCATCGAGACTTTCGATGACCTCAAGGGCAAGCGCGTCAACATCGGCAACCCCGGCTCCGGCCAGCGGGCGACGATGGAAGTGGTGATGGACGCGCTGGGCTGGACGCTGGACGATTTTGCGCTGGCATCCGAACTGAAGCCGGCCGAGCAGGCCGCGGCACTGGGCGACAACAAGGTGGATGCGATCATCTACACCGTCGGCCACCCCAACGGCTCCATCCAGGAAGCGACGACCACGGTTGACGCGGTGCTGGTGCCGGTGACGGGCGACGCCATTGACGCGCTGATCGCCGACAACCCCTATTACGCGCAGGCCACGATTCCGGGCGGCATGTACAAGGGCACGGACAGCGACGTGACGACCTTCGGCGTGAAGGCGACCTTCGTGACCTCCGATGATGTCGAGGAAGACACCGTCTATCAGGTGGTGAAGGCCGTGTTCGACAACTTCGATCGGTTCAAGCGCCTGCACCCGGCGTTTGAGAACCTCAAGGAAGAGGAAATGATCAAGGACGGTCTGTCCGCTCCGCTGCATTCCGGCGCCGAGAAGTACTACAAGGAAAAAGGCTGGATGTAAGCCCGTGAAGCCGGTGCGCACGCAAGCGCGCCGGCCGTGAAAAAGGTCTGGCGCGGCTACCGCGCCAGACCCGAAAACACCCAAAAGTACAGAGGGGGCACGGGGACATGACCGACGACAAGGACCAATTCCAGGCAGCGGCCGTGGAAAACGAAGCCGCAGGCCATGGCGGATTGAGCCAGGCCGAGCTTGACGAAATGGTGGCATCCTCGGACACGGGCGGGCGTTCGCCTGCAGGGCCGGTGGGCGTGTTCATCATGCTGGTGGCGCTGGCGTGGTCCCTGTTCCAGCTCTGGTTCGCCTCTCCCATTCCCTTCATGGTCGGTTTCGGGGTGTTCAACGACACCGAGGCCCGCTCCATCCACCTCGGCTTTGCGATCTTCCTCGCCTTCGCGGCCTATCCGGCCGCGCGCACGCCGTTCCAGCTTGGTCTGGGCGTGGTGGTGCCGCTGCTGCTGGCCTTCCTGTTCTTCGTCGGTGCCAAGGACGGCACTTCGACCTGGTGGATTCCGCTGGTGGCTCTGCTCGTGGTTGGCGCAATTTTGCTCGGCTCGCCCAAGGATCGCATCCCGTTCTGGGAATGGGGGCTGGCACTGGTGGGCGCGGCGACCGCACTTTACCTTTACGTCTATTATGCCGAGATTTCGCAGCGGGTCGGCGCGCCGATCACGCAGGATTTCATCGTGTCCGTCTTCGGGCTGATGCTGCTGCTGGAAGCCACGCGCCGGGCGCTGGGCCCGGCGCTGATGATCGTGGCGACGGTGTTTCTCGTCTATACCGTGCTCGGGCCGTACATGCCGGGCATTATCGCGCACAAGGGCAACAACCTTTCGGAGATCGTGAACCACCAGTGGATCACGACGGAGGGCGTATTCGGCATCGCGCTGGGGGTCTCGACCTCGTTCGTGTTCCTGTTCGTGCTGTTCGGCTCGCTGCTCGACCGGGCGGGTGCGGGCAACTATTTCATCCAGGTGGCCTTCAGCCTGATGGGCCACATGAAGGGGGGGCCGGCCAAGGCGGCCGTGGTTTCCTCGGCCATGACCGGCCTGATCTCGGGCTCGTCCATCGCCAACGTTGTCACCACCGGCACGTTCACCATTCCGCTGATGAAGAAGGTGGGCTTCTCGTCCGAGAAGGCGGGGGCGGTGGAAGTCGCTTCGTCCGTCAACGGGCAGATCATGCCGCCCGTGATGGGGGCCGCGGCCTTCCTGATGGTGGAATACGTGGGCATTCCCTATTTCGACGTGGTGAAGCACGCCTTTCTGCCGGCCGTGATCTCCTACATCGCGCTGGTCTACATCGTGCATCTCGAAGCGCTGAAAGCCGGAATGGAAGGGCTGCCGCGTGCGTATGAGCCGAAGCCCATCGTGCAGCGGCTGGTCGGCATCGCCTTCACCATTGCGGTGATCTGCGCGCTGTCCTTCGCCGTCTACTACGGCATGGGCTGGATCCGCCCGGCGTTCCCGGAGACGGCGGCCTACATCATCTTCGCGTTCCTCACGGCGATCTACGTCGCGCTGCTTTACGTGGCCTCGAAGGAGGAACCGCTGGAACTGGACGATCCGAACGCGCCGGTGACCTCGCTGCCGCTTCCTGGGCCGACCGTGCGCTCCGGCCTGCATTTCATCCTGCCGGTTGTGGTGCTGGTCTGGGCGCTGATGGTGGACCGCCTCAGCCCCGGCCTGTCGGCCTTCTGGGCGGCGGCCTACATGGTGTTCATCCTGCTGACGCAGCGGCCCTTGATGGCCCTGTTCCGCGGCGCGGGCAACCTCGGCGGATCGATCCGGGAAGGCTTCCTCGATCTGATCGACGGGCTGGTCGTGGGTGCGCGCAACATGATCGGTATCGGCATCGCCACGGCGACGGCGGGGATCATCGTGGGCGCGGTGAGCCAGACTGGCGTGGGCTCGGCGCTGGCGGATGTGGTGGAGGTGCTTTCGGGCGGCTATATCATGGCGATCCTGCTGCTGACGGCGGTGCTTTCGCTGATCCTTGGCATGGGTTTGCCGACGACGGCCAACTACATTGTGGTGTCGGCGCTGCTGGCGCCGGTGATCGTGACGCTGGGCCAGCAGAACGGTTTGATCGTGCCGCTGATCGCGGTGCACCTGTTCGTGTTCTACTTCGGTATCATGGCTGATGTGACACCACCGGTGGGACTGGCGAGTTTCGCGGCTGCCGCCGTCTCGGGCGGTGATCCGATCAAGACGGGGTTCGTGGCGTTCTTCTACAGCCTGCGGACGGCGGCGCTGCCGTTCCTGTTCATCTTCAACACCGAATTGCTGCTGATCGGGGTGAACTGGGCGCAGGGGATCTTCGTCTTCGTCGTGGCGACGATTGCGATGCTGCTGTTCGCGGCGGCGACACAGGGGTGGTTCCTGGCGAAGAACAGGTTCTACGAGACCATTGCGCTGCTTCTGGTGGCCTTCACGCTGTTCAGGCCGGGCTTCTGGATGGACATGGTCTTCCCGCCCTATTCGGAGGAGGCGCCGACGGAGATCGTCTCGGCTGCCGGGGAAACCGCTGCCGGTGAGGAACTGCGGGTGCGTGTGGCCGGGGTCAACGACCTTGGCGATCCCATCGAGTTCGTGGCGATCGTGCCGATCGGCGAGGGCGCGACGGGTGAGGAGAAGCTGGAGGCGGCGGGGCTGATGTTCCGCGAGGAAGGCGACAAGATGATCATCGACGACGTTTCCTTCGGTAGTGCCGCCGAGGGTGCGGGGCTGGACTGGGACCAGGAGGTGTTGCGGGTACTGAAGCCGATTGGCCAGCCGAGCAAGTACCTGATGTTCATCCCGGCACTTCTGCTGCTGGCGCTGGTGGTCTTCCTGCAGAAACAGCGGGCCCCGGCGCCCCGGCGTGAGGAGGCGGTGGCGGCGTGAGAACACCGACTTGCCGGATCGGAACCCAGTGTTTGCGTACGGCGTCGCGTGCCGGGGGGACTGCCCGGAAAGCGGGCAGGGCGCAGAACACGGTAAAGATGAAGTGATGAAAATGTGCGCATTCGGCTTTCAGACCGGTGTGGGAAGCAATAGATAGCGGGGGACAGATTTTTTTGGAGACATGCTGCAAATGACCCCCTTTGCAATCGCTGGCGTACAGATGAACGTGGATGCCCTTCACTCGAACGTGGAGGGAATGCGACAGCGGCTGAACATCCTGATGGCGCGTTTCCCGTGGACGCAGATGGTGCTGTTCAGCGAACTGGCACCCTATGGCCCGCTGCCGCGTTTTGCGCAGCCGTTGCAGAACGAGGCACTGGACCTGTTCCGCGAGGATGCGCGTCGTCACGGGATCTGGCTGATTCCCGGTTCGATGTTCGAGAAAGCGGCAGATGGCCGGATCTACAACACTTCCAGCGTGATCAATCCGCAGGGTGAAGTTGTGGCGACCTATCGCAAGATGTTTCCGTTCCGCCCTTATGAACAGGATATCGAGGCTGGCACGGAGTTCTGCGTGTTCGACGTGCCGGAGGTGGGGCGGTTTGGGCTGTCGATCTGCTATGACATCTGGTTCCCCGAAACGACGCGTCATCTGACCTCGATGGGTGCGGAGGTGCTGCTGCACCCGGTGCTGACGGGTACGACAGACAGGGATGCGGAACTTGCCATCGCGCGGGCAACGGCGGCGCAGTTCCAGTGCTACGTGATCGACGTGAACGGCCTTGGTGCCGGCGGCGTGGGACGGTCCTGCGTGATCGACCCGTCTTCGACGGTACTGCACCAGTCTGCCGGACAGGAAGACATGTTTCCGATCGAGATCGACCTCGCACAAGTGCGACGCCAGCGCGAGACGGGAATGAAAGGGCTGGGGCAGGTGCTGAAAAGCTTCCGCGACCGGCCCGTGGATTTCCCTGTGTATGACCGGGCGAGCGGGACGGATGCCTATCTCGGCACGCTGGGTCCGCTCGAGATCCCGACGCAGGGATCGCGCGCGGGTCTTCATACCGAGGCGGCGATGCCGGAAACACCGGTGCCACTGAGTACGGTGCCCGCCGGAGCGCCGCTACCGGGTGCGCCAACAGGAATGACGGATAGTGGAGTGGCACCGGAGAACGTGACACCCCTTTCCGGAAAAACCGTCAGCGGCTGAGCGGTTGCCCCCGCGCGGGGGCGGTTGCATCGGTGGCTCGGCGAGAACAGGGAGCGAAACGATGCAATCCATGAGTGAGTACTACTCGGCCATCCAGCTACGGTCCGACCGCTGGAGTGCGCTGCGCGAGGCGACGGCAAGCCTCGCCCGCAGGCCGGGTGGCAAGGCCGAGACGACGGCGGCCAGGAAGGTCGAGGAACTGCTCGATTCGCTGTCCGAAATCGAGGCTTACTGGGCCTTTCCGAACATGGCCGCGTTCGACTACATCCGACGCCAGTATGAGCACGGCAATTTCGACGACCTGAATTACATGGTGCGCAAGGTGGTCAGGGCTTTGGCCTCCGGCGCCTATCGGCGGCGGCATATCCTGCTGGACCGGGACGACTCGGATGCGGACGACCACGAGGACGAGTCCATGCAGTCGCTGGAGGCGCGGGCGCTGGCGAAGCCGTATTTCGAGGTGTTGATCGTCGATCAGGTCAACGAGCATCAGGAGCGCTGGCTGAAGAAGAGCGTGGCGTCGATGCGGCGGGCGGAGGACAAGTGCATCTATGAGCCGGTAGTGGTGCCGAGCCTAGAGGATGCGTTGATCGCGATCCTGTTCAATCACAACATCCAGGCGGTGGTGGTGCGGCCCGGACTGGTGCTGAAATCCAACACCGACTTGTCGATCCTGAAACAGTATCTGGGCCATGTGGGCGGCGAGGCCGAACTGGAGGCGCTGCCGCCGGAACATCTCGGGCCGGAACTGTGCCGCCTGATCGACCAGGTGCGACCGGAACTGGATGCCTACCTTGTGACCGACCGCTCCGTCGAGGAGATCGCGGGGCTGGATCTGGGCGTGTGCCGGCGGGTCTTCTACAATCAGGAAGATTTTCTTGAACTGCACCTGAACATCCTTCGAGGGGTGGAGGCGCGGTTCAAGACGCCATTCTTCAACGCGCTGAAGGAGTATTCCAAGCAGCCGACGGGCGTGTTCCACGCCATGCCGATCAGCCGCGGCAAATCCATCTCGCGATCCCACTGGATTCAGGACATGGGGGCCTTCTACGGGCCCAACATTTTCCTTGCGGAGACATCGGCCACCTCGGGCGGGCTCGACAGCCTGCTGGAGCCGCACGGGCCGATCAAGGAGGCGCAGGAACTGGCCAGCCGCGCCTTCGGATCGAAGCAGACGTTCTTTGCCACCAATGGCACATCGACGTGCAACAAGATCGTGGTTCAGGCGCTGGTGCGCCCTGATGACATCGTGCTGGTGGACCGCGATTGCCACAAGTCACACCACTACGGGATGGTGCTGGCGGGGGCCAATGTCGTCTATCTCGACAGCTATCCGTTGGACGAATACTCGATGTACGGGGCGGTGCCGCTGCACGAGATCAAGCACCGGTTGCTGGAGCTGAAGGCGGCGGGCAAGCTGGACCGGGTGCGGATGCTGCTGCTGACCAACTGCACCTTCGACGGGCTGGTCTACAATGTCGAGCGGGTGATGGAAGAGTGTCTGGCGATCAAGCCGGACCTGATCTTCCTGTGGGACGAGGCATGGTTCGCCTTTGCCCGGTTCAATCCCACATACCGGCAGCGGACGGGAATGAATGCAGCCAACAACCTGCGCAAACGCCTGAAATCCGAGCCGCACATCAAGGCCTACGAGAAGCAGCAGGCGAAGCTGAAGGATGCGGACGACGACGTGCTGCTGAAGACGCGGCTGATCCCGTCGCCGGACGCGCGGGTGCGGGTCTACACGACGCAATCGACGCACAAGACCCTGACCAGCCTGCGGCAGGGCAGCATGATCCACGTCAACGATCAGGACTTCAAGGGCGAGGTGGAGCAGAGTTTCCACGAGGCCTACATGACCCACACCTCCACCAGCCCGAACTATCAGATCATCGCCTCACTCGACGTCGGGCGACGGCAGGTGGAGCTGGAAGGGTTCGAGTTCGTGCAGCGGCAGGTGGAGGCGGCGATGGCGATGCGCCGGGCGATTTCCACGCATCCACTGCTGCGTAAGTATTTCAAGGTGCTGGCGGCGGGTGACATGATCCCCGAGCGGCACCGCGAAAGCGGGGTGGAGAGCTACTATGACCCCGAGCAGGGCTTCACCGACATGTGGGAGTGCTGGGAGAAGGACGAGTTCGTGCTCGATCCGACGCGGGTGACGCTGGCTGTCGGCGGGACGGGTTGGGACGGAGACACGTTCAAGACCCAGATCCTGATGGACAAGTACGGCATCCAGATCAACAAGACCTCGCGCAACTCTGTGCTGTTCATGACCAACATCGGGACCACTCGGTCATCTGTCGCCTATCTGATCGAGGTGCTGGTGGAGATCGCCAAGGGGCTCGACGACCTTCTCGACGATGCTTCGAAGATGGAGAAGCTGGGGTTCGAGCGGCGGGTGAAGAACCTGATGGAGGATTTGCCGCCGCTGCCGGATTTCAGCCGGTTCCACGATGCCTTCCGGACCGACAACATCACGCCGGAAGGGGATATTCGCAGCGCGTTCTTCCTCTCCTACGACGAGAACAACTGCGACTACCTGGCGCTCGACGGTTCCATCAAGGATGCGATGGCCAGCGGACAGGAGGTGGTGAGTGCGTCGTTCATCATTCCGTATCCGCCGGGTTTCCCGATCCTCGTGCCGGGACAGGTGGTGAGCCATGAGATCCTCGATTTCATGCGCGCGCTCGATGTCGATGAAATCCACGGATACAGGCCCGATCTCGGCCTGCGCGTTTTCACACAGGAGGCGTTGAAGGCCCATGCTTCACCCAAACTCAAGGCTGCCGAATAAACAGGGAGGCAAGAAATGCCCAAAGGTACACTGAACAACATCTCGGAAATCCGGCGGTATTTTCACCGGAACGAGGACCCGATCTATTTTGTGTCGGCCACCAATTTCAACCTGCTGGGGCTGGACGAATGGGCCAAGAACTTCAAGTACATCTGCTACCTCGACTGTTATGACGGCAAGCATCCGAACGTGTTCTGCCCCTCCGAGCAACCGCATGCGGAGTTTCAATCGATCGAGGACATCAACAACTACCTGTTGCAGCACAAGGAAGTGGTTGACCTGATCAAGCGACGGGGCGGCAAGCCGAAGTTCGTGTTCCTGATGTTCGACGAGGAGACGGAGCGGCTGGCGAAGGAGCTGGGCGGCGACGTGTGGTTCCCAAAGGCCAAGCTGCGCACGAATATGGACAACAAGATCGAGACGGTGCGGATCGGTAACAAGGCGGGCGTTCCCTCCGTGCCGAACGTGTTGGCGGAGGTGAAGGATTACGAGGACCTGCGCAAGACTTGCGAAAAGGCCGGCATCGGGCATGATCTGGTGCTGCAGTCTGCCTTCGGCGACAGCGGGCATACGACGTTCTTCATCAAATCCGAGGCCGATTTCCGGCGGCATGAGCACGAGATCGTCGGCGAGGGCGAGATCAAGATCATGAAGCGGATCGACTGCCGCGGATCGGCGATCGAGGCCTGCGCCACCAAGGAGGGCACGATCGTCGGGCCGTTGATGACCGAGCTTGTGGGCTTCAAGGAGCTGACGCCCTATCGCGGCGGCTGGTGCGGCAACGAGATCCTGGCCACGGCCTTTCCGCCGAAGGTGCGCGAGAAGGCGCGCGACCTGACGTTCAAATTCGGTGAGCAGCTTCGCAAGGAAGGGTATCGCGGGTATTTCGAGCTCGATTTCCTGATCGACAAGAAGACGGGAGACCTGTGGCTGGGCGAGTTGAACCCGCGGATCACCGGGGCCTCTTCGATGACCAACCACGCGGCCTTCGCCCATGCGGATGCGCCGCTGTTCCTGTTCCACCTGCTGGAGTTCTCGCGCAAGAAGTTCAGCCTCGATGTCGAGGAACTGAATGCGCGCTGGGCCGATCCGGATATGATCGACAGTTGGTCGCAGATGGTGATCAAGCACACCGAGGACAGTGTGGATATCATCACCGAGGCGCCGGAGACGGGCATCTACAAGATGCTGGAGGACGGGCGCGTGGTGTTCGACCGGTTCGATTATCACCGCCGGGCGGTTGAGAGCGAGAACGAGGCGTTCTTCCTGCGTATCCAGAAACCGGGCGATTATCGTTACGAGGGGGCCGACCTTGGCATTCTGGTGACGCGCGGCCGGTCGATGACGGGTTCGTTCCAGCTCAATGAACGGGCGAAGAAGTGGATCCACGGCATCAAGGCGAGTTTCGCGGCGAAGCCGCTGCCGTCGGCCGAGGCGGGTCCGGCCCTTGCCGACCCGGCATTCAAGATCATGTAAGAGACTTCCGGGGCAACGGTGCGCCGGTGCCCCGGGCAAGACCGGACGAAAAGGCTGCAATGGAACTTCACTGGCGTGCGGTGGGAGAGGACGAGCCGGGCCCGAAATGGGCGGGGCTGTTTGCGGAATACTGGCCGGATTACCAGCGCTGGTGGTTGCAGGAAGGCGAAGCGGCCCGGCCGACCTATTGGCAGGGACGGCAGGCGCTGACGACGCACATGCCCGAGATCGTACCTCTCTACGACCGGTTGTGCGAGCTTGCGGGGGGCACTGACCTCGCCTCCCGATTTCTGAGTTTTCACTGTCCGCCCCCGTACATGAGTGCCTGTTCACAGGCGATCTGGCCCGGCAAGGAGCCGGTGCTGGTGCGCAATTACGATTACGACGCCAAGGCGTTCGACAGCCTCGTTCTGCGGACGGGCTGGCAGGGGCGCAACGTGATCGGCACTTCGGACGGGCTGTGGGGGCTGGTGGACGGAATGAACGATGCGGGACTGGCGGTTTCGCTGACATTCGGGGGACGCCGGGTCGTGGGCGACGGGTTCGGGGTGCCGCTGATCCTGCGCTATGTGTTGCAGACCTGCGAGACGGCGGAGGAGGCCGGGGCGGTGCTGGCGCGGGTGCCGACCCACATGAGCTACAATGTCACCGTCCTCGATGCGCAGCGGCACTATCTGACGGCGATGATGGCGCCTGACCGGCCGGCGAGCATCACTCATGCGGCAGTGGCCACCAACCACCAGGAAAAGGTCGAATGGTCGAGCCACGCGCGTTTCACCGCGACGGTGGAGCGGGAGCGGTTTCTGTTGCAGCGCCTGACACTGCATGTGGAGCCGGAAGAGAAATTCATTGGCGCGTTCCTGAAGCCTCCGCTGTACTCCTCGGCTTTCGATCAGGGGTTCGGGACGCTGTTCACGGCGGTCTACCGGCCGCGGCTGGGCGAGATGGAATTGCGCTGGCCGAAGGCGAAATGGGCGATGCGGCTGGATGACTTCCGGGACGATACCCGGGTGATATACACGCCGGAAGCGGCGGGAGCGCGGTTGCCGGGATGAAGCTGATCGTCAACGGCACCGAACACGAGGTCGATGTCGCCGAAGATATGCCACTGTTGTGGGTGCTGCGCGACGAACTGGGACTTATGGGCACCAAGTACGGTTGCGGGGTGGCGCAATGCGGCGCCTGCACCGTGCATCTGGACGGGCTGGCGGTGCGGGCCTGCCAGTACCCGGTGGGTGATGTGGATGGCGAGATCACCACGATCGAGGGGCTGGGCACACCCGAGACGCTGCACGCGGTGCAGGCGGCGTGGATCGCGCATCAGGTGGCGCAGTGCGGCTATTGTCAGAGCGGGCAGGTGATGCAGGCGGCCTCTTTGCTGGCGGCGAACCCGGAACCCTCGGACGCGGACATAGATCGCGCGTTGTCCGGCAACCTCTGCCGGTGCGGCACCTATCCGCGGATCCGGGCTGCGGTGCACACGGCGGCCAAGAACCTGCGGGGCACGTGATGGGGCGGGCAGGGAAGATTGCACGACGCACGCTGCTGATCGGCTCCGCCGCCGTGGCCGGGGGCGTGGCCTTCGGCGCATGGAAGGTGCGGACACCGCATGACAACCCGCTGGCGGCAGGGCTGGAACCTGACGCGGCAACCTTCAATCCGTGGGTGCTGGTGACGCCGGAGAAGGTGGTTCTGATCACACCGCATGCGGATCTGGGGCAGGGTGTGGTGTCGATGCAGGCCGCGCTGATCGCCGAGGAGATGGATCTGGAGTTCGGTGGCTTCGAGACGGATTTCGGTGTGCCCGGTGCGGCCTATTACAACCGGGCGCTGGCGGGTGAAGCCGTGCCGTTCCTGTCCACCGACGACACGTTTCTTGCGGAAACGCTGCGCGGGGCCGCCGGTGCGGCTGTGAAGCTGCTGGGCCTGCAGGTGACCGGCGGCTCCAGCGCTGTTCCCGACAGTTTCGACAAGTTGCGCGAGGCCGGGGCGGTGGCGCGGGAGACGCTGAAGGCGGCGGCGGCGGCGGAGACGGGCGTGCCGGTGGCCGAGCTGCGGACCGAGGCTGGCGCGGTGGTGTTGCCGGATGGCGGGCGGATCGACTACCCGGCGCTGGCGGCGCGGGCCGCAGGGAAGGAGCCGGTGCGGGAGGTGGCACTGCGACGGCCGGAGCAGTGGCGGTTGCTCGGCCGCCAGATGCAGCGGCTGGACATCGTTGCGAAATCCACGGGTACCCAGATTTATGGCATCGACCTGAGGCTGGATGGCATGCGCCACGCGTCGGTGCGGATGAATCCGCGCAAGGGCGGTGACATGCTCGGCTACGCTGCCAGTGCGGCGGAGGCGATGCCGGGGGTGGAGAAGGTGGTGCCGGTGAGTGGCGGTGTGGCGGTCATTGCCTCCAACACCTGGTACGCGATGCGGGCGCTTGACGAGATTGCGTATGACTGGGGGCCTGCGCCGTACCCGGCGGAACAGGAGGCCCACTGGGCGGCGGTGGCGAGGTCGTTCACCGCAGCGGCGCTGGACAAGGAGTGGCGGAGCGAGGGCGACGTGGAGGCGGTACTGGAGGGCGACATTTGGCAAGCGGAGTACCGTGCCCCCTATGTGGCGCATCAGCCGCTGGAACCACTAAGTGCGGTGGTGCGGGTGGCGGATGATACGGTCGATGTCTGGGCCGGCCACCAGATGCCGCGCTTTGTCGAGCAGCGGGTTGCGAAACTTGCGGCGGTGGAGGCCGGGAGGGTGCGGTTTCACAACCAGTTTGCGGGCGGAAGCTTCGGGCATCGGCTGGAGTTCGACTTCATCGACCGGGCTGTCGAAGTGGCGCTGGCGATGCCGGGCGTCGCGGTGAAGACGACGCTGAGCCGGGAAGAGGATTTTGCACAGGATCACCCGCGCCAGATCGCAATGGCGCGGGGGCGCGGCATAGTGCGGCACGGGCAGGTGGCCGCGCTGGATCTGCAAATCGCCAGCGTGTCGGCCGCGCGGTCGCAGGCAGAACGGCTGGGACAGCCGGTACCGGGACCGGATGCGCAACTGGCTGCGGGGGCATGGGACATGCCTTACCTGCCGGAGCATTACCGGATGCGGGCATATGCGGTGGAGGGGCTGGCACCGGCGAGTTCGTGGCGTTCGGTCGGGGCATCATCAAACGGATTTTTCGCCGACGGGATGCTAGACGAGTTGATCCATGCCGCCGGCGCCGACCCGATGGCAGAGCGGTTGCGAATGGTGCAGGACGAGACATCCCGCAAGGTGCTGGAAGCGGTGGCGGAGATGAGCGGCTGGGGTACGCCGATGGGCGCGGGGCGCGGCCGTGGCGTGGCGTTCGTACTGTCCTTCGGGGTGCCGGTGGCGGAGGTCGTGGAGGTGACGGCGACGGATGCGGGCATCCGCATGGACAAGGTGTTCGTCGCCGCCGATGTCGGCCGGGTGGTCGACCCCGTGAACTTCGAGAATCTCGTGCAGGGCGGGGTGATCTGGGGCCTTGGTCACGCGATCAACAGCGAGATCACTTATGCCGACGGCATGGCCGAGCAGCGCAACTACTACGACGCCGAGGGCCTGCGGCTGTACCAGTGCCCGGAGATCGTCGTGCGCGGGCTGGAGAATGGTGCGAAGATCCGGGGTATCGGCGAGCCGCCGGTGCCGCCTGCCGCGCCGGCACTGGCCAATGCCATCTTCGCTGCCACAGGCCAACGCCTGCGGGAAATGCCGTTCGCGAGACATATCGACTTCGTCTGAGGCGGCGTTATGGTGCGCCTGAACAGGAGGGTGTGCCATGGAATTTGCAATCGTACCGCCGGAGCGGGTGGCGCTGCCGGTGGCGGGAAGCGACGCGCGGTTTCCGGTGCGCCGGGTGTACTGCATCGGCCGCAACTACGCGGCACATGCCATCGAGATGGGGCATGACCCGGATCGGGAGGCCCCGTTTTTCTTTCAGAAAAACCCAGATGACCTCGACGTCAGCGGACAGTTTCCCTATCCGCCGAAGAGTGCGGACGTGCATTACGAGGCAGAGTTGGCGGTCATGCTGGGCGCGGGCGGGACGGATATCCCGGTGAGCGCGGCGCTGGAATGCGTTTACGGCTATGCGGCGGCGCTGGACATGACGCGGCGCGACCTGCAGGGCGAAATGAAGAAGGCCGGGCGGCCGTGGGAGATTGGCAAGGCCTTCTCCCGCTCCGCGCCGGTGGGGCCGGTGCATCCCGCGACGGAAGTTGGACATCCGGGAGCGGGGGCAATTACGCTGACGGTAAATGGCGAGACGCGGCAGGAAGGCGATCTGAACCAGATGATCTGGAAGGTGCCGGAGATGATCGCCTACCTGTCGGAGTATTTCGAGTTGGCGGCAGGTGACGTCATCCTCTCCGGCACACCGGCGGGGGTGGGCCCGGTGCAGCGCGGTGACAAGCTGGAGGTGCGCATCGCCGGGCTTGCGCCGCTGGCGGTGGCCGTGGTTTGACGGCGGACCTGCTGCATGGCGGACTTGGCTGGGGAATTGCCGGGCTGCTGCTGGCGGTGAGCTTCGCCTCGTCGCTGATCACGGCGGCGTTCGGTATCGGTGGCGGCACAATCATGCTTGCGGTGCTGGCCTCGCTGCTGCCGCCGCCGGCGATCATTCCCGTGCATGGCCTGGTGCAACTGGGCAGCAATTGCGGGCGAGCGGCCATCTTGCTGCGCCATTTTCACAAGCCGGTGTTTCTGCCGTTCCTGCTGGGCGCGGCAATCGGCGTGGCGGCGGGCGGAGCGTTTGCCGTGCAAATGGATGCGGGACTGGTGCAGATCGGGGTGGGGGTATTCATCCTGTGGTCGATCTTTTTCAGGCCGCCGGCCTTTCTGCGGGCATCGGCGGCGCTGTCGGGTGGAATTTCCAGTTTGCTGACGATGTTCTTCGGGGCGACGGGCCCGTTCGTGGCGGCCTATGTGAAGACGCTGGGACTGGGGCGGATGGAGTATGTCGCCACCCATGCGGGCCTGATGACGGTGCAGCATCTACTGAAATCGGTGGTGTTCGGGTTGCTGGGGTTCGCGTTTTCGGGCTGGGCCGGGATCGTGGTTCTGCTGGTGGCGGCCGGTTTTCTGGGGACGCTGACGGGCAAGCAGATCCTGATGCGGATTGACGAGGCGCGGTTCCGGCTGGTGTTGAACTGCGTGCTGGCGCTATTGGCGGCGCGGTTGATCTGGGCCGGTGCGCGGGCCGTTCTGGCGGCGGAGAGTGGCACGTGAGCAGGCAGCGGGCCAAGATTGGGTTGCCTTCATGGCCTCGGTGATTTAGGCGATGGAGCGTTATTTAACGGCCCGGGAGCCCGCCAGATGCGGTGCCAGCGCAGTATCCCGCGCGCCGAATTCGGCCAGAATTCCAGATTGGGGAGACCTTTAGAGAGATGTCAGACAACAACACGCCCGATATTGTGTATACAAAGGTAGACGAAGCGCCGGAACTTGCCAGCGCCTCGTTCCTGCCGATCATCCAGGCCTTTGCCGGTGCGGCGGGCGTGACGGTCGGCACGCGGGACATCTCTTTGGCGGGGCGGATCATCGCGGCGTTTCCTGACTATCTCTCAGACGATCAGAAACAGGCCGATCATCTTGCAGAGCTTGGTGAACTGGTGAAGACGGCTGATGCGAATGTCGTCAAACTTCCGAACATCTCCGCATCCGTGCCGCAGCTTGTGGCGGCGGTGAAGGAATTGCAGGGGCAGGGATATGCGTTGCCGGACTATCCGGAAACGCCCGAGAGCGAGGCGGAAAAGGATGTGCGCGCGCGCTATGACGGGTTGAAGGGCTCTGCCGTGAACCCGGTACTGCGCGAGGGCAACTCCGACCGCCGCGCGGCCGTGGCCGTGAAGAACTATGCCATGGCCAACCCGCACCGGATGGGCAAGTGGAGCGCGGACAGCAAGACCCATGTCTCGTTCATGGACGGCGGCGATTTCTGCTCCAACGAGGTTTCGGCGACGCTTGACGCTGCGGCGACGGCGAAGATCGAATTGGTGGGCGAAGACGGCTCCGTTACCGTGCTGAAAGACGGTGTGAGTTATCCGGCGGGGACGGTGGTGGATGCCACGTTCATGTCGGCCGCGGCGCTGGACGACTTCCTTGCAAAGGAAATCGAAGAGACGAAGAAGGACGGTATCCTGTTCTCGCTGCACATGAAGGCGACGATGATGAAGGTCTCCGACCCGATCATCTTCGGCCATGCGGTCAAGGCGTGGCTGGCGCCGGTGTTCGAGCAGTTCGGCGAGGAGATGAAGGCGCTGGGCGTGACGCCAAACTCCGGGCTGGGCGATCTGCTGGCGCGGGTCGAGGGCAAGCCGGAGATCATGGCGGCGATCGAGAAGGTGACGGCCGAGCGGCCGCCGATGTACATGGTGAACTCCGACAGGGGCATCACCAACTTGCATGTGCCTTCCGATGTGATCATCGACGCATCCATGCCGGCGGTGATCCGCGCGGGCGGCAAGGGCTGGGGGCCGGATGGCGAAGAGGCGGATGTGAACTGCGTCATCCCCGATGGCTCCTATGCGCCCGTCTATGACGAGACGATCAAGTATTTCAAGCAAACCGGCGCGCTCGATCCATCCACCTCCGGCACGGTGCAGAACATCGGCCTGATGGCGCAGAAGGCGGAGGAATACGGCTCCCACCCCACGACCTTCGAAATTCCGAAGGCGGGCACTGTACGGATGGTGCTGGAGAATGGCGACGTGCTGCACGAGCACAAGGTTGCTGCCGGTGACATCTGGCGCTCCGCCTCTGCGCGCAAGGCGCCGATTGAGGACTGGGTGAAGCTTGCCATCGAGCGGCAGGCAGCGGAAGGCTGCGAGGCGATCTTCTGGCTGGACGAGGCACGCGCGCATGACGCGGAACTGATCCGTTACGTCAAACCGATCCTCGAAGCCGCGGGCGTGGCGGACAAGTTCCAGATCCTCTCGCCCGCCAAGGCGACACGGCAGACGCTGGAGACGATCCGCAAGGGCGAAAACTCCATCGCCATCACCGGCAACGTGCTGCGCGACTACCTGACGGACCTCTTCCCGATCCTGGAGCTTGGCACCTCAGCCAAGATGCTGTCCATCGTCAAGCTGATGCAGGGCGGCGGGCTGTTCGAGACGGGGGCCGGCGGCTCCGCGCCCAAGCATGTGCAGCAGCTTGTGGAGGAGGGTCACCTGCGCTGGGACTCGCTGGGCGAGTTCTGCGCGCTGGGCGAGAGCCTGAACTTCCTCGCCAATGCCAAGGGCAACAAGAAGGCCGCGGTGCTGGCCAAAGGCGTGGAAGTGGCGACGCAGAAGCTGCTGGAGAACGACAACTCTCCGGGCCGGAAGGTTGGCCAGACGGACAACCGCGACAGCCATTTCTACTTCGCCATGTACTGGGCGGAGGCGCTGGCGGCGCAGACGGCTGATTCGGAGCTTGCGGCGCATTTCAAGCCGGTGGCCGAGGCGCTGACCTCCGGCAAGGATGCGATCCTTGCCGAGCTTGGCGCGACTCAGGGCCAGCCGGCGGATCTCGGCGGTTACTACCACACCGACCCGGCGAAGACGGCCGCGGTGATGCGGCCGAGCGCGACGCTGAACGCGATCATCGGGTGAGGGAACGGGGCGCTGCGGCGCCCCTTTTTCTTTTCCGTGGGTGGCCAGATGGCCTCGTGCCGGAGGCAGTCTGGCACCGCACACCGCTCCGGCCTGGCACCTGCCCGGCACCGCCGGGCATCGCCCGAACCGCCCCCACGGGGCGGGCGATTTCGCCCTCCCCTCGGTTCGGGCGATGCCCTCTGGTCTGCTGTGCTGGGTCGAAGGATAGGGTGCGTTAGGTTTCAGTTGGACCCGATTTCGAGAAGGAAAGAAATTTGGCCAAGAAAGTTGACGTCTGGATCAGCGGCATTCCACGAAATTCCGGATACGATCCAATATTCCAGTTGAAGTTCGACCCGAAACCATCCCATGAAATTGTGAGGTCACGGATAAATCGATATAAGGCGGGCAAATTCGTTGCACCGGAAGACTTGCCGAACTTGGCAGTTGAATTTTACCATGACCGTCGCGAAAAGCCGCCAAAACCGATCACCTGTTCCACCTACATTCTCGTGTCGGAAGCCTGCAAGGTGGTGATGGAGCAGTTCGATCTCGGGCGCTCGCATTTCGTCGAGATCCCGCTGATGCGCTATGACCGCAAGTCGCAATTGGAGGAGCGGTATTTCATCCTGAACATCGCCGAGGTGAAGACGTGCTTGCTGCCCGAGCTGTCGAAGCGTTGGAAGTTGAGGTTCAAGCAGAAACCGGGTGAATGGCGGCCCGTCTCGTCGGACACGAACGACGGGCAAACGGCACTGAGCGCCGGGGCGCTCGAGGGTGTTGATCTCTGGTGGGATACGCTTGTCTATGGCCATTTCTTCCTGTCGGACCGGCTGCGGCAGGGGCTGCGGGAGGGCGGCGTCAAGCCGTTTTCAGCCAAGGCGTGCCGCGTGATTTCGCACTGAGCCGTTAGCGCTCCCACCCCTCGGTTCGGGCGATGCCCTCCGGTCTCTTGTGCTGGGTCGAACGATAGGGTGCGTTGGGTTTCAGTTGGACCCGATTTCGAGAAGGAAAGAGATTTGGCCAAGAAAGTTGACGTCTGGATCAGCGATATTCCACGAAATTCCGGATACTCACTGAAATTTGTGATAACATGGGATCCGGAACCTCCCTATGAGGTTCGGCGATCACAGATGCATCGGTATCTGGCAGGTGAGTTCGTGTCCGCTGAAGACATGCCGAACATTGCGGTCGAACGATACCACGATTCCCACGAAAAGCCGCCAAAACCGATCACCTGTTCCACCTACATTCTCGTGTCGGAAGCCTGCAAGGTGGTGATGGAGCAGTTCGATCTCGGGCGCTCGCATTTCGTCGAGATCCCGCTGATGCGCTATGACCGCAAGTCGCAATTGGAAGAAAGGTACTTCATTCTAAACATTGCCGAGGTCAAAAACTGTTTTGTTCCGGAGGAATCCCGTGAGTATGAACTCTTTGCAAACCGGCCAGGGGAATGGTGGCCCAAGTTCATGCCGAGTGACGATGACACGGCGATGACGGCGGGCGCGCTTAAGGGCGTGGATCTTTGGATTGAAGAAAGAGTCGTAGATAACTTTTTTCTCTCTGACCGACTTCGGCAGGCGTTGAAAAAGGGCGGTATCAAGCCGTTTTCCGCGAAGGCGTGCCGGGTGATTTCGCACTGAGCCATTTGGATTGATGCGACGTTCTTGCCTGTCGCGCCGTCCTCTCTTTCGACCGGAACGATGGTGTTGGCGTGAGAGTTATCCGGGGCACGGTTTGCCCCGGAACAGGTTCCCGGAACAGATTTCTGCCGGGCAATCAGGCGGATCAGCCGTTCAGGAAACCCAGCAAGGCGGCATTGAATTCCCGCGGGTGACTGATGTTGCACCCGTGCGGGGCGCCGGAGACCGTGACCAGTTGGCTGCCCGCCACGGCGGCGTGGGTGCGCTGGCCGGAACCTTCGATGGGCACGATTCCATCGGCATCGCCATGGAGGACGAGCGTGGGCACGGTGATGTTCTTCAGGTCGTCCCGGAAGTCGGTGGTGCCGAACGCCTCCATGCAGCCGAGCGCTGCGGTCTGGCTGGACTGGAGGCAGAGGGCAACGGCTTTCTGACGTTCTTCCTCGGTGACTTTCAGTTCGCCGTTGGCGGTGAAGAAGTCGCGCGTGAAGCCATCGAAGAACTCTTCCCGCCCGGCGCGGAGCTTGTTCTCCATGTCTTTGGCGGCCTGGCTGGTGAGCGGACCATCGGGGTTGTCTTCCGTCTGCATCATGTAGGGTGGCACGGCGGAGGCGAAGACGGCGGAAAGCAGCCGGTCCTCGCCGTGATTGGCAATGTAGCGGGCAACTTCGCCGCCGCCCATCGAGAAGCCGACGATGGTGACATCCCGCAGGTCGCGTTCTTCGATGAGGCCGGCGAGGTCGGCGGCCAACGTATCATAGTCGTAGCCGGAGGTGGACTTGTCGGAGCGGCCGAAGCCGCGACGGTCATAGGTGATGACGCGGAAGCCAGCCTCCTGCAAGGCAGGAACCTGCTTTTTCCAGGCTTCGCCGGAGAGGGGCCAGCCGTGGATGAGAATGATCGGGCGGCCGGTGCCGACACGGTCCTCGACGTGCAGATGGGCGGTGGTCATTGTCAGTACTCCTGTTCCTTACGCTTGCGCAGACCGAGTTGCGGCCCTGCCTGACAGATGAACGCGCACCGGAAGCGGCTGTTCCTGTGGATGGCGGGAACGTGAGGTGGCGGGGACACCGATTTGGCCAAACTCGGTATGGCGGCGAAACCGTTGGGGCTGTATTGGCTGCGCTGCCCGCCTGGCCGGCTCAGCCGGTGGTGTCAGCGCGGGCGAGGGCGGCCATGAAACGGGTGGTTTCGGGCACCAACGGAAAGAGTGTCGCCTGCAGCGAATGGTAGATGTCCGGCTTGCCGGTGAACTGGGTTTCGGTGGCATGGCCCTCGGCGTCGATTTCTGGATACCAGCCGCCGTTGGCGTGGTCGATGAAGTGGCTGTCGGCGAAGTGCCAGAGGCGGCGGTAGGTGGCTTCGTCCTGTGGTTCCGGGCAGAGTTTGAGCAGGGTGGCGAGCGCACCTATGCCCTCCGTGACCGGCCACCAGTAGCGATCCGCAATCGCGACGGAACCGTCATGGGCGAGCGTGTAGGCGATGCCGCCGTCTGGCAGCCAGGCATCGGCCAGGGCCTGTTCGATCAGTCGTCGCGGACCATCGGGCGGCGTGCCGGGGCGACCGGAGAGATCCCAGTGTTGCAGGGCGAGGCGGGCGAATTCCAGCGAGTGGCCGGGCGTCGTGCCGGCAGGGCGGAACATCGGGTTGCCAGCATAGTCGGGGTCTACCTGCCAGGCAACCGTGTAGTGTTCGGGCAGGCGCCACGCATGGGCGGGGGCCATGCGGGTGATGAAGAAATCGAGGATGCGGCCCGCGCGCGCAAGGTAGATCTGCTCTCCCGTGGCTTCAAAGGCGGCGAGCAGGGCTTCGGTGCCGTGCATGTTGGCGTTCATGCCGCGATAGGCGGAGAAAGGTTGCCAGTCACGGGTGAATTCATCGGCGAAGAGGCCGTGGGAGTCTTCCCAGTAACGGGTATCGAGAACCTCGGCGATGTCGGCAAGCAGGCGGTCGGCGTCGGGGTGGCCGGCAAGTTTGGCGGAGGCGGCGGCGAGAAGGACGAAGACATGGCCGTAGGCGAGCTTTGTCGCATCGCCTTGCGGGCCGGTGGACCAGACGTAGCCGCCGTGCTCGGGATCGCGGTGATGTTGCCAGAGATAGGCCATGCCGGCGTCGATGATCGGATCGCAGTCGGAGGCGCCGAAGGCCTTGCCGAGGGCATAGGAGTGGATCATCCGGGTGGTAACGTGCAGTTCCTGTGGGCCGCGGGGGAGGGGAGCGCCGGAGCGGGCGAGGGTGTCGAAACCGCCATCGCTGCGCAGGCTGGGACGGAAGAAATCGAGCTGGGCAGTGGCTTCGGCGCGCAACCACTCGAGGTGCTGCGGATCGACCAGCCACGAGGTTGCGGGATCGTCGGTGCCGATTGCGGGAGAGGCGGACATGAAAGCTCCGTCAGGTTGATGTGATTTGGCGGCAGAGTGTCAGGTATGCCGGGGCATGTCACGTTGCGACGATCGGCGCTTGACGAACATACCGGATGGTTTGTACCTTGCGCCATGCCGAGAAAAACATTGAAAGACCCCGAGAAGGGGGATGCCCGGACCCGTCTGCTTGACGCGGCCCGCGAAATCATTCGCCGCAAGGGGTTCACTGCCACGACTGTCGCGGACCTGTGCGGGGCCGCGGGGGTTACCAAAGGCGCCTATTTTCATCATTTCGACAGCAAGGAAGCGTTGGGTATCGCCGCTGCCGAGGACTGGCGGGACACGACCGGTGCCCTGTTCGCGAGGGCGCCGTATCACGAGTCGGAAGACCCGCTGGGCCGGGTGCTGGCCTATATCGATTTCCGGATGGAAATGATCGGTGGCGAGATGGCCGCCTTCACCTGTGTCGCCGGGACGATGGCGCAGGAGGTGCATGAACTGCATCCGGCGGTGCGTGATGCCTGTGGCGACGCGATCACCAGCCATGCGGCGACGCTGGTGCCGGACATCGCGGCGGCAATGGAGGCGAGGGATTTGGCGGGCGACTGGACAGCGGAGAGCCTGGCGCTGCACACGCAGGCGGTGCTGCAGGGGTCATTCGTGATCGCAAAGGCAACGGGGAACGTGGAGGCCGCGCGGGAGAGCGTGCGGCATCTGCGGCGGTACGTGGAACTTTTGTTTTCCGTGGATTCGTGAGGAACGCCGAGCAGAGGGCCGATGGCCAAGGGGACATGGCTCAGAGAGTGACGGCCTCTACGGCAGTGATGCGGCCGGATTGCTCTGGCCAGTGGGCGAGATTGAGGACCTGGCCATCGCGGCGGATTTCGCGGAGAGCCGCGATATCGACCTCGGCCGTGGTCCAGCCGGACCGATTCAGTGTGCCTTCGGCGAGAATACCGGTGGGCGGCATGCCGTTGTCGGGCGGACCGAAGATGCCGCCCATGCCGGTGTTGGCCTCCACCGGGGGACACCATGGTACATCGCCTAGGGTGGAGGAATGGGCGGCGACGCACTGACCTTCCAGAGCCCGGGCCATCGCGCCGATGCGGACGCGTGAGTAGCCTGACAGGGTTTCGGTGCAGGAGGGTACCAGCAGGATCTCCACTCCGGCCTCAAACAGGGCACGGGCGAGCAACGGAAATTCGCTGTCGTAGCAGATCAGGATACCGATGCGGCCTAGTGCCGTCTCGAACACGCGTAAGGGGCCGCCCGGCAGGATGCCCCACGGCTCCCGCTCCCATCGTGTCATGATCTGCTTGTCCTGAATGCCAATTCCGCCGTCGGGCGAGATCAGGCGGGCGCGATTGACGAAACCCTCCGATGTCGCTACCGGGGCGGAGGCGGCGACGATGTGGCAGCCGTATCTGGATGCGAGGCGTGCGTGGAGGGCGTCGACCTCCGGCAGGAGATCTGAGACCGCCTGCGTGCAGGCGTCGAGATCGGCAGCGGCTTCGCGTCCGGCAAGGGAGGCGAGTTCCATCGCGCCGTATTCCGGAAAAACCAGCAGGTCGGCCTGTGCTTCCGCGACCCAGCGTTCAAGCTTGGCCGCATAGGCATCCCAGCTATCCAGCCAGTCGATCGGGTAGGCCGCGGCGGCGATTTTCATAGAGCACGTATCCAGACTTGCAGCAGTTTGGCGGATTGTTCGGCGTCGCCGATATCCTTCCAGTCGAACGTCACGACCGCGCCGTCAAGAGGAGTGTAGCCGCGTTTGCGCCAGAAAGGGCCGAGGTGGCGGTAGTCCGCCGGGCGGGCGGGGTGCTCTTCTGGACGGACGACGGAACAGAACATGGCGTGACTGCGACCCAGCGCGCGGGCCTTTTCCTCGCGACGGTCGAAAAAGGCATGGCCGAGGCCGTGGCCGCGATACTCCGGCAGGAGGACGGATTCGGCGCAGTAGAATACAGTCTCCTCGGCTATGTTGTGAGTGGCAAGCGGTGCGCCGAAATCATCCTCGTGATCTTCCAGCGGCAGGCCGGTGGACGCGCCGACCATGCGCTGGCCGTCGTAGGCGGCGACGACAATGGCGTCGGCGCTGTCGCGGTAGACCTGCACGTATTTGCGCTCATACGCCATGTCGCCTTCGTAGAGGTAGGGAAAGTCGCGGAACACGGCGATGCGCAGGCGGGCGAGATCGTCCAATACCGCGTCGAGCGCTGCGCCCTCCAAGACCTCCACCCTGATCATGCGCCGACCTGAGCCATCCAGTCGGTCAGGTTGTAATAGGTGGTGACGCGGGTGATGTGGCCGTCCTTCAGGGCAAAGAAGGTGCCGGCGGGGAGGCGGTATGTCTGGCCGTTGGCCTCCGGCAGGCCCTCGTCGGTGGCGAGGTAGGTGCCGTTGACGGTGAATTCGGCGGCGGCGCGATCACCCTCGGCGAAAAGCACGAGATCGGTCAGTTCTTCGCGATAGCAGCGGGTCATGTGGGTGTTGAACTCGGCGAAGGCGGCTTTTCCGCGCCGGATGCCAGCCTGATTGACATGATGTTCGACGTCATCGGCGAGCAAGTCCAGCATCGCGTCGGTGTCGCCGCGATTGAAGGCGGCGTAGTAGGCTTTGATGATGTCGAGTGTCGTCACGGGGCGGATCTCCTGTTGCCGGTTTCTCGCCTCTTAGCCCACGCCCGGGCGGCTGACAACGATACCTGTGGCGGTAGTTCCCGGAACAGGCGGGCCCCCCAGAAGGAGAGCCCGCCCCTGCCACTGCGTGCCCCGGGGGGTGGATGGGACCGCAGCGCAGATGGAAGGCAATCCGCCCTAGGGCGGGGCCTGTTCGTGGACACTGAAGGGTGGCCGCGTGTGTTGGACAGATGGCACGTTTGTCGGGAGCACCGCCGGGTACAATCCGATGACGGGGTAGAATCAGGCGGCGGAACGCCCGCGGTTGAGCTTTTCCTCGGCAATGCCGCAGACGGTCGCGGCGAGGCGGGCGGCAACCATATAAGGGTCGGCGTTGGCGCCGGGGCGGCGGTCCTCGAAATAGCCGCAGCCGGCTTCCTCCACACCGACGGGAATGCGGATGGAGGCATCGCGGTCGGCGTTGCCGAAGCGGAACTCTCCGACGGCGCAGGTTTCGTCACAGGCGGCCAGCTGTGCCTCCGGCCGGTGACCATAGACGGCGACATGGGCGTCGTGACTGGCGGCGAGCAGGGGGGCTGCCGCGTGGATGGCGGCGATGCCATCAGGCGAACGGGTGGCCATCGTGGAGAAACTGGTGTGCATGGCGGCGCTGTTCCGGTCGCCAGCCATCGGCTTGCTGTCGAAAGACACGGTTATGTCCGCGTTCTCGGATGCGCGATGAAGGAGGTAACGGGCGATCCAGAGATGGTCGCAGACGTTGAGGATCGAAGGGTCGTCGCCCTCGATGCTGCGGTAACCGATCTGGAATTCCCACTGTCCCGGCATGACTTCGGCGTTGAGACCGTAAAAGAGCAGACCGGCGTCGATACAAAGGCGGGCATGATCTTCCGCGACGTGGCGACCGAAACTTTTGCCCGAGCCGACGGTACAATAGCATCCGTCTTCCGGCGCGGGTCCGGCCTCGGCGGGGAAGCCAGACGGGCGGCCGTGCTGCATCAGGGTGTATCCCTGTGCGAAACCGATCCACGGTTCGTGCTCGTCCGCGCCGGCGGCGAGGATTGCGCGCAGGGTGCCGCGTGAATTGGTGATATGGGCAGAGCCGTCCGGGTCGAACACTTCGCAGAGGACGAGGTAGCTGCCTTCCGGGCGCAGCGGATCGCGAGTGACGGCGACAGGTTTGAGTACGCAATCACTGTCCGTTGCCTCGGCCTGTCCGGTGGCGGAACCGTCGAAACTCCAACGCGGGAAATCGTCCGCGCCGGGTGTTTCCTTGTCCAGAGACACGATCCGGCTCTTGGAGCGGAGTTGCCGGGTCGGGGCTGTGCCGTCCAGCCAGATATACTCGGCAAAATTCATCGCAGGGTCCTTTCAACGGTGCCTGGACTTCGCACCATGAGGCCGTGAAGTGGGACCGACCGTTGTAGGCACCGTTGGATTGGACGATCTCGCGCGTGGGAAATGGTCGCAGACGGCGACGGGCGGCGCTGTCAGTGAGCTTTCAGGAAGCCGGTGACGGCGGCGATGAATTCCGCCGATGCCGGCTCGCGACCGATCAGCAGGTGGTTGCTGCTGTTGAGGCCCGTGAATTCGGCGTTGGGGATCTGGGAAGCAAGCTCCCGGCCCGAGGACATGGGGATGCGCAGATCGCCGCGGCTGTGCAGTACAAGGGTGGGAGCCTTTACGTCGGTGAGACGGTGGCGGACGTCGAGATCGGCGAAGGCCTCCAGAAAGCGGACGGCGTTGGCGGGCGAGGTGGTGCGGCGCTGAAATTCATCGAACCATTCGAGTTCCTCCGGTGTCGCATCCGGCATGAAGCTGCGGGAGAAGATCTGGCGATAGGCGGGGTTGGGGCGGCCCCAGCCGGTTTCGGTCAGGACCATTACCGCCTCCCGTTCACGCACCTCCTCCTCCGACGCATGGTGGCGCCAGCCGGCGGAGTAGCCGCCGAACAGGATGAGGTGGGACACCCGATCAGGATGACGGGCGGCGTATTCGATGGACACCGCGGCGCCCTGACTGATGCCGAGCAGCGGAAACCTGTCCAGCCCCGCGGCGTCGACAACCAGTTCGAGATCGTTGACGAAGCTTTCGAAACTGATTTCCGGCACGTCCCAATCGGACAGGCCGCAGCCGCGTTCGTCGTAGCGGATGAAGTTGTGGGTGCGGGAGAGCTGGCGGAAGAGGGGGCTCCAGATTGGGGCCTCCCAGTCCAGTTCCAGATGCGAGAGCCAGTTCGCCGCCTTGACGAGCGGCGGGTTGGCGGCATCGCCAGTGGAGGCCCAGGCAAGGGAGGTGTCGTCGTCCGTCTGCAGGAAGCGGACGATCTGGCGCGGTGCCGGAGCGAGGTCCGGCAAGGCTGCTGGTTGCATTGCCGGGGCGTCCGGTTTCGGGTCATGCGACCAGTCTGGCGGGGTGATCGACGCTTCGGTGAATGCCAGTTCGAGTGACTCGGCGAGGGCCATGGCCTCTCGCTGGCGGCCGAGACGGCGTTTTGCCGAGACGGCGTAGAGGGCGGCATCGGGATCGAACGGTGCATCCATCAGCCAACGTTCCGCCCAGCGTTCGGCGGATTCGGTATTGGCATCGGGCAGGGTGGCCAATCGCCGGGCGAGGCGGATGCGCAGGCGGGCCAGTTCGTTGCGCTGTTGTTCAAGCCAGACGGTGTAATCCGACTGATTGGGGATTTCGCAGTCTTCCATCAGCACATGGTTGGCGAGTTCCCATGCTTCCTCCAGATCGGCGACCGGGGCTTCGTCGCTGTCGGCCCAAGCCCGGACGCTGTGAAAATCGACGGTGTACCTGGTGCTGTCGATCTGCACCCGTTCCCTGTCGGCGGTCAGCCGTTCCTCCTCGATGTTGAGCATCGGGCGGAGCTTGCTGAGGGACCAGCGCAGGGCGCCGCGCGGGTCGTCTGGAACATCCCAGAACAATTCGCACAGACGGTCACGGCGCTGGGGTGCGCCGGACAGGGCGAGATAGCCGAGCAGCGCCCGCGTCTTGCGGGATTTGGGCAGCGGGAGGTCCTTGCCGTTGAAGGAAATGCGCAGCGGTCCGAGTGTCTGGATGGAGATCATGAGCGAATATTCGAGCCTTTGGGCTGAGAGTCACGGGAACTGGCTTACCGGAGCGGCAACTGCGCAGAACTGGCGGCTGAAGGGATTACGCATCTCCCCCGTTCTTTATTCGCAAAGTTTAAAAAATTTTACAGAAAAGTTTAGCCTGCCAGCTCCGCGAAACTGGCAGGCCATCAATTTGCCCGAAGGTTGGGCAGCGCGGGCCGACCGGCCGCGCTGTCCAAGAGATCATGCGAGTACGAGGATCAGATCGTCGTTGACGATGAAATCGAAGGCATCGATGTTGCCGGCCTGGCCGACGATGGTGATCGACCCATTGCCGCCGAGGGCGGAAAGGTCCACGACAGCATCGGCACCGACATCGGTGATCGCGGCCGAGACGTCGAAGATGCTGCCGAGTTCGTAAGCCGAGAGGTCAATGACATCCGCACCGTTCTCCCAGGCGAAAATCCTGTCATCACCGGCGTTGAGCTGGAACACGAACGTATCGTCGCCCGCGCCACCGTTGAGGTTGTCGTTGCCGCGGCCGCCGTCCATGATGTCGTCGTCGCCAAAGCCTTTCAGGAAATCGCTCCCGGCGCCGCCGAACATCAGATCATCACCGCCGCCGCCGCGCAGATCGTCGTTGCCGCCATTGCCACGAAGCACGTCCGCGCCGGAGGCACCGGCAAGGATGTCTTCGCCCGCGCCGCCGATGAGCCTGTCGCCGCCGCCGCCGCCATTGATTTCGCCACCGCCAGCGCCAGCATAGATGGTGTCGCTGCCACCCTGGCCGTAGACAGTGCCGATCACGGTGCCGCCGCGGCCGTCGAAAACGTCATTGCCGCCACCGAGTGCGACATTGCCATCGAGCGTGCCGGTGTTGAAGATGAAGTCACGACCAGCGCTGCCGAGAATTGCGCGGGGGCCGAACGTCGACTCCACGGTGCCCGAATTGAAGAAGGTGATCGAGCTTTCCGCCGCGACATCGGAGAAGTCCATCGCCTCCGAACCACCGATAATGGTACCGGTGTTGGTGATGACGGCGTTCCCGCCGTTGACATCGAAGGCCGTGTTTGTGGATTCGATGGTTCCGGAGTTGAAGACCGTGGCGCCGGTCGTCGCGATTTCCACGGCCTCTTCGGCACTGAAGATGTAACCGGAATTGAGGAGCGTGCCGTTGGTGCCTTCCATCTCTATGCCCTGATCGACGGCGTTGACCGTACCCTCGACAATGACGGTCGCGTTGGTGCCAACGGTACGCAATCCGTCCGAGCCTACGTTGACAACGCCATTGGTGCCAACGTGCAGGAGGAGCCTGTTGCCGCCGCCGTCAACGCCGTCATCTTCCGACAGAACAGTGCCGTCAATCGTAATGGTGGCATCATCCGCGGTCACAAAAAAGGCGTCGGATGTGCCCGTGTCCAGCAGTGCACCTGTGATGAGTTTGAAATCGAGGTCGGGATCATTGATTACGATCGGGTCCGTTCCGTCGCCGATTAGAATTGGCATTGGGTATTCTCCTGTTCATGGCGCACAGTTCCCGGCGCCTTTTTTTTGCAATGGGCGGCGTCCCGAATGGATGCAGCCAGAGACGATACTATGAGGCGTGCGGCGTGTGAGTGAGCGTTGTAAGATAACAAGAAAATACCTGGCCGTCCGTGGTAAGATTATGGAAAGGTTCGCAAAAGTGTAACTTCTGTCACACTTCGGATGGCGCGCGCGGGAAAAACAACGGTCGCGCCGGCCCGATACCACTGATCTTTCAACGCTCATGCCAACGATGGCCGGTCACAAGAGAGGCGGCAGCGCGGTACCGTCTGGGGGCACGTTGCGCAATGCAATGGCCGGGCCGGACACGGGCGGCGTACGAGATCAGGAGACTGGATGATGAAGATGAAGACGATGATTGCCGCCACGGGGCTGGCACTGTTGGCAAGCATGGCGACAGCGGCGAGCGTAAGTCGCAACAGCGCCGGCGTGCTGGCCGACGAGGCGGGGATGACGCTGTACATCTTCGACAAGGACAGCAAGGGCGTGAGCAATTGCTACGATGACTGCGCCGAGGCCTGGCCACCGTTCTTTGCTGCCGCCGGAGCGGCCGCCGACGGGGACTTCACGCTTGTGGAGCGCAAGGATGGCAAGATGCAGTGGGCGTTTGGCGGCATGCCGCTGTATTACTGGGCCGGAGATTCCGCACCGGGCGATACGTCGGGCGACGGTGTCGGCGGTGTCTGGCACGTGGTCAAGTAGGGTTCGCTCCCATTCCGGGAGTGAGGGGGGATTAACGAGTAGGGCGGCCTTGCCCCGATCCTGGCTGCCAGCGTGATTGCGAAGTCGAGCCTGCGCCTGCGCCCCTTGCAGGTGCAGGTTTTCGTTCAGGCGTTCCAGATCACTGTGCCGAAGTCGGCGACATTGTAGCCGCCGATGATGTCCGCACGTTCGCGAAAGGCAGGGGATCGGCAGAAGGTGACGAGGGCCTGCAGGGGTGGCTCGAACCACGCCTTGCGGTCCACGAGGAGGTCGAAGCGTTCCTCGAGAACCGGCAGGAAGGTGAGACCGTAGGTGCGGGCGACGGTTTCCAACCCGAAGGTGGCGTCAGCCTCGCCGCGACCGACGGCCTGTGCGGCCTCGTCCTCGGTGCGGGCGACCTCGGTGAACTTCATTTGCGTCAGGTCCAGCCCGGCCTTTTCCGCGAGGTTGCGGAAGAGGATGGCCGTGCCCGACTCGGCTTGCCTTGGTGCGAGAGTGAGCCCGGCCAGATCTGCGATACCGGTTGGTTCGTGTCCGCCGGGGTAGGTCAGGATACCACGCTTGCGGCTGGCGAAGGTGACGAGAACGGCGTTGGCGTCTGCGGCGGCAGCCGCAACGGCAGGCGTATTCCAGGCGTCGTCTGGGCCATCATAGATGTGCAGACCGGCGGCGATACCCTCGCCACGCACGAAGCGGGCAAGACCATCAAGAGAGCCGTCGAAATAGGAGGCGAGACCGCAACGGGATTGGCGGATCGCCCAGTCGAGCAGGGGATCGTGACTGCCAAGCAGGATTGGCGGGCGCGGCGTGGGGGCGGTGGTGCCGCCGGACTTCGCGCCTTCGATCCAGTCGCGTATTTCGGCGGTGGGAAACAGCAGTTTGCCGGTTGCACGTGAGCAGGGAACGGTTCCGTTGGCGGCAAGGTCATAGACCTTGCGTTCCTTGATGCGCAGGAGGTCGGCGAGTTCGCGGACAGTCAGAAACTCCGGGGCCGTGCTGGTGATCTGGTTCATTGGCTCGATCTGTGGGGGCGACGAATGTCGCCGCCCCCGCAGTCTATTAGTCTTCCGGTGCGTTTGGAAAGAAAAGCTGCTGGTCGGCGACCTTGTAGGCAGCGATGACGGCCTGACCTTCATCCGAGATCAGCCAGTCGGCGAAGGTGTTAGCAGCGTCCACCTTTACGGTCGGGCACTTGTCGGCGTTCACCGGAATGACGCCGTACTGGTTGAACATGTCCTCATCGCCCTCGACCTGAACCTTGTAATCCTGCTTGTTCTCGAAGCTGATCCATGTGGCGCGGTCGGTCATCACGTAGGCGCCCATGCCGATGCCGGCGTTGAGGGTGGCGCCCATGCCGGAGCCGGTTTCGCGATACCAGTCTCCGGAGCCGGTGGTCGGTTCGACCCCGGCTGCGGACCAGAGGGAAACTTCCTTCTTGTGGGTGCCGGAATCGTCGCCGCGGGAGGCAAAGAGGGCCTGCTGTTCGGCGATGCTGGCCAGCGCGGCCTGCACATCGTTCGAACCTCCGACACCGGCCGGATCTGCTTCCGGACCGACGATGACGAAATCGTTGTACATCAGATCAGTGCGGTGGGTGCCGTAGCCGGCCTCTACGAATTTCTCCTCCGACGGCTTGGCGTGGACGAGCAACACGTCACCATCGCAGTTCTCGGCATTCTTGATCGCCTGACCGGTGCCGACAGCGACGACATTGACGGTGATGCCGGTCTTTTCGGTGAAAATCGGCAGGAGGTAATCATAGAGGCCGGAGTTGGCGGTGGATGTCGTCGACTGGACGATGATCGAGGTGTCCTGCGCCGGTGCCGCGGTGGCGAGGGCGAGCATGGCCGCTGCCGCAAATGTGGTTCTCATGTCTGGTATCTCCCTAATTCGATCGTTCAGACGACGATCCTGCCATTGACGTAATTGCGTGCCGCCTCGCTGTGCGGGGCGTTGAAAAAGGCGGGCGCGGGCCGGTGTTCGGCAACGCGGCCTCGGTGGATGAAGACGACATCGTCGGCCATGCGGCGGGCCTGCCCGATATCATGGGTGACGAAGATGATACGGGTGCCCTGATCCCGCGCGGCGGTGACCATACCTTCGATGGCCAGCACAGACGCCGGATCGAGGCTGGCGGTGGGTTCGTCGAGGAAGAGGATCTCCGGATCGGTGGCGAGGGCACGGGCGAGCGCGAGGCGCTGGGCTTCACCGCCGGACAGGAGGCGCGCAGGCTGGCTGGCCTTGTGGGCGAGGCCCGTGCGGGCGAGGAGTTCGGCGCGGCGGGCCGGATCCTTGCCGCGGGCCTTGAGGACGAAATCAAGGTTGGCCGCAACGGAGCGGCGCAGGAGCACGGGCTTCTGGAAGACGAGCGCCTGTCTGCGCGTGGCCTGCGCTGCGGGCGTACCATTCCAGTCGATCCGCCCGGCGGTCGGGGGGATGAGGCCGTGGAGGGCCTTGAGGAGCAGGCTCTTGCCGGCACCGTTCGGACCCATGATGACGGTGCAGCCTTCGGGCCCGAGTTCCAGATCCAGAGCGTTGAGTACGATTTCAGCCCCGAACGCGAGGGTCAATCCCTCAACCGTGAGAGGCAGCAGCTCAGACGCGCGCTGCGTGCCCGGTGCGGCGACGCGCAGGGAGATTACCTCAGACATAGGCCTGCCTCAGCGCTGTCAGGCGCACAGCCTGCACGGCGGCATTCACGCCAAGGGCGATTGTCATGAGGATGATGCCGAGAGCGAGAGCCAGTGGAAGATCACCCTTGGACGTTTCCAACGCGATGGCAGTGGTCATCACACGGGTCAGATGGTCGATGTTGCCACCGACGATGATGACAGCGCCGACTTCCGCCACGGCGCGGCCGAAGCCGGCAAGACCGACGGTGAGGAGAGAGTAACGGGCATCCCAGAGCAAAGCCTGAACCGATTGCCAGCGACCGAGGCAGAGCGAGCGAAACTGTTCGGCGTATTCGGCATGCAAATCCTCCAACACCTGTCGCGAGAGAGCGGCGACGATGGGGGTGATCAGGATCGTCTGGGCGATGATCATCACTGTCGGGGTGTAGAGCAGGCCGAGAAAGCCGAGCGGTCCGGCGCGGGAAAAGTGGATGTAGACGAGGAGGCCGACAACCACCGGCGGCAAGCCCATGAGGGCGTTCATCAGGATGAGAAGGACGTTCCGGCCGCGAAAACGGCTGATGGCGATTAGGGCGCCGAGCGGCAGGCCTATCGCGGCGGCGACGATGGTGGCGGTGAGGCTGACGCGGAGGGACAGCAGGACGATTTCCAGCAGGTCGGGATCGCCGGAAAGGACCAGCGATATTGCCAGGGAAAAGGCCTCGCCAACACTTTGCAAAATTTCCCCCTGATTGCGTTGATTCCGCTTATTGGTGAAGATTATGCAGTGATGTGGCGGCAATGCAAGCGTGAATGCCCGCAAAGATCGGAAAAGAAAGGCCTCAAGGCCGCGCTTGAGGAGTGCATAATTTCCGGCGTTTGTGTCGTCAGAGGTGGAGCGGGTTGCTCCAAGCGCGACGCCCGGCGGCGTCCGCGATGGTAACGCGCAGCCACGGGCTGCCGGTGAAGCGGCCGAGAGGGATCTCGGCGCGGGTGAGCGAGTGGCCGTGATGAGCGACGGCGGCGCAACCATGGCCCTGAACGATGACGCGGCTGACAGCTGAAGACGTGACCGTGATGGTATCGGCGCTGACTTCGATTCCTCGCAGTTCCGGACCCTGCGAGGAATAGAAGTTGCCGGACTTCAGCGCTGTGAGCAGTGTCTCTGGCGTGTTCTGCTCCGCCTTGACCATTACCCATCCACCAAAATGATCCGGTTCGGTGAAATGTGCGTCGTCGGTGGCGATCAGCGTCAGGTCGCGCCCCTGCGAGAGCAGAAGGTCAAGCGTGTGGAAGCCGTCTGGCCGTTCGGCGCCAATCGCGCAGCCGTGGTTGTAGACCTCCACAGCGTGCGCGGCCTCAATGCTGGCGGCGTCGGAAAGTGTCAGGCCGGACCACTGCGGGTGGGCGATGGCGACGAAGGCCCCGGCCTTGCGGGCGCGCGCGGCGATGGCCGGGCCGGACTCCTGATCCGCGGTGGCCTGAAAATCCGGCGCATCGGGCGGGGTAAAGTCCTGCGGCAGGCCAACGGCGAGAATGTGCCAAAGATCGCCGTTCTCCATGGCGCCAGAGTGGATTTCTGCCCCGAGCAATGTGGTGAAGGCATCGTTTCTGCAAGGACGCGTGTCGGCGATCGGATATCCGAAACAGCCGATGAAATGGTCGGTGAGGGCAATGAAGTCGTAGCCTTCGGCCTGATAGCGACGGCAGACCTCGGCCGGGTCGAGTACGCCGTCCGACAGGGTCGAATGGGTGTGAAGGTTGCCGCGCCAGAAGCGACCGGGACTGGTGAAGACAGAGGGTATCATCGCAGGCTTTCCGTTGGCGACCGTAACTACCGTGGTATTGCAATGCTATTGTGACGCCATTGCCAAGCGGAAACGGATGCAACATTGTCGTCACCATGCAAGGACTGGAGAAATTGCCGGACCTGCTGGCGCGACACGACTGGCCGGCTGCGGAACGGATGCTGAAACGGGCGGCGGAGCGAAAGGACGCACCGGCGGCGGTTTTCTACAATCTGGGCAAGGTGATGATGGAGCAGGGTAAGTGGGCGCCGGCCCGCAAGAGGCTTCGGCAGGCGGTGGAGGTGGAACCCGGGCACGCGAATGCATGGTTCGAGCTTGGCCGCGCTACCCTGGAAGCAGGTGATCTGACGGAGGCGGCCGATGCGTTCGGGCGTGCCCTGATGTTGGTGCCGGAGGATGGTGACGCGCGGCGCAATTTCGGCCGGGTGGCGCTGCGGCTGGGCCGGGTGGCGGACGCATGGGAAGCATTGCTGCCGTTGCAGGGCACGGATCCGGAGGTGGATATGCTGTTGTACCGGGCGGCGGCAGAGGGGAGGCAGCCGGAGGCCGAGAGCCTGCGGGCGGAGCTTTGGGATGATCCGGCGCGGCGGCAACACGCGATCGTTGCGTCTGTGCGGGCTTCCAAGGGGCGGTTGCCGCTCCGCTTCTAGTGGCGGAAGCGTTTGCGGTAGACGCCGGGTTCGGCGCCTATGGCTTCCTGCACCTGTCGGTTCACGGAAATCTGGCCATCGGTCATGGTTTCGACGATCAGCCCGCTGCCGTCACGTGGGACGGCGATGACCTGTGCGACCGGCGTGCCGGCGGGCAGGATGCCTGAGAAGCCGGGTTGCAGCCAAAGTGCCGGAAAATGCACGTAGCCGTCAGCAAAGCTATCGCAATCGACGAGACCGGAGAGGGTGCGGAACGGCAGGTCCTCTCGGTTGAGCGGATGCGTGAAGAGCAGCGACCAGCCGGGCGGGGTCTCCAAAGCCCAGAAATTCATGAACTTGAGAATGGTGTCTTCGAGCGGCGCGCCGCTGGCTTGTTCCGGCACGTGGACGGAGACGGGTGCGCGGGCGAGGGCGGTGTCGGGCAGGAACGGTGGATCCCAGTCCCACGAAACATGTCCGTCGTCGAACCGGAGGTCGGCGGCAAGGGGCATCAGAATGCCGGTGGAGAGTGCGTCGATGAAGGGCGGGCAATGCTTGAGGGTGCGGACGGAAGCGCCCCCGAGGCTGTCCGCCACCGATTCAGAGGGCATGGATCGAAACCAGTCGGGTAGGGCTGACTTCGCAGGTACCGGCTTTGGCAGTATGGCTTCCAGTGCGGGGTGGCAGCGGGCGCGGATCACTTGTCCTGCGCCTCACGCGACAGAAGGAATGTGTGGGCGAGGGCCGCGGACACGGTGAGCAGGATGATGACGGTGCCAACGGCATTGATTACCGGCGGGTGACCGTTGGGATTGCGGGCCATCGCGCCGATCTCGGTGGCGAAGGTGCAGGCACCGCCCTTCGCGAACATGGTGGTGTTGTAATTCTCCATCGACGCCATGAAGGCGATGACGGCGGCGGAGGCGAGTGCCGGGAAGAGATAAGGCAGGGTGAGGCGGCGGAAGACGCGCATGGGCGTGGCCCCGAGATCCAGTGCCGCTTCCTCCAGCTCCACCGGCTGACGCTGAAGACGGGCCATGAGGATCAGCATCGGGTAGCCGGCGATGAAGGTGACCTGCGCCATGATGATGGTGAACAGTCCGGCGCTGACGCCGAGACGCCCCCAGAAGACGAGGGCGGAAAGGCCGAGAACGATGCCGGGAGCAAGCATCGGCGACAGCAGCACCCACCAGAGTACACCGTTGGCACGGCTGCGCCAGCGGGTGAGCAGAACAGCGCCAGCGAGCCCCAGTGCCAGGGCCAAAGGCACGACAATAGCCGCAACTTTCAGAGAATTTCCGAAACAGGCGATGAAACGCGGCCGGTCGAGCGAGCGCAGCACGGGGTCTGCCCGCAGTGCCTCCTCCGGCATCCAGAAATAGGCGTACCATTTGCCGGTCAGGCCCTGCCAGTCGGTGACGGAGGGGGGTGAGATGTCGTTGAACGACGAGATGATCATCAGGATCAGCGGCCCGAACATGAAGATCAGGAAGGCCCAGGTGTAGAGGGTAAGGAGGCGGTCGGACGTCATTGGCTCCTCGCGAAGTCCTTCAGGCGGGTGCGCATGATCCACATGAACAGGCCGACGATAACGAAGCAGAGAATGGTGTAGGCGAAGGAGTAGGCGGCGCCGATGTTGGAGTTTTCGCTCTCGAAGAACTTGCTGTAGATCGTCTGGCTGAACCATTCCGCCTGCAGCCCGCGCGAGATAATGCGCGGAACGGAGAAGGCACCGGCGGCAAGCATGAAAGTGGCGATGCAGCCGACGGCGATGCCGGGCTTGGCGTGGGGAATGACGATACGCCGGTGTACACGCAGGGAAGTGGCGCCGAGGTCTCGGGCGGCCTCGATCTGGTTTCTGTCCAGCGTCGACATCACGTTGTAGATCGGAAAGACCATGAACAGCACATAGGTGTAGACGATTACCACGAAGACCGTAGCGGGGAAGCGCTTGAACGGTATCGGCTCCGAGATCAGGCCGAGACTGCCGAGGAGGCCGTTGATAAGCCCCTGAGTGTCAATGATCGTTGTCCAAGCGTAAATGCGCATCAACTCGACGATGGCATAGGGGATGATCAGGCCAAGAAACAGCCAGACAGCTTGTTTTGGCGGGGTGGCGAGCGCGACCTTGTAGGCGATGGGGTAGCAGATGACGAGGGCGAGGGCGGTGGCGAGAATGGCGAAGACGAGTGTACGGGCCAGGGTCACTAGGCCGAGGCGCATGTAGACCTCGCCGTCACGCTCATATCTCAGCCCCGAGAGGGAGAGGAGGCGGGTGCCGAATTGCGCATCCTCCACTGCCTTCTGTTCAGGTGAGATCGGAATGAGGCGCGGGGCTGTGAGAGCGTTGAAATTTGCAAGCGTGAAGGGAAAGGCGTTGGCCTCCCTCTGACGCAACGTGCTGTAGAGGTCTTGGCTCAGGGCGGAGATTTCAGAGGCGACTTCCTTCTGCTCCTCGACGGAGGCGTCCTGCGGAACGGTGAGTGTGGGAATGTCATAGGTTTCGTCCAGCCAGGCGATGATGCCGTCATCCCGCACGAGACGGGTGTGGGTGCTGGCGCGGTCACATTGCAGGACATAAGGACGATCGCTGCCGCCGCTGGCGGACGGGACCGCCATGCCGGAGGACGACGGAACGCCGATGCCGGACGGCGATGGAACGGCCACACCCGATGGCGAAGGGACGGTGAGGCCGCCGGACGGAGCGGGTGCCGCCGCTGCCGCTGCATTGGTTTCAAGTACGGATATGCAGGTGCTGGCATCGCGGGAAAGTTGCAGGGCGATGGAACTGTCAAGTTGGCGTTTCGGAGCCGTGAGTGCCCGTTCGAGCATGGTAATTTGCGGGAAGGCGATTAGCAGCAGCGCCCAGGCGGCCACGAGGGCGAAGAAAGTGGCGGTGAGGCCACGCCCGTAGCCGCGCAGCAGCCCACTCATTGCGCTGCGATCTCCGCGCCGGTGCGGGCGACAGGCCCTTCGGGCAGAACAAGGGCACTGTCTGCGTCAAAGCCGATTCTGGTGACGCTATCGGACGGAGCGGTGGTCATGCCCGCGTTTGTCTGGTGCATCATGAGGCTGTGGCCGGTGTCCGTGCGCAAAGCATAGTTGACGAAGGCACCCTCCAGGTCGCGCCGCTCCATCCGGGCGTGAAGCGTGTTGGAGAAGTCGCCGCCGAAGCCCAGACGCTCCGGCCGGACGAACAGGATCGCGGCATCGCCCTCTCGCAGACCGGTGGTGTTTCGGCCGGTGAATTGGCCGTGGGCGGTTTCAATCTGCGCCATGCCGCCTTCGGTGGCTGTGATACGGCCCGGAAACTGGTTGGCCTCGCCCACAAACGAGGCGACGAAGGCGGAGGTTGGGGCAGCATAAACGTCATCGCCGGTTCCGACCTGCTCGACCACGCCGTTGTTCATGACGGCGATCCGGTCCGACATTGTCAGTGCCTCACCCTGATCGTGTGTGATGTAAATGAAAGTGACCCCGGTCTTCTGTTGGATCGCGCGCAATTCCGCCCGCATATGCTGGCGCAACTTCAGATCCAGTGCAGACAAGGGCTCGTCCAGCAACAGCACTGCCGGTTCGACGGCGAGGGCACGGGCGATGGCGACGCGCTGTCGCTGACCGCCCGAAAGTTCACCCGGTGTCTTGTCGGCCTGATCCGCGAGGGCAACGAGACTGAGCAATTCTTCGGCCTTGGCGCGGCGGGCGCGGCGGGAAACGCCGCGGGCCTCCAGACCGAAGGCGACGTTTTCCCAGATTTTCATGAGTGGGAACAGCGCCAGATTCTGAAAGATAAGCGCGGTGGGGCGCTTGTTGGGGCCGATTCCGGCCTGATCTTCGCCGCCGATGAGCACGCGGCCCGCCGTCGGCTCGACGAAGCCCGAGACGGTGCGCAGGATCGTCGTCTTGCCGCAGCCGGAGGGGCCGAGGATGGAGAAGAATTCGGCGGCGCGGACTTCGAGATCGGTTGGTTGAACCGCCGTGAACCCGTTGGGATAGGTGATGGAAACGCCCTCAAGGCGCACATCCTTGCCGTGCATGGCTCCCCCTGACGTGAAACGGGTGGCCCTATTTGCGGGCCACCCTGAACCTGTGTGGATCAGGCGTTGGTGATGACTTCGACGAACTCGTTCTGAACGGGTGCGAGGAACGGTGGTTCTGCCTGCCACCACCACATGTTGCCAAGCACCGATTGCGTGTAGGTGTCGTTGAACTGCGCCTTGTACTCGTCAGATGCGAAGTCCGCCGCGCCGGTGACGGCGGAGTTGTAGCCGGTGTTGTTGGCGAACATGCCACCTACTTCGGGCTGAAGCATGAAGTTCATGAATTCGACGGCCTGATCGTAGTTATCCGCACCCTTGAGGATACCGAAGCTGTCGAGCCAGGTGATGATGCCTTCCTTGGGCGCGCGATAAACATAATCGCTGTTTTCGCGGCTGAGCAGGAGACCCGTTGTGTCCCATGTCTGTCCAATGACGCAGCCCGCTTCCTTGAACGCGGACGTGGCCTCCGTGGCGTTGTTCCAGAAGGCGCCGAAGTTCTGCTTGTTGGCGACGATGAACCGGGCGATGTCGCCGAAGACCCGGCGGGCATCTTCCTCGGATTTGTAGACATCCAGCATCCGGTTGGAAGGCACCTCGCCCGTGGCGTCTAGGTAGAGGCCGGCACCGAAAAGCGCGGATTTCTGGCGGAAGGCAGCTTTGCCGGCCGCCTCCGGACGCCATAGATCACCGAAGGAGAGATCGGCGTCCGAGATGTTCAGTTCGGCGCGGTTGAGCGTGATGCCTTCGGTGCCCCAGTCGAACGGCAGCACGATCTGTTCGCCGTTCTGCACACCGCCGAGACCGGCGCTGTCACGCAGGAAGGAGGGTATTACGTTGCCGCTGTTGACGGCGGCGGGGATGGGGGCGAAGAAGCTCTCACCGGCGTCATCAGTGTAGTTGCCGGCGTTGGTGATCGTCGGGAAAACGACATCGAAGCCCTTGCCGCCGTTGGCGCGGACGGTGGATTCGGCTTCATCGTTGGAACCGAATGTCGTCAGTTCCAGCGTGATACCGGTATCGGCCTCGAACTTCTCGGCGATGTTGGGCTGGACGTAATCCTGCCAAGCGAAGACCTTGACGGTGCCCGATGACGCGAGCGCGTCCGTGGCGCGCAGAACGGCAGGTGTGGCGACGCCAACGGCCGTGAGCTTCATTGCGGAACGGCGTGTGATTGGCATGGAATCCCCCTCATGTTGAATGGTGCCTGATCTTAGGCGCAATACGAGGGCTGATGGAAGCTTTGATGACGGTTGAATGACAGTTGGGTGACGGAGTGCGGACGTAGGGAAAGCCGCATTCTCACATTTGAATCCAACGGTTTTTCCCGTGCGCCGCTGGACGTGACCGCGAATCCGGAGGGGCGGACACTACCTTTTCCGACTGAAATTATCAGGTACGCTGGACTCCGCAAAAAGGCGGCAGTAGGAAGACCCAAACCGGAGAGCCAGTGCAAACGAGCCATCCAATGCCATGGGGAAGCCTTGATATGCTCAGAAAACTTGCGCTTGCGTTGACGCTGGCTGCCGCACCCGCGGTTGCCGAGGAAGTAACCGTCGAAACTTATGCCGGACCAGTGGCGGTGGAGACGGCACCCGAAACAATTGCCGTGTTCGACATCGCTGCGCTCGATACGCTCGATGCGCTGGGGGTGAAGCCGACAGGGCTGGTGCGGCCGTATTACCTGCCATTTCTGGAGGATGCCGCCGAGGGGACGGAGCCTGTCGGCTCGCTGTTCGAGCCGGATTTCGAAGCGGTCAACGCCTTGCAGCCGGATCTGATCATCGCGGGCGGGCGTTCGCAGGAACAGGTGCCGAATCTGGCGAAGCTGGCTCCAACGCTGGACATGACGATCTGGGAGGACACGATCGGCCAGGGACTGGCGCGTCTGGAAGCCTATGGCAAGATCTTCGGCAAGGAAGATGAGGCGGCGGAATTGCACGCGGAGTTCGAGGCGAAGCTGGAGGCGGCAAAGGCCGCCGTTGGCGGAAAGGGCAACGCGCTGATCGTTTTGACCAACGGGCCGAAGATTTCCGCCTACGGCGCGGCGGGCCGGTTCGGCTGGCTGCATACGGCGCTGGAATTGCCGGAAGCCGTGGAAGCTGTCGAACAGACGACACATGGCGAGGCTATCAGCTTCGAATTCATCCGCGAGGTCGATCCCGACATCCTGCTGGTGATCGACCGCCTGTCGGCCACGGGGCAGGAGGGCGACAGTGCTGCGACGACCCTGGACAACGCACTGATACGTGACACCAAGGCGTGGAAGAGCGGCCAAGTGGTGTTCCTGAGTGCCGCGCCCGTCTACATTTCCGGAGGTGGCATTCAGTCCCTCAACATTGTCATGGATGAAATTCAGGCGGCTTTCCCCGGAAACTGACCCTTGTTTTCCAAGCTTCTGTCGGTGGCAGGACTGGTGGCGCTGGCGATCCTGTCCCTGTTCGTCGGGGTGATCGATCTGACCCCCGGCGATCTCTTGACCAACCCGGATGCACTGCCGCTGATGATCCAGAGCCGGGCGCCGCGCCTGTTCGCCGTGCTGATCACCGGTTCGGCGCTGGCGATCTGTGGCACGATCATGCAGATGCTGGTCCGCAACCGCTTCGTGGAACCGATGACCGCAGGTACCGGGCAGGGCGCGGCGCTGGGCATCCTGCTGGTGACGATGTTCGCGCCGGGAGCAGCCATCCTGGTGAAGATGGCGGTTTCGGCGGCCTGCGCGCTGGTAACCAGCCTCGGGTTCCTGGCGATCGTGCGGCGCCTGCCGCCGACAGAACCGCTCTTCGTTCCACTGGTGGGGCTGGCCTACGGCGGGATCATTGGCGCGGTTGTGACGTTCTTCGCCTATCAGGCCGATTTGCTGCAATACATCGACGTGTGGATGAGCGGCGAGTTCTCCGGCGTCTTGCAGGGGCGGTACGAATTACTCTGGCTGGCGGCGCTGGTCGCCCTGATCAGCTATTTCGCCGCCGATCAATTCTCCATCGTCGGCATGGGGCAGACGGTGAGTGTGAACCTGGGCCTGAACTACCGTCAGGTGATGCTGCTGGGGCTGGTGGCAATCGCCATCGTCACTGCACTGACGGTGGTGACAGTGGGCATGATCCCTTTCGTCGGGCTGGTGGTGCCGAACATTGTCTCGCGGATATGGGGCGATGACCTGAGGGCAACATTGCCCGTCACGGCTTGGATGGGGGCCACACTGGTACTGGTTTCGGACGTAATCGGGCGGGTATTGCGGTTCCCGTTCGAGATTCCGGTGGGTACCGTCTTCGGCGTGGTCGGCACGGTGATGTTCCTCTGGTTGCTGTACAGGCCCGCGCGCGATGCAGGGTAGGCGCCTGCTGGTGCTGGCCGCGATGCTGGCTGTGTGTTCCGTCCTCTATATGACGATCGGAGCACGGGGCAGCTGGAGTTTCGTGCTGCCGTTCCGAGGGGCAAAGCTGGCGGCACTGTTGGTGGTGGGCGTGGCGGTGGCGACGTCAACGCTGTTGTTCCAGACGGTGACCCGCAACCGCATCCTGACGCCCTCGATCATGGGGTTCGATGCGCTCTACGTGCTGCTGCTGTCGCTGGCGGTGTTCTTCCTCGGAGCGCAGAGCTATCTGGGCCTTTCGCAATTGACATTGTTCTTCGTGACGCTGGTGGCGCTGACAGTGGGTGCACTCGCGCTGTTCTCGACCCTGCTGTCAGGCTCCCGCGAGGACCTGATGCGAATGGTGCTCACCGGGGTGATCGTCGGGGTTCTGTTCCGGTCTCTCAGCGGTCTGGTGGCACGGATGATCGATCCGAACGAGTACAGTGTCATCCAGGTGGACAGTTTTGCACGGTTCAATGCCATCGAGACGGAGTTGCTGGGAATAACGGCCGCGGTCTGCGGTGTTGCGGTCTTCGGAGCCTGGCGGCTGCGCCATGTGCTGGACGTACTGGCGCTGGGCAATGACGCGGCCATCAATCTCGGCGTGGATCCGCGCCGGCGACAGATGGAGGCACTGCTGCTGATCTCTGTGCTGGTGGCTGCCTCGACGGCGCTGGTAGGGCCGGTTGCGTTCCTGGGATTGCTGGTGGTCAACCTCGCGTACCTGCTGGTGCCTTCAGCAAATCACGCGGTGATGCTGCCGGCGGCGGCGCTCATCGCGGGGATCACGCTGGTCGGCGGGCAGATCGTTCTGGAGCGGATACTTGGATTGGCGACGCCGCTGTCAGTGGTGATCGACCTGATTGGCGGGGCGGTGTTTCTGGTGGTGCTGATGCGGAGAGGGGTGCGATGATCGAGATTGAGGGTGTGCGATATGAAATCGAGGGCAAGCCCATTCTTGCCGACATCGACCTCACCTTGCCGAAGGGGCAGGTGACGGCACTGATCGGACCGAATGGCGCCGGGAAGTCGACCCTGCTGTCGCTGATCGCCCGCCTGCTGCCACTGCAGACGGGACGCATCACGGTCGACGGTTTGGAAGTTGGCGTCTGTGCCAGCGACGTGTTGGCGCGGAAACTGTCGATCCTGCCGCAAAGCCATGAGATCGGCCTGCGGCTGACGGTTCGGGAACTGGTGAGTTTCGGGCGCTATCCCTATCACAAGGGGCGGCCATCGACGGAAGATCGGGCAATTGTCGAGGCGGCACTGGCCACTTTCGACCTGACAGACCTGGCGCAGCGGCGGTTGACGACGCTCTCCGGTGGACAGCGGCAACGGGCGCTGGTGGCAATGACCTACGCGCAAGACACCGGCTACATTCTGCTCGACGAGCCGCTCAACAACCTGGACATCGCTGCCTCGCGTGCATTGATGGCGCTGTTGCGGGAGTTGGCGGAGCAGCACTCCCGGACGGTGGTGATCGTGCTGCACGACATCAACTATGCAAGTGGCTACGCCGACAACATAGTGACCATGCGCAATGGGAGGTTGGGGCCACAGGGTGCGCCGGGGGCAATCGTCAATGCCGGCCTGCTGCGCGACGTGTTCGGCACCGATGCGGCGGTTATCGTCCAGAATGGCAAACCGGTCGTGCAGGTCTGAAGGCTGCCGGGCTTACGGCGGTTTTCAGGTACCCTTGATGCTGACGCGGAAGGAACGCTGAGAGCCGGGCGGAGGTGGCGGGAAGGGCGCGGCACGACGGACCCAGCCGAGTGCTGCTTCGTCCAGTGCGCCGGAGCCGGAACTGCTGGCGAGGCTGAGGCCGGCGAGCCCGCCACTGTTGGAAACGGTGAACGTCACGACGGCAGTACCGCGCGCCCGCAGGCGCGGTTTACGCACGCCGGTGAGCTTGCGCATCACCTGACCCGGATAATTGGAGGCGGCGGCATTGCCCTGCGCCTGCGCCCGTGATTGGCCAGTAGAGGCATTGGCTTCACGGGCAGTGCTGGCACCTTGGGTGCTGCCGCGCGTGGCGTTGGCCTGGGCGTTGCCCGCGGGTTGTGGCTTCGGCTTCTCGACGACACGTCTGGGCGTTTGTTTCGGTTCGGGTGGAGGCTCGGGCAGGGTTTCGGCAAAGTCCTTCGGCCGTGTCCGCGGACGGGGTGGGGCATCGGTGGCGGTTACGGTCGTCTCCGGTGTCACCGGTTCTGCCACCTGCGGTTCCGGTTCGACCGGTTGGTTGGCTGCCGGTTGCACTGTTTCCACCGGCGCGGTTTCCACGGCCGTTACCGGCTCAGCCGCGGTCACCGGGACGCTGCGTTCCGGCTGGGCCGCCGTGACCTCCACCGGTGGCGCCTCGGCGGGCGGCGTGACGGTCGGCGGTGTCGGGGTCCGGGGCTGCACTGGTTCGGTCACGGGGCGAACCTGATCGGGTTGAGTGTGCTCGGTTGTCTCCGGCGTTTCCGACGGCTCTGCCACGTCAGGTTCTACCGGTGCTTCGGTTCCGGCTGTCAGATCGGCGAAATTGTCGCCCAGCATGGCGACTGCGGCACCGGAGCCGCCTTCGATTTGAACCGGGTCCGGACCCGGACCGAGTGTGGCGCCGAAGGCGTGGAGGGCGACGGAGCCAAGCAGAGCGGCGGTAGCGATACGACGTGAGGCTGGGATCATTGCAGGGCCCTTTCTGTCACGACAATGACCTTTCCGGCCCCGGCGTCGCGCAAGGTGGCCGCGACGGAGACGAGGGTTTCGGCCGCAGCCGCCCGGTCCGGCACGATGCGAATGGCGGACAGGTCCTCCAGCCCGGCGATGTGCGCCTCGGCGGTGACCGGTTCGCCGCGATAGGTGAGACTGCCGTCGGCCTTGAGGACCAAGGCATCCGGCGGCTCGCGGCCTTCGAGATCGCCCGTCTCGACCAGTTGCAGATCCGGATCCAGCGGCGCGGCGAGGGTGCCGGCGATCAGGAAGAAGATCAGCATCAGGAAGACGATGTTGATCAGCGCGATGGTCGCATCCTTCTTCGGTCTGGGGGCGGGGCGCGGAATCATGGGGCTATTCCAGAACTGTGACGCTGAGGCCGGGTTTGCCGCGCAGCTGCGCGAGCAAATCAACAAGTCGCTGGGAAGATGTCCCGGCGGCGAGGCTGACGAGGATGATGCCGGTGTCAACAGTCTCGGCCACTGCCTCCAGCGGAGTGTCGGCACCGTTGAGCCGCAGCCCATCCTCTGACAGTTGCAGAAACCACGGCTTTTCCGCCTGCGTGCCGGCACCCGCTGCGGCATGGGTCAACTCGATCTCGCCGAATTTTGAGAAGGTCGAGGACAGCATGAAGAAGAGCAGCAGAAGGAAGATGACGTCGATCAGCGGCGTCATCGACAGGCGGCGGCGCTGAAAGGGTTTGCTAGCCGGCATAGGCGGGTACACCTGCGGGCACCTCTGCCGTCTGCGCCTCGCCGCGTGGGGCCAGGATGGTGCTGAGGGCGAGTTCCGCGAAGGCGCGTTCCTTGGCCATGCGGCTTTCGAACCACGTCAGGATGAGCGAGGTGGGCATGGCGACGGCAAGACCGACGGCGGTGGTCATGAGCGCCACCCAGATGCCGCCGGCGAGAATTGACGGATCGACGGAACTGCCGGCATTCTGCAACGCCTGAAAGGCGTCGATCATGCCGAGCACGGTTCCGAAAAGGCCGAGCAGGGGGGCAAGCTGGGCGATGCTGTCGAGAATGCGGAAACCGCTTTCCAGCCTTTCGAACGCGGCGCCGGCTTCGGCGGTGAGACGGTCGGGCAGATGCTTGCCGCCCTTGCCGCGCATGGCAGACGCGATCATCGGCGCCAGGTAGCTGCGACTGTCGTCCAGCCGGCGGCTGGCGGCGCGGGCCTCGCCGGAATCCCAGATGCCCATGGCCTCGGATAGCACGAGATGGCGGCCTACGCCGGCGGCGCGGTACTGCCAGAGCTTATAGAGGGTCACGGCGCCGGTGATGACCGACATGCCGATGAGGATGGCGACGACCGGGCCACCGAGATCAATTATGCGGCGGAGAACTTCGGTGATGTCGGTGAAAGCATTCATCCGAGCAGTTCCACGTCGATGCGGCTCTTGAGCTCGAGACCGGTTTCGCAGGCGTCGGAGGCAGCGCCTTCCACAGTGCAGGTGGCGGTGCCGTTGATGAGGACGCGGCCGATGTCGGCGCAGGCCATGTCAGCGAGGTCGAACTGACGGACACGCGGCTTGGCGGCCGGCAGCGACTGGAAATCGAAGAGCGAAAGACGCGCGACTTCACCGGTAGTGGTGAGGATGACGGTTTCGAATACGGCTTGCTCAATCTCCGTTTCGTACTGGTTCTGAGCCATGAAGGTCATACGGCAGTTGCCGTTGTTGTCGCTGACGGTGTTGAGTTCGATCAACAATGTCCCGCCGGACGTGTCGTCCTGTGCGTGGGCGGGCAGGGCGCAACTGACGGCGGCGAAGACGGCGGCACCGCAAATGCGGCTCGCCCGGGATGGAAGTGCGTGGTTTTTCATCATTGTTGACTTTACTTGTCAGGATAAATCCCGATTCCTTTTATCAACTTATTTGGTGATGGAAACCCCGTATCGGTGTCGAAAACGGTTCATTTTGGCAACTGGCACGAAACAGGCTAAGGCGGCGCGTTGATTTGACTAAATTAGTAAGGTAACGGATGCGTGAAAATGTGTGCGGCCACAGCCAGACCACACGTCCCTGACGTGCCATCCAGCAAGCGCCATTGATCAGGGGAAAATTATGGAAAAGTTGCGTGGGGGTTACCTGCTTCTGCCGGCGTGTCTGGCCGTATTGCCGACGGCGGTACAGGCACAGAATGCCGTGGATCTGGGAACGTTGCGAATCGAATCGACGGGCGCGCAGTCGGTGCTCGGGAACGAGGTCATCGACGAGGAGGACATCGAGAACCGCAATCCTGTGACCACGAAGGATGTGTTTGCCGGGGAATCCTCCGTGAAGGCCAGTGGCGGGGCAAGTATTGCCCAGAAAGTTTACGTGAATGGTCTCGAGGAGAGCCTGCTGTCTGTGACCATCGACGGAGCGCGACAGAACAAGTCGGCCTTTCACCATACAGGGAACGTCCTGCTCGATCCCGCGATGCTGAAGTCTGTGGAAGTCAGCGAGGGGATAGCACCCGCCGATTCCGGTGCGGGCGCGGGTGCGCTGGCGGGCTCCCTTGCCTATGAGACAAAGGACGCGCGCGATTTTCTCGACCCCGGCGATCCCTTCGGTGGATTTGCCTCCATCTCCGGATCGGACAACGGCGTGGCACTTCGGAGCACGCTGGCATTGTTCGGACAGACCGGTGGGTTCGAATGGCTGCTGAGCGGTACCCGCCATATCAGCGATGATTACGAGGATGGTGACGGCATCGAGGTGCCGGGCACGGAAGCGGACCTGACGGATTACATGGTCAAGCTGGCGTTTACGGCGCAGGGTGGAGAAAGGCTGTCGTTCTCGGCGTCGCAGACCGAGGACAATGGCCGGCGCTCTGCTCAGGCGGGGCCGGGCGGAATATTGATTTCACGGCCCGATTTCCGCGAGGTCGTGGGTGCGACGAGTGAGAGCATTGCGGCGCTGTCACGGCGCAAGTCCTTCACGTTGACCTACACCGACGAGAAACCGGAGGGCTGGTTCGCACCGACAGCGCAGTTGAGCTACAACGAACAGGAAATCGACGTTGTCGGCGTGACAGGCACCAACACAAGCCTGAGCGGTGTGTTCAAAAACGACTGGAGCGTTGCCAGCGGCATGGTCTCGACCGGTATCGACTTCTTCCGCGAAACGGCGGAGGGCGAGGGGCGCGGTCCCGGGCCGTTCGACAGTTCCGGCGAGGAAGTTCTGTATGATATCGGTGTCTTCGCGCAGGCACGGCAGGATCTGACCGGGCGGCTTTCCGTCTCCTACGGCGCGCGCGCGGATTTCCAGAGGTTCGAGGCGGCGGATGGCTCGACCTTCGAGAGTGCCGGCATCAGTGGCAATGCGGCGCTGGACTACAAGCTGACCGAAGGCCTGAGTTTCAATGTCGGCGTCGCTTCCACCTGGGGTGGCTACGAACTCGGGGAGGCGGCGCTGGTGAATTTCGGCGCCCCCTGGACGTACGACGGGCTGACGACATCCCGCGCCAATGCTGCGCGCGTGGGTTTGCGTTATGAGACAGGGGGCTGGGATGTCAGCACGGCGCTATTTTACACTGAAATCAATGGCTTGAACGCCGTGTTGCCGGAGGCTGGCGATCGTGGTTTCCAGTTCGACCTTGTTTCCAAAGGGGTCGATGCCTCGCTCGGATACGACTGGGGCAATGGTTTTGCCCGCGTGAATTACACCTACGCCGATGTCGAGGTGGAAGACGAGTTGATTTCCTCGACGGCCTACTACGTCGGGCGCCCGGCCGGGCATATCGTGGCGCTCGAGGCCGGGCACAGCCTTAACGAACAGGTGCGCATCGGTGGGACAGCGGAGATCGCCTTCGACAACAACGAGGGGTTGGTTGATCTGCCGGGATACGAGGTGTTGAATCTTTATGCCGCATACACGCCTTCGTTCCTGCCGAACATGGAAGTGCGTTTCGATGTACGCAACGTGTTCCATGAGACCTATGCCAGCCGTTTTGCTGACGGTATCGACAGTCCGAGGGTCGTCCCGTTGCCGGAACCGGGACGGACGCTGTCGCTGACGGCGAACATGCGGTTCTGAAAGGACTTCGGGGCGCGACTGCTGGTTGCGCCCCGGTTGCGTCGATCAAATCTTATCAGCCTTTTCGCCAATCCATCGTCTTGAAGGCCTCGCGGAAGGCAAAGCGTTCCATGTGGCTGTCGATGACATAGCGGGCGCGTTGCAGGCCCTCGGCGTCCGCCGCTGTTATTTCCACCATCAGTTCGGTTTCGGTCGCTGTCAGCGTAGCTGGCCCTGACGGCAGGGCGGCGGTGCCGCTTGTCTCATCCCAGGTGACTTCGACCTTGTGCGCGAAGTGTTTGCACAGTTGCTGAATATACTTGCCGGCATTGGCCGTCGGAAAGGTTCCGAGTTCGCGGAGCTTTGCGGTCGGCATCTGTGTCACTCCCTTCTGACCCGGGCATTATTTCATGCGCTCCAGTAGCTGGCCAGATAGCATTGCGCCCGGTCGAGTTTCAGCTTGTCGCGGAAATGCGCCTTGGCTTCGCGGATCAGGCTCTGTTCTGCGGCGACCCATACGAAGACGCCTTCCGAAGAGGTGGAAACCGGGTGAGAGAACAAGCGCTCTTGCAGGCTATCCTCGCCGCGAATGCACCAGTGGATATCAATGCCTGCCGGGGCTTTGAGCGGGCAGGCGTCGCACGGATTGCCGATCTCGATATAGACGGTGCCACGGCGGGACGCGTCCGAATTTTCGAGGATGCGGCGGATCGCGGGCAGGGCGGTTTCGTCGCCGGCCATGATCAGCGTGTCGCCGGGGGGGAAATCGCCGCCGCCGGGGCCCATGATGCCCACGGTCTCTCCGCAGGTGGCAGAGCGGGCCCATGTGGTGGTACGTCCGCCCTCGTGCACGAAGACATCGAAGGTAAAACAATTGCTGGCAGCATCGAGACTGACGAAGGTGTAGGCGGCGCGATGGATTGCATCTCGCCCCTCGGGCCAAATGGTGCGTCCCTTGTCATTGATCTCCGGCCAGTGGGCCGCTCGTTCGGCGGGTGGCAGAAGCAGCGAGAAGTGCATCGGTCCGCTGGCAAGGGCGACAAGGTTCTCGCATTGCAGTTCCACCCGCAGGAAGCTGGCGCCATGCGGCGCGACGGATCTGACCTGCGCAAGCTGAAAGTTCGGCGGCCGGCGGGACGTAAGCTCCGCCCCCTGCCATGCCATCTGGCCAGTGCTCTCCGGGAAAACGTGGTCCAGCAAATGGCAAACGCTTTCGCGCATCTGGTAGAGCCCGATCTCATCCGCGGCTGAAATTTTTACGTCGATGGCGCTGTCGCCGAGGCGCAGATCCACCGAGGTAGTGCCGAAGGTGACATGCAGACCGCCCGCAACCTGCTGCACCGGGACGCCGAACTCGACGATATGTTCTTCGAGGTGGGCCAGAAGGCCGTCGGGCAACGGCCCTTGGTAACTGGCCTGAGAGATGACGGACGCAGGCATGATCGTCTCCTTGCCGGCTGGCTGAAGGGTCATAGCGGGAAAACCATTGGGTTGGCGGTGACCGGGTCTGGCAGCACCTCGGCCCGGAGGCCGAAGGCGGTGTGCAGATTGGCCTTTGTCAGAACCTCCGCTGGGGGTCCGCTGGCTACCAGTCCGGCCGGGCCGAGCAGGACGAGCTTATCGTTGAACCGGGCAGCAAGGTTGAGATCATGAAGCACGCTGATCACCGTGGTGCCCGTTTCCACGTTGCGCTTGCGCAGGAGGGTGAGGACATCGATCTGGTGGACGAGGTCGAGGAAGGTCGTCGGCTCATCGAGCAGCAGCATCGGCGTTGTCTGCGCAAGGACGAGGGCCAGCCATGTGCGCTGCCGCTGGCCGCCCGAGAGTTCCCCGAGATCACGATCTGCAAGTTCGGTCATGCCGACGGCGGCGAGCGCATCGGCGCAGGCCTCCGCGTCTGTCCTGCTCCACGGGCTGAGAAAACCGCGCCATGGGATCCGGCCTCTGCGAACGAGATCGCCAACCGTGATGCCTTCGGGCGCCAGCGGCGATTGCGGCAGGATGGCCATGCGGCGTGCCAGGAGGCGGGTGTTGGAGCGGTGGATATCGTTTTCGTCGAGAAGGATGCGACCGGCCTGCGGGCGGATCAGTCGTGCCAGCGCCCGCAGCAGGGTGGATTTTCCGCAGCCGTTGGGCCCTAGGATCGCCGTCATCCGGCCTTCCGGCAACGCGAGGTCGAGACCATTGATGACCTGGCGGCTGCCGTATCCCAGCGAGAGAGCTTCCGCTGTCAGGCTCATAGTGTTCCTTTCTCCATTTCCCGCGACAGGCGCCACAGAAGATACGGTGCGCCGAGGATGCCGGTCATGACGCCGGCGGGCAGGACGATGCCGGGCAGGGCGGTCCGTGCCGCGAGATCGGCGAGGGTCAGCACCAGCGCGCCGGTGCCCGCCGCGGCGAGCATGCGGCTGGTATGCGTGCGGGCACCGGTAATCCGGATGCCGAGCGGGCCGGCCATGAGTGCAACAAATGGAACCGGTCCGGCGACCGCGACACCGGTGGCTGCGAGCAGGACGCCGGTGACGGCGAGCAGCCAGAGTACGGTTTCGGTGCGCAGGCCGAGGCCGGAGGCGAGATCGTTGCCGAGTTCCAGCCCGGCGAGGTTGCGAGCCTGGGCAATGGCCAGCAGCACCAGCAGGAGGCCGGGCCACCAGACCTGGGCGACATGGCCCCAGTCGCGCGCGGCAAGCGAACCGGTGAGCCAGCGCTGTGCCTCGGCGGCTTCGCTGTGGGGAAGGACCGTCATGACGAAGGTGGAAAAGGCGGAACTGAAAAAGCCGACGCCGAGCCCCACGAGGATGAGCGTCAGCGGCGGGGTCTCGTGGCCGCGGCGGATGGCGAGCAGCGCGACCAGCAGGGCGGCGGCGATGCCGCCCGCCGCGGAGACAAGTGGCATCGGCACATTCAGATGGAAAGTGATGGCGGCGACGATTGCGAGGCCGGCACCGGGCGTAAAGCCGAGAATGTCTGGTGATGCGAGCGGGTTGCGAAACAACGTCTGAAAGATGAAGCCGGAGAGGCCGAGGACGCCCCCCGCGCCGATCGCGGTGGCGACGCGCGGGCCGCGGATGGTGTCGAGCATCAGTGCGCCCGGGCCTTCGCCTGTCACCAGCCCTTCCCAGAGGAGCGGCAGCCCAATCGAGGCCTGCCCGGACATCAGCGCGGTAACGGTGGCGACGAGCAAAAGCAGTGGTAAGAGGAGCGCGGCTCTCATGTCGTGGCACCGGGACGGATGCGACGGGCGAGCCAGAGGAAGACCGGGCCTCCGAGCAGCGCCGTCATGACACCCGCGCGGATCTCAGACGGCGCGAGTAGTAGCCGCCCGAGCGTGTCGGCTCCGAGCAGAATGGTGGCGCCAAGCAGCGCGGCGGCGACAAGTTCGGCCCGCATCCTGTGGCCGACGAGCAGGCGGGCAAGCGGTGGCACCATCAGCCCGAGAAAAGCGAGTGGGCCTGCGACGGCAACGGCGGCGCCGGTTGTCATGGTGACGATCAGCAGGGCGGCGGCCTGTACCCGGCCCGGACGGGTGCCGAGGCCGCGCGACATTTCCTTGCCGTGGGAAAGGGCCTCGATCTGCGGGGCAACGGCCAGTGCCAGCAGCCCGCCGGCGCAGGCGACCATTGCCATTTCCAGCAGCGGGCGGGTGGTGGCCTGCGTCAGAGAGCCGGCAACCCAGAAGCGGAAGACATCGAGCGAGTCCTGCCGGACCAGAACGATGCCGGTGACGAGCGAGAGCAGAAGGGCGTTCAGCGCCGCGCCTGCCAGTGTCAGCCGCACCGGCCCCACATCACCGCGCAGGCCACCGCCAAGCGCGAAGACGGCCGCGGAGGCGAGGGCGGCACCGGGGAAGGCCAGGGTGGCAACGATCGCCTCGTCCGCGCGCCCGAGGATTGTGGTGCCCAGGAGAAGGAAGAACGCCGCCCCGGCATTGACACCGAGGATGCCGGGATCGGCCAACGGGTTGCGGGTGATTGCCTGCATGACCGTACCCGCGACACCGAGCGCCGCCCCGGCAATGAGCCCGGCGGCAAGACGGGGCAGGCGGATGCTGGCAAGGGTGACATGGGCAGGATCGGTGGGATCGTAGGTATTTAGGACATCGAAGTAGACAGCGGGCGCAATCTGGCGAAACCCCACCGTGAGCGAAATTATCATCATCGCGAGACAGGCGCAGGCTATCCAGAGCAGACGGCTCACGGTAGCAGTCCGGCCTTCTGCGAGGATGGCACGATTGTTGCCGGATCACCGTCGAGAGCCAGCGCGATCGGTTCCTCCAATTCCGCCAGCGCAAAGGGCAGCGACAGGATGGTACCGAACGAGAGGGCGCCGGATATGAGTTGGTCGGCAAAGACCTCGCGGCCCTCGACATGCGCGTCGAGGGTGCGCCGCATGGCGAGCGCGGCGATGTCCGGTGCGGTCTCAAGGGATGAGATCCAGACGAGAAGGTCGGCGTCGATAGGCGAGAGATCCTCGGGAGAGAGTGTGGTGTAGAAACCGTCGATGGTGGGCAGTTCCAGCAGTTTCCGGGTCGGCACGAATCCGAGTTCGGCGAGGAACCGGGCGCGGGTGTCCTCGGCTGCAAACGCGCCCGTCTGGCCGCTGGCGTGCCATGCGGCGGCGGCGGTCTTTCCGGACCAGTCGGGGTGGCGAGCCTTGATGTCGCTGAACGCTGCTTCCAGACCCTGTATCAGCTGTTCGGCGCGGTCCGGCCGCCCGAGCGCGCGCCCGATCATCCGGGTTTCGGCCTGCCATGGACTGCCAAAGGTGGTGTATTGGGGCTCCTGCATCAGGACCGGGGCGATCTGCGAGAGCAGGGCGTACTCGGCTTCCGAAATGCCGGAACCGGCGGCGACGATCACATCGGGTGCGAGGCCGGCGATAATTTCCATGGAAACCTCGCCGCGCATCAGCACGGGTTCACCGTCGCCGAGTGCATCCTGTGCCCACGGCCAGACCCCGTGCGGATAGTCGCCGTACCAGTAGCGCAGACCCACTGGCACGGTGCCGAGAGCCAGCACGGTATCGTGGGTGTTGTAACCGATGGAGGCGACACGCTCCGCCGGTTTGGCCAGCACTGATTCACCGTAAGCGTGGGTGAAGCGAAGCTCGGTTCCCGCAGCGAACACTGCCGGCGCTGCCAGCGTGGCGGCTGCGCCGGCGATAAACTGCCGCCTGCTGGCCGTGGCGCCTGATCTGGAAAACTCGGACGTCATTTGCTTCCCTTCTTCACGGGTGGCTCGAAAGCGACGGTGCTCACCAGTCGTAGCGCAGCGTCGCCGTCAGCTTGCGACCGTCGCCATAATAGTCGGTGCCGAAATAGGAGGAGGTGCGGTACTCGGTGTCGAACAGGTTGGTGACGTTGAGACCCAGGCCCACGCTTTCCGTCATCTGATAGTTGAATGCGGCATCGACCAGCGTGTAGCCGTCAACTTCCACAGTGTTGGCATCGTCGCCGTAGGTAGCGCCGACATACCGGACCCCGGCGCCGAAGGTCATGTCGCCACGGCGGTTGTCGCCCGGCAGCGTGTAATCGGCCCAGATGGAACCGATGTGCTGAGGCACGCGGGAAGGACGGTTGCCCTCGTTGCCGACGATGCCGTCCTCGAGGATTTCGGCGTCCCAGTAGGAATAGGCGGCGGTGACGTTCAGGTTGCTGGACAGCGCGAACTTGCCTTCCAGTTCCAGCCCGCGGACACCGACCTTGCCGATCTGGCGCTGGACCACCGGCGTGACGTACGTATTGACGTTGGTCTGGGTCAGGTCGAACAGCGCGGCGCTGAAAAGGGCATTCATGCTTTCAGGGCGGTACTTTACACCGATCTCGTACTGGGTGCCCTCCTTCGGATCCTCCGCCAGTGCCCAGATGTTCGGTTCGAACGACTCCGAGTAATTGGCGTAGACGGACAGGCCGGGTGTTACCTTGTAGGTGAGGCCGGCGCGGACCGTGAACGATGTGTAATCCCGCGTCTCCTCCGTTCCCGTCGCCGGGTAGCCGACCGTCACGTCCACGTAGTCGTAACGGCCGCCAACGGTGGCTATGAACCGGTCGGCAATGGTCAATTCTTCCTGAAGATAGACGGATTGCGTGGATTGTTCCGGCACCCAGTCGACGTATGGACCGAGGGTGACGCAGGCCCGTCCGCAATAGGTCGGATCGGTAATGTCGATTCCGGGAGCGCTGCCGAAGAGTGCCTCTTCCTCTACCTTGATCCAGGTGTACTCCGCGCCGATCAGCGTGCGGCTGTCGAACATTCCGAAACTGGTGTCGTACTGCAGCTGGTTGTCGATGGCGAACTGGCGGGCATCGCTGTAGACCGCAAAGGCCGAACGCGGTGCAGTCGGATCGGTGGATGCGCCGTAGACCTGCTCGTAGGTCAGGTCAAGATCGCTGTATCGGGCGGTAGAGCGGAAGGTCAGGCCATTGGCGAAGCTATGGCTGAACTTGTAGCCGAGACTGTATTCTTCCGTGTCGAACGCATTGAAATCCGGTTCGCCAAAGAAGCTGTCGATGTCCACGTCCACGCCGGTAGGGAAGCCGGTGCCCGGTACGCCATCGCGTTTGTTGTAGTCGGCGAGAATAGTGAGTTCGGTCGCGTCGCTGGGCCGCCAGGAAAGACCGCCGGCGACGAAGACGCGATCGTCATCGGAACTGTCGTAGGAATACGCACTGTCCTGCACCTTCGCCGTCAGTCGGTAGCTGAGATTGCTGCTGTCACCGATGGGGCCGCCGAAATCCGTGCCGATTTCGGCATGGTCCTCGCCAACGGAGGTGTAGACCTCACCGAAGCTGAGGGACTTTGGCGTTTTTGAAACTCCGTTGACGAGACCGCCGGGCGCGTTGAGGCCGAAGAGGGACGAATTCGACCCCTTCAGAACCTCCACACGCTCGAAACCATAGGGTTCGCGACGAGAGAACGTCCAGCCGAAGCCGCGGACGGGAAGACCGTCGCGGTATGTGCCCATGGAAAGCTGGTCGAAGCCGCGAATGCGGAAATAGTCATATCGGTCGTCGGCGCCGAATTCGTCGACATGGACACCGGCGGTGTAGGCGAGAATTTCCTGAAGGTTGCTGGCCTTGCGTGTCTCGATTTCCTTTTCCGTCACTACCGATACGGACGCCGGAGTGTCGAGCACATCGGTGCTTGTCTTGCTGCTGGACGTGACGGAGCCTGCGAGGATGGAGTTGGCATCATCATCCGCGCCTTCGACCCGCAGCGTTCCGAGATCATAGTCATTTTCCTGGGCGACGCCTGAGGTTGGGGCAACCAGCGCGGTGCACGCCAGCAGCGTCAGCAGCAAACGACGTGGATTGAGCGGGGCGGGGGCACAGGTGTTTGCACGCAACAGGACAGGATTCATACCAGCATTCCATCTTTGGGACGATTGTCGCGGCTGGCTGGCACCCGGTTCCACCGATCGTGGAAAATGGGGAGTGGCTGACTTCGAATCTATTCCCGAGTCTATTAGTCAGTTAAAGGCCGATTGAAAACCCTGGTCGTGAGGAACCTGACTCGAGGGGAAACGAAAGCAAAAATTGCCATATTGCTAGGCAGTTGCGACGTGTCACGCCGCGTGCCCGGTGGCAATACGTTCAGGCGCCCACACTGATGGCGTAACGGATAAGCTCCGGCGTCGTGCGGACACCCAGTTTCTTTTTGAGGCTGGATGAGGCATTGGCCGCTGTTTTGTAGCTGATGCGCAAGTCGTCGGCGATGCCCTGCAGATCTTTGCCCTTGCCGATAAGCACCAGCACCTGATGTTCGCGCGAGGTCAGCGAGGAGAGAGGGTCCGCCCTGCCACCGGTCTGGGTGGTGGCGACGGCAAGGGCAGTGGCATGGGAAAGATAGATCTCGCCCTGTTCCAGTGCGCTGACGGCGGCGAGGAAATCATCGGGGCCGGAGTTCTTCGTCAGGTAGCCGGCAGCGCCACCGGCGAGTGCCTTGGAAACGAAAGCAGTCTGTTCGTTCATTGAGAAAATCAGGATACGGGCGTTTGGTGCGCGGCGCAGCAGTGGTTCCAGCAGGTTGAGGCCGCCGAGCCCGGGCATGCCGAGATCAAGGACGATGAGGTCCGGATCATGGGCCTCGGCCGCCGTCAGCGCCTCCTTGTCAGTCAGCGCCTTCAGCACCGGATCGTAGCCCGCCTCGCGCAGCAGCTGGCCGCAGCCGATATGGGTTACGGGATGGTCGTCGACCACAAGGGCGGATTTCATGTCACTGCTCTCATCGGTGGCGATGCGATTGCAACGGTGCCGATCGGTAAGGCCACGACGAGGCGCGTGCCGCCGATATCAGTGCTGCCGATGCTCAACTGGCCGCCGATCGCACCGATCCTGTCGCGCATCGCTGTCAGGCCCCGGCCTTCGCTGCTTGTATGCTCAATGCCGATGCCGTCATCCTCCATGCTCAGCCGCAACATCGCGGTGGTTCCCGTTGCGACGTGTTCGACCTTTGCCTCGACCCGTTGCGGGTTGCCGTGGCGCAAGGCGTTGGTAGCGGCTTCCTGAAAGAACCGGTAGACGGTCAGATCGAAAATTTCCTGCGTTTCGGGCAGATCCTCTGGCAGGTGGACCCGCCAGTCGACCCGGGGATGCGTGGTACGGAAGGCGTCGAACAGGTCGCGCAGCGCGTCGGCCAACGGCAACTGGCCGATGGCCATGGGGCGCAGGGTCGTCAGCAGGCGGGTGTTGGAGGCCTGGATCTGGCTGACGATGGACATTATCGCATCAGCGTCCTCCGTCAGGCCGGCGTCGCCGCGGGTGCGGGCGGCGCGAGCGATGGAGGAAGACTTGACCTTCAGGCCGAAGAGGCAAGGGCCGAATTCATCATGCAGTTCCATGGCAATGTTGCGCCTCTCGGCGTCCCCGAGTTCGACGATGCGGCGGCTAAGGGTGGCACGCTCCTGCTCTGCCGCCTGTAGACTTCGCGAGAGTCCGTCGAAACCGTCGAAGATCGGCAGGAGGTCCGCGCCTTCACGGCCGCTGATCCGGGCCGAAAAATCACCCTGCCGCAACTGATCCATAGCCGTACGCAACCGTTGCAGCGGGCTGAGGGCATGAGCGACGAGCAGGGCGAGCAGGACGGCGGAGATGAGGGCAGCGAGTGCAAAGATCCAGAACAGGCTGGCTACATCCTGCCAGACTTCGGCAATTTCGTCTTCCGGCGAAGTTGTCATCGCCACATATCCGTACTCGGTGCCGTCGGCACGTACCGGGATGCGGGTTTCACGGAGGGCGGGCATCACGAGGTTGCGAAACCACTCCGGCACCATCGTATCGTTGACGTCATCACCGATCTCGCGAACGCTGAGTACACCGTCGCGGGCGCTGACGAGTGCCAGTTGCACGTGGCGCGGTTGTACGAGGATGTCGGCGAGCCGGACCATGACCTCGCCCGGCGGTGCGTCCTGCAGGGCGGAGCCGAGAGTGGCGAGGATCAGCGCGCGGGCGCTGCGTTCCCCGGCTGCGACCTCCACCCGCACGGCGTCGCGAGCGTTCGACACCAAGATGGTGGCACAGACCGCGAGAGCCGCGAGTTGCACAAGGCCGATGCACAGAACGACCTGCCATTTGAGTGTGATCCGCCTGAACACTGTCGCGCCTTTCCCTTGTCGCGCGATCGTAACCCCACGTTCGCCCGCCGTCGATTGCTTCGCACAGATTTGGGAACAATTGGCAATCGTCCTGCCGTATCTTCCCGGTCCCTTTTGGGAGGCACGCCCAGCCATCTGCGTGCTAGCTCTTTACGGGAAGGACGCATGAGGGGGATTTCAACGTGCCGAAAAGGCTTCGGATCGTTACTGGCAAGAGCTGCCTGTTTGCAGCAAGGGCACTATTGCTGTCGATCCTCACAAGCTTTCTTGTGCATCTCCCCGCCAACGCGTTGGAAATCAAGGCAGCCGTCCTCCGGGTCGACTACCCCTCGCTCCTTCCCCTTTCCCGCCTCGATCTGCCTACCGACGATCTTGGCTTTGCCGGCGCGTCTCTGGCGACGGAAGACAACTCCACCACCGGACAGTTCATGGGCCATCTCTATGTGACGGAGATGGTCCCTGTTTCGCCCGATGCTATGGTCGACCGCTTCGAGGCACTGTTGGCCGATGGGGTGCGTCTGTTCGTGGTGATGGCCGAGAGCGACGATCTGCTGGCGCTCGCGGATGCAGCACCCGACGACGCGCTGATACTGAATGCACTTGCGGAGGACAGCAACCTGCGGTCCGAGGCGTGCCGCGCAAACGTTCTGCATGTTGCACCGAGCGCCGGCATGAGGGCCGATGCTGTCGCCCAGTTTCTCGTCTGGAAAAAATGGACGGACTGGTTCCTGATCGGTGGTTCCAACCCGGATGATCTGGCACTTGCGCAGGCCTATGCCGCGGCCGCCGACAAGTTCGGGGCGCGGCTGGTCGAGGAACGAATTTTCGAGGATACAGGCGGATCCCGTGTTTCGGACTCGGGTCATGTCCTGGTGCAGCGGCAGATGCCGACCTTTACCCAAGGTGCTTCTGATCACGATGTCGTTGTGGCCGCCGATGCCAGCGACGTGTTCGCCGAGTATCTGCCCTATCACCTGTGGGATGCCGCGCCGGTAGCAGGCTCCGCCGGGCTGCGGCCCGTGACGTGGTCCGCCACGCATGAAAGCTGGGGAGCGACACAGATCCAGCGCCGGTTCGAGGCTCTCGCGTCCCGGCCGATGCGCGACGAGGACTATCAGGTGTGGCTGGCGCTGCGGGTGGTGGGCGAGGCGGTGACGCGGATTGGTACGGCCGAACCGTCCGCCCTGCGGGATTACCTGCTTGGTCCCGATTTCGAAATCGCCGCCTTCAAGGGCGTACCGCTGACGTTCCGCGACTGGAATGGCCAGTTGCGCCAGCCAATTCTGCTCTCGAACGGTCGAATGACGGTGAGCGTCTCGCCGCAGGAGGGGTTCCTGCACCAGTCGTCAGTGCTCGATACGCTGGGCCTCGACCGCCCGGAGTCCGCATGTACCGCTTTCAGTCAATGAGGTTACCCATGAAGTTCACCGCACTTGCCCTTTGTCTTACGGCGCTGGCCATGCCGGCACAGGCAAACAAGATATTCGTTTCCAACGAGCGCGGGAACACGGTGACCGTGGTCGACAGTGACACATGGGAGCCGATCACCGAGTTTCCGGCCGGAAACCGGCCGCGAGGTATCACCATGAGCCCGGATGGCAAGCTGCTCTATGTCTGCGCCTCCGATGATGATCTGGTGAGGGTGTTTGACACAGAGACCTTTGAAGAGCTTTACACATTACCTTCCGGCCCTGACCCGGAATTGTTCGTGCTTCATCCGTCGGGCAACCCTCTCTACATTGCCAACGAGGATGATAACCTCGTCACGGTCGTCGACACCGAGAGCCATACCGTGCTTGCCGAGGTGCCCGTCGGGGTGGAGCCGGAGGGTATGGGAATAAGCCCGGACACCAGATGGGTGGTCAACACCTCCGAGACCACGAACATGGCGCATTTCATCGACACATCGGACTACGCCATCAAGCACAACATCCTCGTCGATCAGCGGCCGCGTTACGCGCAGTTCACCGCCGACGGCAGCAAGCTGTTTGTGACGTCGGAGATCGGGGGCACCGTGTCGGTGATCGACATGACCGGGGAAGCGCCGGAACTGGTGCACAAGATCGGGTTCGAGGTGGCGGGTTTGCAGCCGGAATGGTTGCAGCCGGTGGGCGCAAAGGTGACTTCCGATGGCAAGACCCTGTTCGTGGCGCTGGGCCCGGCCAACCGCGTGGCGGCCGTGGATGTCGAGACGTTCGAGATTAAGGAGTACATTCTCGTCGGCCAGCGCGTCTGGCAACTCGACTTCACGCCCGATGAGAAATACCTTATCACCACGAACGGCAACTCCAACGACATTACCGTCATCGACGTGGAGACTCTGGAGGCCGTGAGATCCATACAGGTCGGCCAGCAACCGTGGGGTGTGGTCGTCGCACCTGAATGAAGAAAGACAGGGAAGGAATTGGAAATGAAGCGTGTTTTTGCCGCAGCGTGCGCGGCTCTGTTTGCCGGTCCAGTGATTGCGGCGCCGTTGTGCGATGATCTCGGCTTCGCCGGGCTGCTGGCCTCCTGCAACCGGGGTGAGCCGATCGAACTGACACTTGCCTCCGGTCAGGCGCTCTCGGAAGAGGGCACCTACATGCTGCAGTCAGGGGCCTACTACAAGCTGTTCATCACAGCCGACGGCTCCGCCGAACTGGCGCTAAATGGTCCCGATTTCTTCCGTGCGATCTGGATGAATGAAATCGTCATCAACCAGATCGAAATCCGGCCGATGGCAATCGACAGTCTGGAATTCGATGCGGCCGGCACCGCAGAACTCTCATTCGTGGCGATCAAGCCGGGTAGTCACGTGCTACGCATTCCCGGTTCGACAGGTGACGCGCAGAAGGTCACCTTCAATATCCAGTAGGAGGAAACAGGATGAAATTCACAGTAGCCGCGGTCGTGATGATGGCCTTTGCCGCGCCGGCTTTTGCCGATGCGCATGAGGACATCGACGACGAAACGGTCGGCAAGATCATGGCCATGCTGGAAGAAATGAAATGCCAGATGGATCCCGATGACATCGAGGTCGAGGACGAGGGTTACGAACTCGACGACGTGATCTGCGAAGGCGGCAACCAGTTCGACATCGAGTTGGACGCCGAACTCAACGAAGTCGGCCGCCGCGCCGAATAGCCCGATCAGCATCCCCGGCAGAGAAGGGCGGATCCCGGCGATCCGCCCTTTTTTGATGCCGTTGGTCGCCCGTTGCTGGCTTGACAGCCGGGCCGGGCGGCATAGAAGGGAACTGAGCCAGGACGACTCCGAGCCACGACAGAACCGGAGAGTCCCATGTCCTTCCACCCAAAGATGTTCGCCTGCATTCACGGTTTAGAGCCACTCAGCGGCGTGCGCAGCCTGGCTCTGCCGGAAATGCTGCTGGATGTATGGAACGTACGCGGCGCGCCGGGGGCGGGCGGGCGCTATGTGTCGATGCACCCGCGTTTCGTCTTTCTGTTCGCGGGCCGCAACATGTTGCTGCACAGGCGCGGGGAGGTGGCGGATGGCCCCTGTGCCGCCTGCTACATTCCCGCCGGTCTGGACCTTCAGGGGAACGTCACGGCGGCGGGACAGCTACGGCATCTTGATCTGCATCTGTCGCTGGAGCGTCTGCGCCGGATCGTCCCCCGGTGTGTGCCGTTGGACTTGCCCGTTTTCCTGCCGGACCTCAGCGGTTTTGATGCGATTGCCGAAGTTCTGGCTCAGGAGTGCGAGGATCCGCAACGTTCCGCCGCGCATGTCGAGGCATTGGCGGACGCACTGCTGCTGGAGGTCTTTCACAGGGCGCAGCGGGACGCTCCACGGCAAGCCGGGGCGAGCCTGCCAATGGATTCCCTGCGGGCTTTCGTTCTGGCCAACCTTGAACAACGGATCAGCGTGGAGACACTGGCGGCGCGCGCTGGTCTCTCGCGCACCGTTTTCAATCGCACATTCCGTGAGGAAACCGGCCAGTCACCCTATCAGTGGGTTTTGCAGCTGAGGATCGAGCGCTCAAAGGCCCTGATGGCCGAGGGTCATTCCTTCGCGACGGTTGCAGCCAATACCGGTTTCGCCGATCAGGCGCATTTCACAAGGGCCTTCAAGGCCGCCGCCGGTGTGCCGCCGGGGGTTTGGACAAAGGGCCCGCGGCGGATGCCAAGCGGGCCGATTCTTCAAGACAGATAAAGCCGATTAAATTAATCGGATTTTCAGTTTCGGTTCGGCGCCTCCCCCGGTGTCGCACCTTGTACCTGTTAGCCGGGCTCGCTGCTCCGGCCTCATCGATCTGGAGACCCATGATGCGCGTAAGTCCTGCCCGCCGGGCAATTCTGAACTTTTCCGTTGGCCCGCTTCTGCTGCTTTCGGCTTCCACGGCAGCGCTGGCCCAAGAGGGGGATCAGTTCGTGGACCTCGGAACGTTTGTCCTGCGAAATCAGGAGGACGCGACCGGCCCGGTGGGGGATGACAACAATCCACCGACCGTAACCGGCTCCAAGATCCCCTTGCAGATCAGCGAGATCCCGCAATCCGTCTCCGTTCTCGGACGGGAGGACATTGACCGTTTCGATGCCAACCGTGTCAGCGAGGCGCTGCGCTACACCGCCGGTGTCACCGCCGATGTCTACGGTGATGACAACGATTATGACTGGCTGCGCGTACGCGGATTTCAGGCCGACCAGACGGGTGTGTATCTCGACAATGCCCAGAACCTCGCATTCGCCTTCGGTTCCTTCTACATCGACCCGTTCACGCTGGAGCGGATCGAAGTGTTGCGCGGCCCGTCTTCGGCGCTCTATGGCGGCTCCAATCCCGGCGGTATCGTCAACTATGTGTCCAAGCGCCCCGGCGGCCGAATCCGTGAGTTCACGCTCGGGGTAAGCGACGCCATCGGTGGATGGGCGGAGTTTGACGTAGGTGACGATCTTGCGGGCGGACGCTCTTACCGAGTGGTGGGGCGTATCGAGGGTGGCGACAAGTATGACGATTTCAACAGCGGCTTGCGCGGCACGCTCGCACCATCTTTCCGGCTGGAGACGGATGGCGGCACCGAAATCACTCTGCTTGCCAACATCCATGTCGCCGACGAACAGCACAACGGCAGCACATTTCTGCCTTACGAGGGCACGGTGGTGCCGACCGAGGAGTTTGGTTTCATCGATCCCGATGCCAACTTCTCCGATCCTGACTGGGATAGCTACGCTCGGGAACAGGCGTCATTCACGGCCATTGTCGAGCATGGTTTCGAGAACGGTTTCACCCTGACAGGCATTGGCCGGGTCGGGATCGCCAGTGTCGAGGAAAGCTACTGGTATCCGTTCGGCTATGCCGGGTATTCCCCGACGCCGACCGATGCCGACGGCACGCTGGCGATGCTGGCGTTCGAACATGATACGCTGGCGCGCACGGCCCAGACCGATATCCGCTATTATGGAACGGTGGAGACCGGACCCGTCAGCCACGACCTGCTCTTCGGTCTCGACGCCCGCTACTACTGGCTCGACGAGACACAGGCAGTAGGCTTTGGCTCGAACTCCGTCGTCGATCCCACACCTCCGGGAACACCGGTGCTGGGCGCGCCCTATCAGGACGCGGTGACGACGCAGCAGCAAGTGGGCCTCTACTTCCAGAATCAGATGCGCTACGGCGGTTGGCTCGGGACGTTCAATCTGCGGCATGATTTCGTGGATACAGAGCAGGATGGGGCCGCCGGCTTCTCGCGTCATGACAGCGAGACATCTTATCGTGTGGCGCTGGCCTATGAACTGGCCAATGGTTTCACACCCTATGTCGCATACTCCAGCTTCTTTGATCCGATCATCGCCTCCCCCGCCAACGGTGTGACGGAGCCGGAGCAGGGCGATCAGATCGAGGTAGGTTTCAAATGGGCGCCCGAGGGCGGCAACTTCAGCCTGGCGGCGGCGGCGTTCGAAATCCATCGCGAAAATGTCGTCACCGGCGTGTTCCCGTCCTATGACCAGTTGGGCGAGGTGCGATCGCGCGGGGTGGAGATCGAAGGCAAGTACGCTTTCGGAAACGGTTTGCAGGTCGGGGCTGCGGCGACCTTCCTCGACGCAGAGGTGACCGAGGACAGTGACCCCACCCTGATTGGCACTACTCCGACACTGATACCGGAGACCGACCTTTCACTTTATGCCGCGTATGACTTCGGCGGCCGCCTCGACGGCCTGACGCTGGGGGCGGGGGTGCGCCATCTCGGAGAAAGCTTCGCCACGGCAAGCAATACGCTGAAAGTGGACAGTTCGACCATCGTCGACATGTTCGCGAGTTACGAGTTCGCCAACGGCTGGGAGGGCAACCTTTCAGTGACTAACGTGGCAGATGAGCGCTACGTGACCGGCTGCGAAACGGAATTCGTCTGTTCCTACGGCTCGGGACGGGAATTCAGCCTGTCGCTGACGTCGCGTTTCTGAAATGTCTTGATCACTTGAGCGGACCGAGCGGCGATGGCCAATCGGTCCGTCACAGCTTTCTAAAGGCGATAGGCCCGGATGGCATTGCCCCCGAAGATCGCCGCCGCCTGTTCCGGTGTGCCGCCAATCATCTCCTCGGCGAGGTCATGCCAGGCGCCATAGCCCACTGCGAGTGTCGCCACCGGCCAATCACTGCCCCAGATCAGGCGGTCGGGGCCGAACAGATCCAGCAGGGTTTCGACGTAGGGACGCAACGCTTGTGGTTGCCAGCCATCACCAGCCTCGGTCGCGAGGCCGGAAAGCTTGCAGAAGGCTGATGTTTTGGCAGCCAACGCGGCCATATCAGCGGCCCAGTCGACGATCTCACCGGTGGCGATCTCCGGCTTTGCACCGTGGTCGATGACGGTGCGTAGGTCGGGGTGACGGGCCAGCAACCGCGACAGCCGGGTCAGGTGCCGGGGCAGCACGAGGGCATCGAAGGTCAGATCGTGGTCGATCATCGCCCGATAGGCGGGGGTGAGGTCGGGGCGCAGCATCCAGTCATCGTCGGCGATGTCCTGGATCATCGGCCGCAACCCGACGATCAGCGGATCGGCGGCGAGCCGGGCAATGGTTTCCGCGACATCTGCCGCTTCGAAATTCACCCAGCCAACCACGCCTTTGACGAAGGGTGTCTGGCGGGCGAGGTCCAGCATGTATTCCGTCTCGGCGGTTGTTGGCGCGGCTTGAACAAGAATGGTGCCGTCGATCCCGGACCCAGCCATCAGGGGCGCAAGGTCCTCGGGGCCGAAATCGCGATAAAGTGGCGCCAGCTCGGGCGTCAGCCAGCCATAGTCGCCGCGCGCCGGTTGCCAGAAATGCTGATGGGCGTCGATCCGCATGGTGTGGGGGCCTGCCGGAATAAGTGAAGGGAACGGGCGGGAGACAATGCCTCCCGCCCGAGCAGTATCAATCGTAGAGGACGGCCTGGATCTCCGGCGCGTCGATGTTGGATTTGTCGTACCAGTAGAAGCCGGTGTCGATTACGTCCGGCAGATCCTCGCCATTGATCGCCTTGATCGCTGCCTTGACGGTTTCATAACCGATGCCCACCGGGTTCTGGGTGATGGCGCCGGCCATGACACCATTCATGATCGCGTCCTTCTGGGCCTTGCCGCTGTCGTAACCGATGACGACCAGACCTTCGGTGCCAAGTTCCTGCACGGCGTTGACGACACCGATGGCGGAACCCTCGTTTGTGCCGAACATGCCCTTGAGGTCCGGGTTGGCGACGAGGATAGCCTTGGCGACCTCTGTGGATTGCAGGTGGTCACCCTGGCCGTACTGGACGGACACGACCTCGATGTCGGGATACTCGCTTTCGATCCGTTTGAGGAAGCCGTCCCGGCGATCAATGCCGGTACGAGATGTCTGGTCATGGGCTACGACTGCCACCTTGCCCGCGCCACCGATCAGTTCCGCCATCTTGTCGGCGGCCAGTGCAGCCGCGGCCAGGTTGTCTGTGGTCGCGGTGGTCACGGGAATGTCGCTGTCGACGCCGGAGTCAAAGGCGACGACCGGGATGCCGGCTTCCTGTGCCTGGCGCAAAAACGGAATCGCGGCCTGGCTGTCGAGCGCCGCGAAGCCGATGGCTTTCGGGTTGTTGGCCAGTGCTGCAGACAGCATGTCGATTTGCCGGTCAACCATTGTCTCGTTGTCTGGCCCTTCGAAGGTTATGCGCACGCCTTCCTCGTCGGCGGCTTTCTCGGCGCCGGCCTGCACGGCCTGCCAGAACTGGTGCTGGAAGCCCTTGGAGACAAGCGGGATGTAGATTTCATCCTGTGCGAAGGCCGGAAGCGGCCCGGCAAGCAGGCTGGTGGCCGCAAGGGCGACGAACAGGTTACGACGTGACAACATGTGATTTCCTCCTCTGTTGTTATTCATGACGGGCTTCATTGTCCCGGCAATCGTTTGCGGCGGGCCTCAGGCGGCCTTCCGTTTGCGCAGCATGTCGAAGTAGACGGCGAGAATGATGATCGCACCGGTCACGACTGTCTGCCATTCCTGCGCCACGGACATGACACGCAGGCCGTTGATGAGCACCGCCATGATCAGTGCACCGATGAGCGAACCGAGAATGGTGCCGCGGCCGCCGGAGAGCGAGGTGCCGCCGATGACAACGGCGGCGATGGCCTCCAGCTCGTAGCCGAGGCCAAGCGCTGGTTGTGCTGAATTGAGACGTGACGAGATCAGCAATCCGGCGATGCCGACGATGCCGCCGGCCAGTGCATAGATCGCCATCTTCCAGCGATCGGTATTGACACCGGAAAGACGTACTGCCTCCTCGTTCGAGCCCAGAGCGAAAGTGTACCGGCCGAGAACCGTGCGGTTGAGGATGTAGGACACGAAGGCGGCGACGACGAACAGGATCAGCACGCCGTTCGGGATGGGAGCAAAGGGAAATATCTCGCCGATCAGCGACCCGCGGGAGATCAGTGTGTAGCCGGGTGTATCATTGAAATAGATCGGGCGTGTTCCGGAAATTACGAGGCTGAGTCCCTTGAGGATCAGCATCATGCCTAAGGTGGCGATGAAAGGTGGAATTTTCATCTTGGCGACGAAGGTGCCCGAACAGAGGCCGCAAAGCGCTCCGGCACCGATTGCGGCGACGATGCCGAGTGGCAGGGGCATTCCGGCATAGGTTAGGACGACGCCCGAGATGACAGCGCAGAAGGTCATCATCGTGCCGACCGACAGGTCGATGCCGCCGGTTATGATCACCAGCGTCACCGCCACCGCCAGCACACCGTTGACACTGGCCGCCTGCAGAATGGCGATCATGTTGGTCATCTGCATGAAGTTCGGCGAGGCCAGCGAGAAACCGATCAGCAGTACGATCAACGAGGCGAAGGCCAGCAACCGCTGCGGCGCGCCGCCGGCCAGACGCCGAAACATTCCCTGCGGTGGCGCCTCGGTAGATGTCGATGTCATTGTGGTCCTCCCTCCGGCTGCATGACCGGTTCCCGCCGTGTCGCGAGTTCCATTATCTGTTCTTGCGTCGTGTCGCTGCCGCCGGGCAGGATGCCGGTGAGGCGGCCCTCGCACATCACGGCAATGCGGTGACTCAGACGCATGACTTCCGGCAATTCCGACGAAATGACGATAATTGCCTTGCCCTCTGCCGCCAGTTGCTCCAGCAGGCGATAGATTTCCGACTTGGCTCCGACGTCGATGCCACGTGTCGGCTCATCGAAGATCAGGATATCGCAGTTCCGCTCCAGCCATTTGGCAATCACAACCTTCTGCTGGTTGCCGCCGGACAGCAGGCCGACCGGCTGGGTGTCGGAGGGCGTGCGGATGCCCAGCTGGCGGATGTGGCGGTCGGCAGTGACCTTCATTGCCTTCTCGTCCAGCACGCCGGCCCGTGAGGAATAGCGCTGCATGCTGGCCATGGCGATGTTGGCGCGGACGCTCATGTTGAGGGCCAGACCGAAATGCTTGCGATCTTCCGACAGGTAACCGATGCCGGCCTCCACCGCATCATGTGGCGCACGGATGTCAAGCTCGCGGCCATGCACGGTGATGGAACCGGCATCGCGCGGGTCAGCGCCAAAGATGATGCGGGCAACCTCGGTGCGACCGGCGCCCATCAGTCCTGCAAAACCCAGAATTTCCCCCTGACGCAGATCGAAACTGACATCGTGGATGTCACGGCCACGGCTCAGGCCCTCGACCTTTAGCGCTACTTCGGCGGTGGAAGTGTCGGGCACCTCCAGCCGTGTCTCGCTGACTTCGCGGCCAACCATCAGGGCGATTATGTGCGACAGCGGCGTGTCGGCGGCATCCAGCGTGTCGATCCACGCACCATCGCGCATGACGGTCACCCGGTCGGCAATGCGCTTTATTTCGTCCATCTTGTGGCTGATGTAGATCACGCCGACGCCATCAGCCTTGAGTTTGGCGATCACCTCGAACAATTCGGCAATCTCGGCATCGTTCAGGGCCGCTGTCGGCTCATCCATGATCAGCACGCGTGGCTGGTAGCTCAACGCCTTGGCAATCTCGATCAATTGTTGGCGCGCAATCGTTTGGCTGCCGACATGGGCGCGCGGGTCGATCTTCAGGTTCATGCCGGCGAAGATTTCCGCCGTGCGTTTATTCAGTTCCGGTTCGTCCAGCCTTCCGAAACTGCGGCGCGGCTCCCGCCCGATGAAGACGTTCTGGGCTGCCGTCAGATCATTCATCAGGCTCAGTTCCTGATGGATGATGCCGATGCCGCAATCCTGCGCTTCGCGCGGAGACGTGGGCGGATGGCTTGCGCCGGCGATCTTCACCTCACCGGCATCGCGCGAATAGACGCCAGACAGAATCTTCATCAGCGTCGACTTGCCGGCTCCGTTCTCGCCCATAAGCGCATGCACTTCGCCGGCCTTTAGGTCGAAGCGCACATTCTTCAGGGCATGCACACCTGGGAACCGCTTCTCGATTCCGCTCATTTCAACCAGTGTCGTCATTGGTGCGGGCCCTCCCAAACCCGAGGCGATCCTACATCACCGCCCCGATTTGCCAGGGAACAAACTCGACGCCGCCGAAGCCGAGCTGTTCGCTCTTGGTCTTTTCGCCGCTGGCGACGCGTATGAAGAGGTCGAAGAGTTGTCGCCCCTTTTCTTCGATACTGATGCCTTCGGTGATGATGTCGCCGCAGTTCAGATCCATGTCGTCTTCAAGCCGCGCATACATCTCCGAATTGGTGGCGATCTTGATACCTGGCGTCGGCATGTAGCCTGAAACGGAGCCTCGCCCGGTGGTGAAGGCTATCAGGTTGGCCCCGCTGGCGATCTGGCCGGTGACGGAGCATGGATCGAAGCCCGGGCTGTCCATGAACACGAAACCCTGCTTGTCGATCTTCTCGCCGAACAGGTACACCTCCGTCAGCGGTGCGGCACCGGATTTGGCGACGGCGCCCAGCGATTTTTCAAGTATGGTCGTCAGCCCGCCGCGCTTGTTGCCGGGGGAGGGGTTGTTGTCCATTTCCCCGCCGTTGCGGGCCGTGTAATCTTCCCACCAGTGGACGCGGTCGATCAGCTTCTGCCCGACTTCGGCCGAAACGGCGCGACGTGTCAGCAGATGTTCGGCCCCATATATCTCAGAGGTTTCGGACAGGATCGTCGTGCCGCCGTGGCGCACCAAAAGATCCGAGGCCGCGCCGAGGGCGGGGTTGGCTGTGATGCCCGAATAGCCATCGGAGCCGCCGCACTGCATACCGACGGTAATGTGCGAGATCGGGGCAGGGGTGCGTTCCACCTGATTGGCGATCTCGGCGATGCCACGCAATTCCTCCAGCCCCTTGGCGATTGTGGCGCGGGTGCCGCCTTCCGTCTGGATGGTCATGTAACGCAGTGCGCCGTCTGCCCGGATCGGGCGGCCGTCAACGAGGGCGGAAATCTGCATCACTTCGCAGCCAAGGCCGATCAGGAGAATGCCGCCGAAGTTCGGATGCCCGGCATAGCCCGCCAATGTGCGAAACAGCGTTGCGTAGCCTTCGTCCTTGCCGGACATGCCGCAGCCCGTTCCGTGGGTGATCGGCACGATACCGTCGACGTTGGGAAAAGCGTCGAGCAGGCCGTTCTTCGTTGCAGCTTCCGCAATGAACTTGGCGACGGAACCGGAACAGTTCACCGAAGTGAGGATGCCGATATAGTTGCGGGTGCCGACGCGACCGTCGGCACGATGGTAGCCATCAAAGGTAAGCGTAGCATCGGCTACCGGCAGCGCCCGTGCTTCTGCTCCGAATGCGTAATCCTGCTCGTGCGCGCCCATGCCGAGATTCTGCACATGCACATGTTCACCGGCGGCAATATTCTTCGTCGCCTGGCCAATGATCTGGCCGTAGCGCCGGACGTTCTCGCCTTTTGCGATATCCGTGGAAGCGATCTTGTGGCCGCGCACGATCGACTGGACCAACGGCACCTCGAGTCCGGGTACGCTTGCGCCCGCTTCCAGATCGGCAAGTGCCACGATGATGTTGTCCGCTGGGTGCAGCCGGATCGCGTCCGCGACCTTTGTCATTTCTTTCCTCCGCCGGTGTCGATTCGAGCACCTGTTTTGAAGAACCGTAGAAAGCTTTGGGTGTACCTGTCAACTAACATGTTAGTTGACAATAGCCTATCGCACGGTAGTCTCGGCAACCAGTCTGGGGCGGAAAAAATGACAGAGATCATTGCCGATGAACACGACGAGTTGGAAGGACTTCCAGCTCTTGATGAGATGTCAGGCCCGCTTTCGCAGCGGGTCTATCTGCTGTTGCGCTCAGCGATCCTTGATCTGACATTTCCGCCCGGCAGGGTATTGCGGAAGGGAACCTTGTGCGATCGTCTCGGCGTGTCGCGCTCACCTGTCTCCGATGCGATAACCCGGCTGGCAACAGAAGGGTTGCTCGATGTCATTCCGCAATCCGCCACCCGCGTCCGTCGCCTCTCGCTCGTCGATCTGAGGGAGGAAAGTTTCCTGCGGGAAGCGATCGAAACCGCAGCCGTGCGTAAGGTCGCGGAAGAGCGGGAGGAAGCGGCGCTGGAACAACTGTCGCGGAATTTCCGGCTGCAATGCCTGCTGGTGGAAGACGGCGATTTCCGTGGTTTTTTCGAGGCCGACGAAGCCTTCCATACACTGATCCTGGGATTCACCGGCTATCGGAAGCTTGCATCCGCACTGAGCCAGATGAGCCTCAACATTCGTCGTGCGCGGCTGCTGCTGCTGCCCGAGGCAAATCGGCCGGCCGAAACGGTGGAGGAGCATGATGCAATTCTCGCTGCGATCCGTGACCGCGATCCCGACGCAGCCGCGCAAGCGATGCGTTTCCACCTCGGGCAATTGATTTCCCGGATCGAACCACTGGAAAAACGACACCCGGATTACTTCCGGCGCGGTCAGAGCTTGTAAGGAATCGCCCATGAACGAAGTTGCGACGGTAGCGCTATCGCTCCGCTCCGGTCTGAAGCTCTCGCCTCTGGGCTTTGGTACCGCGCCATTGGGCAACCTTTACGCGCCGCTCAGCGAGGACAGCGCTGCAGCAACCGTTCGGGCAGCTCTCGATGCCGGCATAACCTATGTCGATACCGCGCCTTTCTATGGCCTTGGTCTCGCGGAGGACCGTCTGGGGCGCATATTGCCAGACGATGTGACGGTATCCACCAAGGTCGGAAGGCTGCTGGAAGACTGCAGTCCCGAAGAGGCGACCCCCGAAATGTTCGTGGACGTGCCGTCGCGCAAGGTGGTCTTCGACTACAGCTACGATGGTGTCATGCGCAGTTTCGAGTCCAGTGTCTCGCGGTTGGGGCGAACTCCGGAAATTCTGCTGATCCACGATATCGATCCGGGAACGCACGGGCAGGAGGTGAGCGACGCGCATATGAATTCACTGCTGAGGGGCGGCGGGTACCGTGCACTGGAGGAGCTGCGCACCAGTGGCAGCATCCGTGCCATCGGTGCCGGCGTCAACGCATGGGAAATATGTGAGCGCTTGCTGGGCGAGGGCGATTTTGACTGTTTCCTGCTGGCCGGGCGGTACACACTGCTGGAGCAGGAGGCGCAGGCGACGTTCCTGCCACTCTGCGCGGCCCGGGATGTCGGCATCATCATCGGCGGTCCCTACAACTCCGGCATACTTGCCACCGGGCCGGTTTCAGGTGCGCGTTACGATTACGAGCCGGCACCGCCGGAAATTCTTGCGCGGGTCGCCGACATCGAGCGTGTCTGCAAGGCGCATGACGTAACGCTGATCGCTGCGGCCCTGCATTTTGTGCTGGCGCATCCCGTTGTCCGCGCCGTTATTCCCGGTGCTGCGGCACCGGAAGAGGTGGCAGCGAACGCCCGCCTGTATGCCACGAAAGTTCCACCGGCGCTTTGGCACGACCTACGGGCCGAGGGCCTGATCCGGGCCGATGTACCTCTACCAGGAGATGACCATGCTGCGTGATATCCCCCCGATCCTTTCTCCTGACCTGCTGTGGTCTTTGGCTGCAATGGGGCATGGCGACACCGTCGTAATCGCCGATGCCAATTTTCCGGCAGAGGGTCTAGGCCCCCGGTGTCACCGTCTGGATGGTGTTTCGGCAACCGATGCATTGCGCGCGGTGCTCAAGCTGCTGCCGCTCGATACCTTTGTCGAGGAACCTGCCTTCACGATGCAGGTCGTCGGCGATCCGCAGGCCGTGCCGGAGATTGTGGCCGAGTTTCAGCAAATTGTGAATGCCACTGCGGATGCACCAGCCAAACTCGGTTCCTGTGAGCGCTTCGCTTTCTACGAGGCGGCAAGGCAGGCATTCGCAGTCGTCCAGACCGGGGAATTCCGGCTCTACGGCAACATCATCCTGACCAAAGGGGTGATCGGAGGATGAGTGACGGAATCGAGGGCCCGGGAAAGCCGCTGGCCCGGATTGCGGTGATCGGTCTCGGCATGGCGACGAAACCGCACCTTGAGGCGCTGCATCAGTTGCGAGGCCGGGTGGATGTTTCCGGCATCTACAACCGCACACCGGACCGCGCCAAGGTAGTGCGCGAAAGATATGGTTTTAATGTTTTCGACAGCCTGCAGTCGGTTGCTGCAGATCCCGGCACCGATTGCGTGCTGATTGCCACGCCACCAGATGCGCGGCAAGAGATTGTCTGCCTGATGGCCGATGCGGGCAAGCACATCCTGATGGAGAAACCGGTGGAGCGGACGCTGACCGACGCGGCTCGGCTGGTGGCACTGTGCGAAGACCGGGGCGTGAAGACGGGCGTCGTCTTCCAACACCGAATGCGGACGGCCGCGCGACGTCTGCGGCAGATCATGGATGAAGGCGCACTCGGCGAGTTGGCGCTGGCGCGGGCGGAAATTCCCTGGTGGCGCGATCAGGCCTATTATGACGAACCGGGGCGGGGCACGCTGGCCCGCGACGGTGGTGGCGTATTGCTAACGCAGGCTATCCACGTTCTCGACCTGTTGCTGAGCCTGACCGGGCCTGCGGCCAGTGTGCAGGCCCTGACGGCGACAACACGATTGCACCGAATGGAGGCGGAGGACTTCGCCAGCGCCGGCGTGCGGTTCTCCGGCGGTGCCGTCGGCTCGATCATGGCCACGACGGCAACATGGCCGGGTACGACAGAGAGGATTATCCTCGACTGTTCGGAGGCATCTGCGGTTTTGGAAGGCAATACCCTCCGGATAGACTGGCGCGATGGCCGCAGCGAGAAATTTGGGCAGGCAGCCACCACAGGCGGCGGTGCCGATCCGATGGCCTTCGCGTGTGACTGGCATCGCGATCTCATCGAGGACTTCGCCATCGCCGTTGCCGGTGGAGGTATGCCGATCGTCTCCGGACGGGAAGCGCTTCGGGTACAGGCGCTGATCGACGCAATAACGGTATCGGGCGAGACGCGAACGGAAGTGGCGGTTCAGGACGTCTGAGTTGTTCCCGGCCGGGGGACACGCCGGCCAGATTGGGCAAACTCCGAAGTTAACGGCTCACCAGGGCGGTCTGGCGTGTTTTGACCTTGGGGCCGCCAGCGAACCGCTACTGGCAGGCGCGAACTGCAGGGTAGGCCTCGCGGAAGCGGCCATACGCATCATCGAAAGCGGATTGCAGTCCGGCAACCGGTTCCACCGTGGCACTGATCTGTGGTGCCGTCATGATCGTCGCCGGGTCGGCGCCTGTTGCGGCCGCCATACCGAGGCGTGCAGCACCGAGGGCCGCGCCGTATTCGCCGCGTCCGGGCAGTTGCAGCGGTACGCCGAGAGCTGTGGCGATCACCTCCAGCCAGTAGCGGGAGCGGGTGCCACCACCGATGGCGATCAGGCTGTCCAGCTGCGCATCGGTTGCCTTCAGGGCCTCGAAACTGTCACGCAGTCCGAAGGCGACGCCTTCCAGAACCGCGCGGGTCAGGGCCTTCCGGTCGGTGGCTGTTGCCAGCCCGGTAAAACTGCCCCGGATCTCGGCATCGTTGTGCGGTGTCCGTTCGCCCGACAGGTAGGGCAGGAACCGGACGGTTCCGGGGGCCTGCAGCGTCTCGCCAAGTTCCACGGTCAGATCGGTGGGAGATTGACCGGAAATGCGCGAGAACCAGTTCAGGCTGTCAGCCGCCGACAGCATCACCCCCATCTGGTACCAGCGGCCGGGAATGGCGTGGCAGAAGGTGTGAACGGCGGTTTCCGGGGCAGGGCGGTAGCCGTCTCGCGCGGCCAGCAGCACGCCGGATGTGCCGAGCGAGATGAAGTTCTGCCCCTCGGTCAAGGCCCCCATTCCGCAGGCCGCAGCCGCGTTGTCTCCAGCGCCGCCGGCGACGGTGACGGTCCCCGACAGGCCCCAGCGCGCGGCCAGTTCAGGCCGCAGAATGCCGGCCGCTTCGGTACCCTCGACGAGTCTCGGCATCTGGCCTTCGCGCATGCCGCCATGGGCCAACAGTTCCGGTGACCACGCGCGCTCACCGACATCCAGCCAGGATGTTCCCGCACTGTCGGACATGTCGGCGACGAAATCGCCTGTCAGGTAATGGTTCAGGAAGGCGGCGGGCAGCAGCACCTTCGCCACACGCGCAAAAATATCTGGCTCATTCTCCTGCACCCATGCGAGTTTCGGGGCGGTAAAACCGGGAAAGACGATGTTGCCGGACAGGGCTTGCACGCCCGGCGTCCCATCCAGCCGCGCCGCCTGCTGGTGGGACCGGGAGTCGTTCCACAGGATGCAGGGCCGCAGCACTGTGCCTTCCGCGTCGAGCAGGGTGGCGCCATGCATCTGACCCGCGACACCGATACCGTCGATACCGGCGAAGTCCGGACAGCTTTGCCGCAACTCGGCTACTGCCTCCTCCAGCGCGCGGATCCAGTCCGCGGGGTCCTGCTCCGACCAACCCGGATGCGGGTTCAGCACCGGATAATGTCTTTCCGTTGCGGCGATGGGGCTACCATTGCCGTCGATCAACAGCACCCGCAAGCCGGAGGTGCCAAGGTCTATCCCCAGATACGCCATCGCGCATTTCCCTTCATCGCCGTTACCGGCAAGCATTCACATCGCATTCAGACTGTCTTCAGCATACCGCCATCAACATGGTAGGCGGAGCCGACGGAGTAGGCGGCGCGGGGGGAGCAAAGGAAGACGCAGAAGTCCGCCAATTCCTCGACGCTGCCGAACCGCTTGATGTCGGCGTGTTCGTCGGCGACTTCCTGAAGATAATCTTCCCAGCCGTCGCCGCGCAATTCACGTGCCGTCCTCTCCCAGTCCGGGGTGCGGATCAGGCCCGGATTGACGGTATTGACGCGGATGTTGCGCTTTATCATTTCCGAAGAGAGACATTTACCGAACATCAGCAGGGCCGCCTTGGTGGTGTTGTAGATCGGTTCATACCATAGCGGCTGCACCGCGCAGATCGAGGCGTTCATCAGCATCGCCCCGCCGCCCTTCGTGTCCATCTGATCGGCAAGTCCGCGCGAAAGGCGTACCGCCGCCATCACGTGAAGATCCCAGTAGTCGGTCCATTTTTCGTCCGGCGCATCGGCTACGGTCTCGTTGGAGCCGGTACCGGCGTTGGAGACGAAGATATCGGCACCGCCCGCGGCCGCGGCCGCGTCGATCACGGCCTGGCAACCGGAAGCCGTCGCCACGTCCGACGCGACAGGCACGGCGGTAACGCCGTAGTCTTCGGCAATACCGCGGGCGGCTTCCTCCACGGCCTCGTGTGTTCTCGCCGTGATCACCACGTTTGCGCCTTCGCGCGCAAAGGCCCGGGCGATTCCAAGACCGATGCCCTTGGAGCCACCGGTAACGACGGCGAGTTTACCCTTCAGTTCGAGATCCATTTTTTACCCCTCAGATGGCCTTGGCCAGAACATATCCGTTCACGTCTTCCAGTCGTTTGAAGACCCGCGCCGCCCCGGCTTCTTGCAGGATCGCGGCATGGTCGTCCTCCATGCCGTTCAGATGCGAGCCGCCGACGAACCCCACGGCGGACATTCCGGCCGCCACGGCGCCACGGACGCCGTGTGGCGAGTCCTCCAGCACCACGCAATCTGCGGGGGCGACGCCGAGCTGTTCGGCCGCGAACAGAAACAGATCCGGTGCCGGCTTGCCGTTTGCCACCTGATCGGCACTGAAGGCCGCGCCGTCGAACCATGGGGTCAGACCGCCCATCCGCACCGTCTCACCCATTCGCCGGATGGAACCGCCGGTGGCGATGGCCATGGCGATGCCACGCTTGCGAAAGGAATCAAGCATTGCTTCCGCCCCTGCGATCTGCCGCAACTCGCGTGCATATCGCGCGAACAGCCGCGCCTCCACCCGCTCGACGAATTCACTGCCGATCCCGCGGCCGGTGCGCTTGCCGACTTCCTCGCAGATGATCCGCATTGAAACGCCGAGAAACCGGGATCGGATTTCCTCGAACGTCACATCGTTAATGCCCATCTCGCGCATTTCGTCCGTGATCGCGCCGATGGCCAGCGTCTCGCTGTCGACAAGGCAGCCATCAAGGTCAAAAATCACCGCTTTGATCGTCTCAGCCAAGAAAACCGGTCCTTCTGGCACCTTTGGGCGCCGGTGTAATTGCTTGTCCGTCCCCTTGCCCGGCGCTCACAGGCGCTGCTGGGACTCGCGGTCAAACAGGTGTACATCCTCGGGATTGATCAGGAAACCGAGTTGGGAGCCGGAACGCGCGGAAATCCGTTCCTTGACGAGGGCGTCGATCAGATCGTTGCCGGATTTGGCAAAGACCTGCGTCTCCGATCCCGTCGGCTCCACGACCACGACATTCATCGGCACGCCGCCGTCACCGATGCGGATATGCTCCGGCCGAATACCGTAGGTGACGGCATGGCCCTCGCCGGGTGCGCTCTCCGGTACGGGCAGTTCCAGCCCGGCGTCCGAGATGAATACCTTGCCGCCGCCACTTGCGCCGATCCGTCCATGCAGAAAGTTCATGGAAGGGGAGCCGATGAATCCCGCGACGAATACATTTCCGGGATTGTCGTATAGATCGAGGGGCGATCCGATCTGTTCCACCCGCCCGTCGCGCATCACGACGATCTTGTCGGCCATGGTCATGGCTTCGATCTGATCGTGGGTGACGTAGACGATGGTGGTTCCCAATCGCTGATGCAATTCCTTGATCTCGACACGCATTGTCACGCGCAGCTTGGCGTCCAGGTTGGAAAGCGGTTCGTCGAACAGGAACACCTGCGGGTCGCGCACGATGGCACGGCCCATCGCTACTCGCTGGCGTTGGCCGCCCGAAAGCTCCTTGGGATAGCGTTTGAGGTACTTGGTGAGGTCAAGGATATCCGCCGCCCGCTCGACCTTCTCCCGCACTTCCGCCGCCGGGCGCTTTGCCATCTTGAGTGGAAAGCCGATGTTGTCGAATACGGTCTTGTGCGGGTAGAGGGCGTAGCTCTGAAACACCATCGCGATGTCCCGCTCCTTCGGCAGGACGTTGTTCACTACACGCCCGCCGATGGAAATGGTGCCATCGCTGATCTCCTCGAGCCCGGCGAGCATCCGCAGCAGCGTGGATTTGCCACAGCCCGAGGGGCCGACGAGGACGACGAACTCGCCATCCTCGATATCGACACTGACACCGTGCATCACCTGGACGGAGCCATAGCGCTTCATCACCTTGTCTATCGTCACGCTGGCCATGGTTCTCTCCCCTTACTGCGGCAGTTCGATCTGCATTTTGACATCCGCAGGCGGTGCGGAGGCTGCGATTTCGAAGGCGCTCACGCTGTCTTCGAAGCCGAAAGTTCTTGTGATCAGCGGTTTGACGTCGATGGCACCGCTGGACAGCATGCCGACGCAACGCGGGAAGACATGGGCGTAACGGAAGATGTTCTCCACCCGTGCTTCGCGCACCATCGCCGCACCGGCGTCGTACTGGATCGGGTCCGGCTGGCCGCCGATCATCACCACGCAGCCACCCGGCGCCAACGGTTCGAACACCGTCTTGGCGGCGTGGGGAGAGCCCGTCGCCTCGAAAACGATGTCCGCGCCCCAGCCACCGGTATCGCGTTTGACGATTTCCACCAGGTTCTCGCTGCCAACATTGACCGGCGTGATCGCCGGGCTCAGGCCCTGCGCGATTTCCAGTTTCTTGTCGGCAAGATCGGTCACGTAAACACGGGCACAGCCGGCGGCCAGCGCCGACAGCGCCGTTACCAGGCCGATCGGGCCTGCGCCGAGCACAACGGCATTGTCGCCCGGCTTCACCCGCGCCTTGGTCGCGGCATGAACGCCCACGGCCAAGGGTTCGACCATTGCCGCCTCGGCGAAACTGACGTTGTCCGGCAGCTTGAAGGTGAACGCTTCGGGGTGCACGCAGGTTGGCCGCAGGATGCCGTGGATCGGCGGCGTCGCCCAGAACCGCACGGCCGGATCGACATTGTACATGCCAAGCTGCGTTGCCTTGCTATTGGGGTCGGGGATGCCCGGTTCCATGCAAACCCGGTCCCCTTCCTTCAGGGTGGTCACATCCGCGCCGGTTTCGATGACGGTGCCAGAGGCTTCATGCCCGAGGATCATCGGCTCGTTCACCACGAAATGTCCGATACGGCCATGCGTGTAATAGTGAACGTCGGAACCGCAGATGCCGACCGTGTGCAGCTTGATCCGCACGTCGCGCGGGCCCAGCTTCTCCTCCTCGCGGTCGATCGCGGGAAAATCGCGCAGGGAGAGTTCGTCTTTCCGTTCAAGGACAAGCGATTTCATCGGGCTTAGCCTTTCGTAACTATGAGTGCCGCCAGCGCAAGTGCGATGACGTTGGAAATCCAGATCGACAGGCCCATCGGCTCCATGAAGCGGAACCAGAAGAGTGACATCGCGACCCAGATGACCACGGAGATAAACAGACGGTCGAACCAGTTGGTCTCGATCGGCAGGAAGCCATTCTTGCCAGTGACGGCAACGGGTGCATCATCCTCGTGATGGGCTGTCGCCAGCGGCGTTTCGTGATTGTCGCCCATGGGCCTATCCTTTCACTGCGCCGAATGTGAGTCCGGCGACGATGTGTTTCTGCACCAGCCCAAAGACGATCAGCGCCGGGATCAGCGTGAACACCGATATCGTGGCCATGATGCCCCACTCCGTGCCTGTGGTTGTCACATATTCGGACAAGCCTGTCGTCAACGTGCGGGCGTTGAAATTCGTCAGCGTCGCTGCCAGCAGGTACTCGTTCCAGGCAAAGACCCATGTCAGGATAAGTGTCACTGCGAGGCCGGGACGGCAGAGCGGGAAGACGACCTCTGTGATGACCTTCCAGGGCGATGCGCCGTCCACGTAGGCGGCCTCGTCCAGTTCCTTCGGTATGCCTTCCACCGTTGGCCGCAGCGTCCAGATCGCAAACGGCAGGTTGAAGGTGCAATATACAAGGATCATGCCGATCCGCGTGTCCAGCAGCCGCCAGTCGCCGACGGCGTAAACCTGCGTCATCAGCAGGAACAGCGGCAGCAGGAACACGGCGGGCGGCGCCATACGGTTGGTGATCGTCCAGAAGAACATCGACTCCTTGCCGGCCATGTTGAACCGGGAGAGTGCATAACAGGCGAAGAAGCCGAGGATGGTGCAGAGTACCGCGTTGCCGGTGGAAATGATCACCGAGTTGAGCATGTAGCTGCGCAGCAGCCGATCGCCCCAGACCTTCGCGTAGTTGCCCCAGTACGGATCGGAGAGGATGACATCGGGCGTGCTGAACAGTTGCACCGCCGGTTTCACCGAAATGACGAACAGCCAGTAGATCGGGAAGAGTGTCAGGAAACTGACAATGACCCAGAAGATGATACCGATGATCGGGCTTTGCTTTCTCATGGTCTCAACCCTTCTTCGTGTTGCGGGGCGCAAGCATGGTCACGTAGAGCAGCCAGCAGGCGACGATGGTCAGGTACAGCACGATCACGGAGATGGTGGAGCCATAGCCGTAGTTCGTCTTGGGAAAGACTTCCTTGAAGATGTGAACGCCGACGAACCGGGTGGCGGAGCCGGGGCCGCCGCCTGTCAGCATCCAAACCTCGTCCACCGTGCGAAGGGCATCCATCAGCCGGATGAAGACGGTAGCGACGACAGCGGGCGCAATCATAGGCAATGTGATGTGCCAGAAGATCTGGCGCTTGTTGGCACCGTCGATCTGCGCCTGTTCGAACGGATCGGGCGGCAGCGAGACAAGCGCGGCGATCAGCGTCAGGGTCACCAGCGGTGTCCAGTGCCAGACATCCATGATCACGATGGTCGTGAAGGCGGCTGTGGCGGAAGTGCCGATGTTCATGGTGATGCCGAACCATTCATCGAGGTAATGCGGGATGATGCCGATGGATGGCGTCGTCATCAGTTTCCAGACGGAGCCGACGATGATCGGGGCCATGATCAGCGGCAGGGTGTGGATGGTGCGAAAGATAGCCTTGCCCGGAAAATCCTTCATGAAGGCCTGGGCAAGAAGATAGCCGACGATCAGTTCGGAGACGACGGCGAAGAAGACGAACATAACCGTCACGCCGACGGAATTGAGAAACTCGGCATCGAAGACGATCCGGCGGAAGTTGTCGGCACCGTTGAACACCATTTCCGGATTGGCCGCGAACGGGTTCCAGGAATGAAACGAGACGAACACCACGTAGATGAAGGGCAGGACCCCGAAGAAGAACAGGATCACCAGCGTCGGTGCCAGTAAGATCCAGCCAAGTGCATTGGATCGCATCGTCTACCTCCCGCGTTTTTTGTTTGTATTGAGATCGGATTGCGCCGTCCCGTCAATGTGTCGCGGTCGGGCAGGGTGGGGCGCCGCCACGAATGGCGGCAGCCCCGGGATCGACAGGGAGGGTCGATTCAGTTGCGATAGCCGAGGTTGGTCAGCTCCGCTTCGGCTTCGGCGGCCATCTGGTCAAGCCCTTCGGAAACGCCGAGGTCGCCGGTCAGGATCTTGTAGAAGGTCGGCGCCGTGGCTTCACGCACCTGTGCATGGAAAGGGTAGGCCGGAGCGCCTGCGAACAGGTAGCCCTTGTCTTTCAGCATGTCGTAGTAGCCACCGAGTTCAGCATTCATTTCCTGAACTTTCGGGTCGTCGTACGTCGCGGTGTTGGTCACTCGCGGTGCGGCGACGGCCCAGTCAGGCTGAACTTCGTTCTGGCCGATGTACTGCAGGAACAGTGCTGCCGCTTCCTTCTGCTTGGAGGTTGTGGGCAACCCGAATGCACCGCCGTCATAGTAACCGACGTAGCCTTCACCGCCCTCGACTTCGTCGAGAATTCCGTCTGCCAGCGGCGGCATCGCCACGCCGACTTTGCCGACGACCAGAGACTTGGTGTCGTCCGCGGCAATCCAGCCTGCATTCTCACCGTAAACGAGCCCCTGTGCAGCGCGGCCGGCGCCGAAGGTCGTGCCCACTTCCGTCCACGTGGACTGCACGGATTCGGGTGGCGCGATATCCCGCATCGACAACCACCATGTCAGCGCTTCCTTGGCGGTATCGCTGTTCATTTCGCCGCCGTTCTCGACCGAGGCTGCGTAGTTGTTGTCGGCGTCGATGCCCCAGTTATAGACACCGAAGGTCGGAGCGATGGACTCGAAGTATTCGTACCAGGACGCCACGTGGCCGGTGTGGGCCTGCGCCGTGGTGCCCCAGAGATCCATGTCATTTTCCTTGCCCCAATCAGTGAAGAACTGGGCGATCTCTGCGTATTCGTCATGGGTCGTGGCCGGTGCGAGGTCACGGCCGGTCTTTTCCTTGAAGGCGGCCTGAATGTCGGCGTCCTCAAACAGGTCTTTCCGATAGAGATAGACCTTGATGAAGGCTTCCATCGGCACGCCGTAGAGATGGCCCTCGTCATCCTTGAAGTAGTCCGCGAAGGTCGTGAAATTGTCTTCGCTGTAGGTCGGCGCCTGCAGGTCGGGATTGTCGCCCAGAAGGGTTGTCAGATCCGTCAGGAAGTCTCGGGCGAGGTAGGAGTAGATGATGTCCTGCTCGATGTAGACCATGTCATAGATGCCTGTTCCGGCCTCCATGTCCTTGATCGCCTTGTCGAACATCTGGTCCCAGGACGTGGTTTCGACATCGACGCGAATGCCGGTCAGTTCCTCGAACTGTGGTGCCAGCACCTCGCGGATATAGAGTGATGGCGGCGACGATTCCGTTACACCGCGCAGCGTCACACCTTGGTACGGTTCGGCCGCCTGTTTCCACCAGTCTTCGTGGCCGTCAGCAAAGGCCGCGCCTGCCGCGACGGTGATCGCAAGCGCGGAACCGGCGAGTTTGTATGCAAAGCTCATGTGCTTTCCTCCCTAAACATTAGGGAGTGATCCGCGGCGCCAGAGCCCGTGTAGCCCGACGATTCGCGTCTCCTCCCACCGCAAGGATGCAATTGTAAGGAAGCCCATGCAAGTGAAAATTTTCAGATGTATCGCTTGCCATACAAATGAATTTCGTGCCATCCTCTCGCTTGATCAACGAACAATTCGTGTCGTGCGGGGAGGAATGACAGTGGCGCGCGAGCCTAACGAAGACACCGAGGCTTTCATCGCGGAGGTCTGCTGGCACTACTACGTCAACGAGATGACCCAGGCGGAAATTGCGAAGATGCTCGATGTCACGCGCCTGCGCGTGAATCAGGCAATTCAGCGGGCGAAGGCGCTGGGCCTCGTGAAGGTCCAGATCGACTCGCCATTCGTTGCCCGCGTGGAACTGCAGCATGATCTGAAGGATGCGCTGGGTCTCAGCCGTGCCGTTGTTGCGCCCGCCAACCGGGACGAACATGACTACCATCGCCCGGTCGGTGCGGCCCTCGCAGCGCATCTCTCGGAAAGATTGCGGGTGGCGCAATGGAAGTCGTTCGGCGTCTCATGGGGCCTGACCCTCGATTCCGCCATTCGCAAGCTTCAGAAGCAGTCCCATCCAGGGATGGAAGTCGTGTCCATTCTCGGCGGCACCGCGCAAGGCTCCACCTTCAACTCGTTTGGCATTGCGTCCGGCTTCGCCGATGCGCTTGGTGCACATTATTCCATCCTGACGGCACCTATCTATCTTTCGGATGGGATCGACCGGGATCTCTTCCTTTCCCAGTATGCGCTGAAGGAACATTTCGCGAAGTTCGACTCGCTCGATGCCGTCATCCTCACCTGCTCCAACGTCTCGGAAAAGTCCTTCCTCGTTTCGCATGGCCTGCCGCGTGAACTGACACCGGCAAACCTGATGAACGCAGGGGCGATCGGCGATGTGCTCGGCCAGTTCCTCGACCGTGACGGCAATTCCGTGTCGCCCGACGTTGACGATCGCACCATCGGTATGCCGCTCGAACTGGTACATAACGTGCCCGAGAAAATCATGGCGGCAGCTGGCGCGCACAAGGTCGACATCATCCGCGCCGCCTGCGCCCGCGGTCTGGTGGACACGCTGGTCACCGATGATGTGACGGCCGAGCTGTTGCTTGCGGCGCAGGCGAACGTAACCAAAGATCAGGGACAAGAGGCATAACATGAAGCGGCTCGGAATTCACTCATTCGTCTGGACTGGTGGCCAGACCCAGGAAGGCCTGGAAATGGCGTTGGAGAAATCGGCGGAGCACGGATACCGCTGCATCGAGTTTGCGTATCTGCGCCCGGAACTCTTCGATCTCGACCGGCTGGCCCGCAAGAGTCAGGAACTCGACGTACAGATCGGCGTGACCATGGGCCTGCCGCCGGAGAAGGATGTCTCGGCGGAGGAACCGGAGCGGGTTGCGGCCGGCAAGGCGATGCTGGCGGATGCCGTCCGTGCCGTCCGTGATGTGGGCGGCGACAAACTTGGCGGCATTCTCTATTCAGCGCATACGAAATATAGCCGTCAGCCGACGGTGGACGGCTGGAAGAACTCGGTCGAGGCCATTGCCGAAACGGCAGACCTCGCAGAGGCGGCGGGCGTTGATCTGGTGCTGGAACTGGTCAACCGCTTTGAAAGCAATCTCCTGAACACCACCGCGCAGGGCCTGAAATTTATCGACGATACGGGCAGCGCGCATGTCCGCCTGCATCTCGATACTTTCCACATGCAGATCGAGGAGGCCGATCCCGCCGCCGCCATCCGTTTGGCGGGTGACCGGATCGGCTATTTTCACATCGGCGAGTCCAATCGTGGCTACCTGGGTGACGGCACCATTCAGTGGGAGCCTGTCTTCGACGCCCTCGTCGATATCGGATATGATCGTGACATCGTCTTCGAAAGCTTTTCCGCCGCAATTGTCGACGAGAGCCTGTCGCTCGCCTGCGCCATCTGGCGTGACACATGGACGGAGAACGATCCGCTCGCGGCTCACGCCAAGCAGTTCATCGAACTGAAATGGGCGGAGGCTCAGCGCCGCCGCGCCACCAACGCGCGCACCTGAGGGCCACGGCCATGCCCACCCCCAATCCACTGTCTCCCGACGATTTCGGCCCGACGCTCTGCATCGGTGAGATCCTGGTGGAAATCGTCGCCAATACCGCCGGCAGCGGCTTTCTGGAACCGCAGCCCCTGACCGGGCCGTATCCCAGCGGCGCTCCGGCGATCTTCATCGACCAATGCGGTCGGTTCGGTGGCTCCGCGGCCATGATCGGCTCCGTCGGCAAGGATGATTTCGGACGTGTGAACACCGACAGATTGCAGCGTGACGGCGTCGATACATCCGCCATCCATGTCGATCCGGCCCTGCCGACCGGCACGGCTTTCGTCCGCTATCGCGACGACGGAGATCGTGATTTCGTCTACAACATGTGGACATCCGCCGCGGGCGCTCTGGACTGGACAGCGGAGGTTGAGGCCGTCGTGGCCCGCGCCGGTCACCTGCACATCATGGGTACGTTGCTGGTTCAACAGCGTATCTGGCAAGTCATCGAGCGGGCAGCCGGCATCATCAAGTCCCGCGGCGGCAGTGTGTCGCTCGACCCCAATCTGCGCAAGGAACTCGGTGCCGATGCCGACACGGCCAGCCGTTTCGCCGCCGTGGTGTCGATGGCAGATCTCCTGCTGCCGTCCGGTCCGGAACTCTTCGTGGCCGCCGGCACAGACGCTTCGGCAGGCGAGAACGCTGCTCTGGCCAGCTTGTTCGCCGGAGGCGCGCGTGAAATCGTGCTGAAGCGCGGCGCGGCAGGCTCGACCTGTTTCACCGCTGAGGGCACCCGCATCGACGCACCCGCCTTCGCGGTGACGGAACTGGACCCGACCGGCGCCGGCGACTGTTTCGGCGGCGCATATGTCGCGGCCCGCCGTCTCGGTTTCGATATGGCGCAGGCATTGACTTATGGAAATGCCGCGGGAGCCCGCAATGTCACTTTCCGCGGCCCGATGGAGGGCGCAGGCACGCGGGCGGAACTTGATGCATTCATCGCCGGGAAGGGCAGGGTGGCATGAGCCGGGTCACGCTTACCGACCTCGCATCGCTCTATCACGGGGGCAAGCCGAAGGGGATCACCTCGGTCTGCTCGGCGCATCCGCTCGTACTGCGGGCCGCACTGCGCCACGGACGCGAAACCGGCGCGACGGTGCTGATCGAGGCAACCTGCAACCAGGTCAACCATCTCGGCGGCTACACGGGCATGACCCCGCAGGACTTCGCGACCCTTGTTCATTCCATCGCGGCCGAAGAAGCCTGCCCGCCGGAACTGGTCATTCTCGGCGGTGACCATCTCGGCCCCAACCCCTGGCGTGATCAACGGGCGGACGCGGCGATGCTGCAGGCGGAGCGGATGGTCGCGGCGTTTGTCGCAGCCGGATTTGCAAAGATCCATCTGGACGCTTCCATGGGCTGCGCCGGGGAACCTGTGGCGCTCGACGATGTCGCCACCGCCAATCGCGCCGCCCGGCTGGCAGCGGTGGCGGAGCGGACGGCGCGTGACGCCGGTGTGCCGCCGCCCCTCTACATCATCGGTACTGAAGTGCCGCCACCCGGCGGTGCCGACCACGCTCTCGCCGAGATCAGACCCACCGATCCCGACGCCGCACGCCATACGCTTGCCGTTCACCGGCAAGCCTTCGCGGACAACGGTCTGGATGATGCCTTCAGCCGCGTTATCGGCCTTGTCGTTCAGCCGGGGGTGGAATTCGGCAACCGCAACGTCATCGCATATGATCCGGCGCCGGCCCGAGGCCTTGTCGCTGCACTTGCAGAAGAACCTGGCATCATCTTCGAAGCCCACTCGACCGACTACCAGGGCACCGAACCGCTTTCCCGTCTCGTGCAGGACGGTTTCGCCATTCTCAAAGTCGGCCCGGAACTCACATTTGTCCTGCGCGAGGCACTCTATGCGCTGGATCTCATCGCGTCGGATCTTCTGCCGGGGTACGGAACCCGCCCGCTCTATTCCGAGATGGAGAGGCTGATGCTGGCCTCCCCCGATCACTGGCGGAGCCATTACCAAGGCACTGCCGGGGATGAGCGGATGCTGCGCCACTATTCGCTATCGGATCGTATTCGCTACTACTGGACACGCAAGGAAGCCATGCAGGCAGTGGCACGGCTCATACATGCCCTGCGTGGGCAGTTGGTCCCGTTACCGCTGATCCGACAGCACCTGCCGCAGGCGGAGGCGTTCGCAGCTCATCCGCTGGAACCGGAAGACCTGCTCGTCGACCGGATCACCGACACGCTTCGCAGTTACCACACCGCCTGTGCGGTTTAAGGAGGAAGTCATATGTCCCTTTCCCAGTTTCGTCTCGACGGCAAAACCGCGTTGATCACCGGCAGCAACCGTGGCATCGGCCTCGCTATCGCCCGGCTGTTTCTGGAGGCCGGGGCCCGCTGCCTCCTGACCAGCCGCTCGGAGACGCCGGAACTTTTGGATTTGCTCTCGGATCATTCCGAAACCGCCCACTGGCTGGCGGCCGACGTCACGACCCCGGACGCTCCTGCCACGCTGGTGGCCGCATCGTTGGATCGGTTCGGCAGCCTCGACATCCTCGTCAACAACGCTGGCATCGCCGATAACGACGATTTCCATAATTTCAGCGACGAGCGCCTCGCCGCGATCATGGACACCAACTTCAATGCCCCGTTCCGCCTCGCCCGCGAGGCGGTTGTGCCGATGCTCGCACAGGGCGGGGGCGCCATCGTCAATATCGGTTCCATATCCGGGTTTGTCGCCAACAAGCCGCAGTTACAGGTGGCCTACAACTCATCGAAGGCCGCAATCCACCAGATGACCACCACGATGGCGTTCGAATATGCCGCGCGTGGCATACGGGTGAACGCTCTGGCCCCGGGCTACGTCGTATCAGACATGACGAAGGGCGGCCTCGCCCGCGAAGACTGGAGCAGCGTCTGGGCGGCGAATACCCCAATGGGCCGCTTCGGACAGCCCGAGGAAATGGCGAATTGCGTCCTCTTTCTCGCCTCTGACGCAGCATCCTACGTCACGGGAACAACGCTGACCGCCGACGGCGGCTATACCACGCACTAGGGAGGCAACCATGCAGGGACAGTTCACCGGCAAATCCGTCATCATCACCGGCGCGGGCAAGGGCATCGGCCGCGCCTGTGCCGCCGAACTTGCACGGCGGGGTGCCCGGGTCATCGCCATGGCACGAACGCAGTCAGATCTCGACAGCCTTTCCGCCGAAACAGGCAGTACCTCCATTGCGGTGGACCTGCTCGACACCAGCGCTGCCCGCTCCGCGATGCAGGCAGCCGGAACCTGTGACTTTCTGGTGAACTGCGCCGGCACCAACGTGCTGGAAAGGGTGGTGGACATGACCGACGCGGGCTATGAGGCCGTCGTCGGCATCAATCTGCGCGCCGCCCTGATCTGTGCGCAGGAATTCGCGCGTGCCCGCATTGCGGCAGGCGGCGGCGGCGCGATCCTCAATGTGACCTCCATCGCCGGACATCGCGGCTTTGAGGAGCATATGTGCTATGCCGCCTCCAAGGCCGGGCTGGAGGGGGCCACCCGTGTCATGGCCCGCGAACTCGGACCGCACGGTATCCGTGTCAATGCCGTCGCGCCGACGGTGACGATGACGGAACTTGCCGCTGCCGCATGGTCCGAACCGGCAAAGAAGGACCCGATGATGGTCCGTCACCCCATCGGCCGTTTCGCCGAAGTCGATGATGTCGCCCGTTCCATCATAATGCTGCTCGGCGATGACGCCCCGATGATCACGGGCGCAGTGCTGCCCGTTGACGGCGGCTTCCTCGCTGTCTGAACCTGAAAGGAAAAGGAGCCCGCAATGGCTGAATCTCTCAACGGAAAAATCGCCGCTATCACCGGCGCGGCCTCCGGCATAGGCCTCGCCGCCACCGAGGCGCTGCTTGCCGAAGGCGCGACCGTCGTCATGGTGGATCGTGATGCGAACGCGCTGGAGGACTTGACGTCGCGGCTGGGCGGCAGGGCCATCGCCCAGGTCACCGACCTGCTCGATGCGCCAAGCTGTGATGCCATGGTGCCGGAGATCCTCTCCAAGGTCAGCCATGTCGATATCCTCTACTGCAATGCCGGCACCTATATCGGCGGTGATCTGGACGAGACGGATCCGGCCACCATCGACCGCATGCTGAATCTCAACATCAATGCCGTGATGAAGAATGTTCACGCTATCATTCCACACATGAAGCATCGTGAGACGGGTGACATCTGGGTCACCTGTTCCGTTGCCGGTCACGCCGCCATCCCGTGGGAGCCGGTGTACTCCGGCTCGAAATGGGCCATTACCTGCTTCGTGCAGACCATGCGCCGCCAGTTGCGGGAGCATGGCATTCGTGTGGGGCAGGTATCTCCCGGTCCGGTTATCTCTGCCCTGCTTGCCGACTGGCCGGAAGAGAACCTGCGCAAGGCCAAGGAAAACGGCTCACTGATCGAACCATCGGAGGTGGCGGAGGCGCTGATCTTCGCATTGTCGCGCGGTCGCAATGTGACGATCCGCGACATGATCGTCTTGCCCACCAATTTCGACATCTGAGGGCTGGCAGATGACCGACTTCACCGGCAAGACAGTCCTTATCACCGGCGCGGCGGGCGGCATCGGCACCGCGTTGGCGGAAGCTTACGCCAGTTCAGGCGCGACCTTGGCGCTGGCCGATCGTGAGGATTGTACCAAGCTTGCCTCGACTTTGCCGGGCGAACACCGCTACTGGCCGCTCGATCTCGCCGACCCGGCGGCAATATCGGCAACGGTCGAGGCGATCGGTGCGGCGGTGGGCATCGACGTTCTGATAAATAACGCCGGAGTTGGCATCGTCGCGCCCGCGGAGGAACAATCGGTCGAAGGTTGGGACATGACTCAGGCCATAAACCTCCGCGCCCCATGGCTTGTCGCCTGCGCCGCGCTGCCGTGGCTGAAACGCAGCGCGACAGGTCGTATTGTCAACATCGCCTCACAAGCAGGTATCGTGGCAATTGCGGAACACGCAGCCTACGGCGCCAGCAAGGCCGGACTGATCGGCCTGACGAAGGTGCTCGCGCTGGAATGGGCAAAGCACGGCATCACCGTCAATGCCATCTCGCCAACCGTGGTGGAAACGCCGATGGCGCTTGTCGGCTGGTCCGGCGAGAAGGGCGAACGGGCAAAGCGCGAAATTCCGGTCGGCCGCTTCGCCAGACCGTCGGAGATTGCGGCAGCCGCTCTTTACCTGTCGTCGGCGGAAGCCGGTATTGTAACCGGCGAAAACCTTGTGGTCGATGGGGGGTACACGATCCGCTGAGGTTCGGCACCAGCGCAACTGTCCGGTCTTGCATGCGCTAGACATCGGGCGGCTACCGAAGCAGGACGATCAGGATGCCAGTGCAACTCCGGCTGCGGAGAATGGGTCTGTGTCAATTTCCGGACGGCGCGTTTCTGGGTCCTGAACGCAGGTTTCGCCGCCAGACCCCGCCCACGATCCTGATCGTCACCACTGCCAGCAGCAGGCACAGTCCCACCTTCGAATATATTTCCATCGTCCCCTGAATCAGCAGGGCGTGGACAATGCTGCCCACGACGATCGCGGTTGCCAGCGCCATGTGAAGAAGGCGCCACAAAGCCGGCCGCAGCCGCCTGCGGACCATCGCCAGGCCTGCCGTCGCAAAGACTGCCCACATCGCAACAACGCCCCAAGCGGAGAACGGCGTCGGCGACGTGAATGTCAGCGCATCGACAACGTCCGGCGGGCTGGTGATCCACAGGCCGCCCACATGAACCACCACGGCCAGAACCAGAACGGCGCCGATCCTGCGATGCAAAACCCGGCCCCGCAAAGGCGGCAGTCCCGGCAGGACGCCTGCAGCCAACAGCGGCTGGACAAGCAACAGCACCAATGCCGCAACGCCCGCAAATCCGCCGGTCACGTAGACGGGCTGCCGCCACGCGAGCAACGGGCTCGACGCAGCCAGCAGTATCGGCACGACAACGGCAAGCAGCAGCGCCGCCCAGATCAGGAAAGGCCGCGTCCTTGCGAACACTTGCGACAGCAACCTGGTCAGGCCGGTTGCAGCACGAAATGCGCTTCCAGGCTGGTGTCACGCGCACTGCCCATCACGGGCCGAAGAAACACGGTCGCGAACTCGCCACTATCATAGGCCAGGTGCCCATGTGGCTGACCGAAAGCCGGCACAATTTGCGGCATTTCCAGCCTGAACACACCGTTGGCATCCGTCAGCGTCGCACCATGGCTGTGGGGGTCACGCTCATGCCCTTCTGTGGTATGCGCCCAGATCTGGATGCGCTGGCCGGCCAACGGCGCGCCATCGCCTGCGCGGCGAACCGTTCCCGTCATCCAGAAACCTCCACCGCCGATCCGCTCGACGACCGGTGCTCCGGGCAGGTAATTGTTGGCACCGCCACGCATGGATTGCGTCGGTGTCACACTCTGCGCCGCCGCGCCCCGCATCCCGCCGGAAAGCCCGGCCCCCAGCAGGGCACCGCCCGCCACCAGCATGTTTCGGCGATTGAACAGGACAGTCTTCATGAGGTCTTCTCCCATCTGTCGCACCAGCTCCCGCTGGTCTGTGGAACATTCGCTGATTGTGCAGCACTCTAGTTCATCTGGGATCGAAGCCCAAGAAAACCGGCTGCCGTCGGCCGCCGGTTCGACCACAATTCTGTGATCTGCCTGCCGACACAGCCGGAAGTGCCAGCGGCTAAAGACACGGGCTCGCTGCCGTGACCGGGCAGCAACTGCACTGAGCTGCCGTCAAAAATACACTTGGGAGAGGTTTGGCTGGGGAACCTGGATTCGAACCAGGACTAACAGAGTCAGAGTCTGCGGGTCTACCGTTAACCTATTCCCCAAGCGTCCCCCCACATAACGACGCGAACGGCGGAGATCAAGACGTGAATGATCACGCATTCGAAGCAAAATTTCAGTGCAATCACAATTTGCCAAAACCGGCCCTGATCACCGTCTCGTGAGGGAACGGAACCGCCGCTGACACGTCTTACCCACATGGCAGGCACGCTAAGACCCCGAACAGAAGGGGGCGGGCTGCGCCACAATTGTGCTTATGAGGCACAGGCAGGAAAGGACTATAGTCATGAATAAACTGATCGTAACGACCCTGACGACAACTATGCTGGCAACGCCGCTGCTGGCCGGTAACCCGGTCTACGAAGCACCGGCAGACCCCGTTGTTGCTCCTGCACCCGTGGCTGTCGCCCCGGTCGGCGTGGACTGGACAGGCTTCTATGCTGGTGCGCAGGCCGGCTACGGCTTCGGTACGGCCGATGACGGCGCCGACGCGGACTTCGATGGCGCCTTCGGTGGTGTCCTCGCCGGATACAACTACGACTTCGGTCGTTTCGTTGTCGGGTCTGAACTCGATCTGAACATCGCCGATCTCTCGATCGATGGCGGCGGCGAAATCGACCAGCTTGCACGCCTGAAACTCAAAGGTGGTGTCGAAGTTGGTCGCGCGCTTCTCTACGGTACAGCCGGTGGCGCCTATGCCAATGTCAATGCCGCGGGCGGTGACCTGTCCGACTACGGTTACGTCGTGGGTGCCGGTGTGGATTACCTCGTCTCCGACAACATCGTGGCCGGTGTCGAGTATCTCTACCACGACTTCAACGACATCGATGATTCCGGTATCGACGCAACGGCCCACACGGTCGGTGCCAAGGTCGCGTACAAGTTCTGATCGCGCGGTTCCGGTCCCGGAAGGGGCCAACCGCAAACAAAAAGGGGGCGCAGCTATTCCGGCTGCGCCCCTTTCAGCAACAGCGCATCGATCTCGCTGCCGGAGGCGCCACCCAGCCCGCTGAAATCCCCGTTCTCGAACATCTCCCGGCCCAGGTCACGGATCAGCGCATGCGTTGCCCGAGCCAACGCGGAACCCAGCGATATCCGTGCCACACCTGCGGCTGCGAACTTTGCCCGCGATACCTTCGTAAACGACCCCGCCGCCAGCGCATTGACCGGACAGGGGACTGCTTTGCAAATCCGGGCGATGTCGGCCATGCCGGGCGGGATCGGCACATAAATGCAATCTGCCCCGGCTTTGGCATACCCGGTTACCCGGCGCAGCGCTTCTTCGACATCGTATTGCCCGTTCATCACGCCATCGGCCCGCGCCACCAGCACGAAATCGCGCGGCAGCGCCCGCGCCGCCGCAGCCGCCGCCCGGATGCGCTCGATGGCGAAATCGGTGTCATAGACGTCGATGCCGGGCAGCGCCGTGTCCTCGATCGAACACCCCGCAAGCCCTGCCTCACTCGCCAGCCGCACGGTTTCCGCCACCGTGTCGGGTGCATCGCCAAACCCGTTCTCGAAATCGCCGGAGACGGGCAGAGGCGTTGCCACCACCATTTCCTGCGCATGGGCCAGCGCTTCGTCGCGGGTCACGATGCCCATGTCCGGCCGCCCGACCGTGAACGCATGCGCCGCAGAGGATGTCGCCAGCGCTTCCGCCCCCAATGCAGCCAGCATTCGCGCCGAGCCAATGTCCCATGCATTGGCGAGGATGAAGGGATCGCCCGGCCTGTGAAGTGCCCGGAATGCGGGCCCCGGATCATGCGGCATCTCTCAACTCCTCTGCAAATTCGGCAATTTGTGCCATTGCGGCGTTCAACGCGGCCTCGGGCCTCGTCAGCGCCACCCGCAGATGCCCGGCAGCCGCCTGCCCGAAACTTTCTCCCGGCATCACCGCAATCCCGCGTTCGTCCAGCAGACGCAGCGCGAACGCCTCGCCGGAGAGGCCCGTGGCACGGACATCCAGCATCAGGTACATCGCCCCGGCGGACGGCACCACGCCGATGCTGCCATGCCCGGCCAGCGTGCGCAGGCAGGCCTCGCGGCGTCGGCGATATGTCTGCACGAGCTCGGCCTCAATCTCCGCGCCGCCGGTCACAGCCAGCTGGGCCGCGTCCTGAATGAAGCCCGGCACACCGTAGGTTGTGTTCACCGCGAGATCGGCGAGATAGCCGATCATCTCCGCCGGTCCGGCGACCCAGCCAAGGCGACTGCCCGTCATCACGTGGCTCTTGGAGAGGGAGCCGATCAGCAACGTCCGCTCCGGGGCCACTGACCGCATCGACAGATGCGCCCCCGTCCAGACCTGCCCGTCATAGACCTCGTCGGCGATCAGCCACATGTCCCGCCCTTCGGCAAATTCCGCCAGTCCGCGCATCGTCGCTTCCGCGTAAACGACACCGGTTGGATTGTTGGGTGTGTTGATCAGCAGCGCCCGCGCGTCCGGCGCAGTCTCCAGGTCGCGCACCTGCGGCTGGAACCCGGCGGAGGGACGGGCGGCCACAGCATGCGGCACACCGGAGGCCGCCCGGATGGTACCGGGATAGGTCGCATAATACGGATCGATGAACAGTGCCGTATCACCTGGGTCCAGCACCCCCATGAACGATGCGAACAGCGCCGCCTGACCGCCAGCCGTCACCAGCACGTTATCGCTGCCGGTGGCCACACCTGTGCGCGCCGCGACCCGCGCGGCAATCGCCGACCGCAAGGCCGGCGTCCCCGGCACGCTCGCGTATCCGGTATGTCCGTCCACGGCGCTGCGGTGCATTTCGTCCAGCAGCACACGCGGCGTCACCCTGTCATGATCCCCGATTGTCAGGTCCAGCACCGCTCGCCCTTGCCGTTCCATCTCCCGCGCCCGCAGGAATATGCCCCAGCCATCCGACCCCCCGGCGTTCAGGGTCGCGATCCGCCGGGACGCTCTCATTCCAGCGCCTCTCTTGCCGCCTTCGGCAAGCCCGCGCGCACGGTCTCGTAGGAAACCTGCAGCCGCTCATCCAGCGCCTCCGCATCCGCCGTAACGGAGATCCAGCCGCCGCGCGGCAGGTGCGGTGCCCGAACCGCGGCACCGATCTCGATCAGGAACTCCGCCGTCTCCGCGTCGGCACATTTCACCGTCACCCCGTCGCGCCGCCCGGCATAGATCGCGAAGACCTTGCCGCCGACCTTGTAGACATGCGAACCGCCCCACTGCACCACGCGGGTGGTGCCGGGCAGGGCCATGCAGTGCGCTTCGATCTCCTCCGGGCTCATGCGCCGAAGCTTGCCCGCCCGAGGGGGCAGAGACAACTTGCTTTTTGTGATGCCAGCCATCATAAAGTCTGCATGAAACGAACCGCCCGCATCTGCGAGATTTGCATTATCTGCTGACATATCGTCCGCGGGCCGCTTCCTGTTTCCAATCCCAGATCGAAATGATAGGCCACCCGCGGGACCCCTGCACCCGATGGAACACGCCATGACCGAGATCCAGCTCCACAACACCGCCTCGCGCCGCAAGGAACAGCTCCGGCCGATCGTGCCGGGCCGGGTATCGATGTATCTCTGCGGCCCGACGGTCTATGATCGCGCCCACCTCGGCAACGCCCGACCCGTGATCATGTTCGACGTTCTCTTCCGCCTTCTAAACCATGTTTATGGCGAAAAATCCGTCACTTACGTTCGAAATTTTACAGATGTGGACGACAAGATCAACGCCACGGCGCAGGCACGAAAGGCCGCTGGCGATCCGCGATCCCTCGAAGATCTGGTGAAGGAGCGCACCGAAGAAACCATCGGCTGGTATCACGCCGACATGGATGCCCTCGGCGCCCTGCGCCCGACGCATGAGCCGCGCGCCACCGCCCATATCGGCGACATGGTGGCGATGATTGAGGCGCTGATTGCAAAGGGCGCAGCCTACGCAGCCGAAGGCCATGTCCTCTTCAATGTCGACGCCTACCCGCATTACGGCCAGCTTTCGGGACGATCGACGGACGACATGATCGCCGGTGCCCGCGTCGAGGTGGCCCCGTACAAGAAAAATCCGATGGATTTCGTCCTCTGGAAACCATCGGACAGTGAGACCCCGGGCTGGCCCAGCCCCTGGGGCCGCGGCCGCCCCGGCTGGCACATCGAATGCTCCGCCATGTCGAAAGCGCTGCTCGGCGAGACATTCGACATCCATGGCGGCGGCATCGACCTCCAGTTCCCGCACCACGAGAACGAGATTGCGCAGAGCAAGTGCCTCTGCGGCGAGGACAGCTTTGCCAAAATCTGGATGCACAACGAGATGCTGCAGGTCGAGGGCAGGAAAATGTCGAAATCCCTCGGCAACTTCTTCACCGTCCGCGATCTGCTGGAAAAGGGCGTCCCTGGCGAAGTGATCCGCTTCGTCTTCCTGATGACGCATTATTCGAAGCCGATGGACTGGACGGAAGCGAAGGCGCGCGAAGCCGCATCGGAAATTGAGAATTGGGTTCGCACTCTTTCGATGCGACTTGATGCACTTGAAGGTCCGTTTGATGCCGTCGAAGCCGATGTGGTCACCGCCCTTTCGGACGACCTCAACACATCCTTGGCGCTGACGAGGTTGAGAGCTCAAGCTCGCTACATCGACAACAGCACTGATTACTCACAACTTGACGAAGCCGCTCAAAATGCAGCGGACCGAAAGTTCATCGCGACGGCCCAACTCCTCGGTTTTGATCTGCCAGAGCTTGCACGCAAAAAACGTGAAAAGAAGCCCGATGCGACTCTCGAGCGTTTTGAACTGAGTTTGGCTTATGAGCGCCGTCTAGCTATGGAAACCAAAGACTTTTCAAAAGTTGATGCGTTGAAGGCCGGTCTCATAGCTGCAGGTGTCGAAGTCCGAATGAGCAAAAGCAATATAGAGCTTATCGAAGGTCCCGACTTCGACCAGTCAAAATTGGATGCTCTCCAATGACCGCCTCCCATCATCTTTCCCCAAATATCCAATCCCGACGCCGCCCCGCGCCGACCACCGGGAGGCCAGGATGACCCGCGAACGCCTTTACCTGTTCGACACAACCCTGCGCGATGGCCAGCAGACCCAGGGCGTTGATTTCAGCCTCGCCGACAAGCAGCGCATTGCCGCTGCGCTCGACGCTCTGGGCGTTGACTACATCGAGGGCGGCTGGCCCGGTGCCAACCCGACCGACAGCGATTTCTTCCGCGCCGCCCCGAAGACACGTGCAACTTTCACCGCCTTCGGGATGACCAAACGCGCCGGGCGCTCCGCTGCAAACGATGAGGTGCTGGCCGAAGTCGTCAACGCCGGCACACCCGCCGTCTGCCTTGTCGGCAAGACACATGACTACCACGTGACCAAGGCGCTCGGCATCACGCTGGAGGAGAATCTCGAGAACATCACCGCCTCCATCGCCCATGTCCGGGCACAGGGGCGCGAGGCACTGTTTGATTGCGAGCATTTCTTCGACGGTTTGCGGGCCAACCGCGCCTATGCCCTTCAGGCCGCGAAGGCAGCGTATGATGCCGGTGCCCGCTGGGTCGTGCTCTGTGATACCAATGGCGGCGCCCTGCCACATGATGTCCGGGCCGGTGTGAAGGCGGCGATCGAGGCCGGCATCCCCGGCGACCATCTCGCCATCCACACGCATGACGACACCGGCAACGCCGTCGCCAATTCGCTGGTCGCCGTTGCCGCAGGGGCGCGCCAGATCCAGGGTACGCTGAACGGCCTTGGAGAGCGCTGCGGCAACGCCAATCTCGTCAGCCTGATCCCGACGCTGATGCTGAAGGAGCCCTTCGCCAGCCAGTTCGAAATCGGCGTGGACGAGGAGGCACTTCGCCATCTCACCCAGACTTCGCGGATGCTTGACGACATCCTCAACCGGGTGCCCAATGCCGCCGCCCCCTATGTCGGCGCCTCCGCCTTCACCCACAAGGCCGGGCTGCACGCCTCCGCCATCCTCAAGGATCCGGCCACCTACGAGCACATTGCCCCCGATGCCGTCGGCAACAAACGGTTCGTGCCGATGTCCAATCAGGCTGGCCAATCCAACCTGCGCGAACGCCTCGCCGATGCCGGGTTGAAGGTGGAGAAGGGTGATCCACGGCTTGGCCGGATTCTCGATGAGATCAAGACGCTGGAAGATCGCGGCTACGCCTATGACAGCGCCTCCGCCAGTTTCGAGCTTGTCGCCCGCCGCCTGCTCGGCCAGCTTCCCCGGCTCTTCGACGTCGAACGCTACAAGGTGACGGTAGAGCGCCGCCAGAACGCTCGCGGCGAGATGATCACCGTGTCAGAGGCGATGGTGAAGGTGAAGATCGGCACCGAAACCTTCATGTCCGTCTCCGAAAGCATGGATACGGAAGGCAACGATCAGGGCCCGGTCAACGCACTCTCCCGCGCCCTTGCCAAGGATCTCGGCCCGTACCAGAGCTTCATCGAAGACATCGACCTCGTCGACTTCAAGGTTCGCATCACCAACGGCGGCACCGAAGCGGTGACGCGCGTGCTGATCGACAGCCAGGATCGTGACGGCAATCTCTGGTCGACGGTTGGCGTCTCGGCAAATATTGTCGACGCCAGTTTCCAGGCGCTGCTCGACGCCTTCAACTGGAAGCTGCTTCGCGATGGGGCACAGCCGGCATGAGCGAGAGCAATGCGTTCATGACCCTGCACAAGGGCCTGCTGCGCGAAGCCCCCGGCTCTGATCGCAGTACCCTCAAGGCCATGACAGCCACCGGCCTGTCGGGCCAGATCACCATCGCCGACATGGGCTGCGGCCCCGGCGCCGCCGCTCTCCTGTCTCTCCAGGCCTTCCCGGAGGCGGAGGTTGTCGCCATTGACCACCATCAGCCCTACCTCGATACGTTGGAGGCCCGCGCCCATGCCGCCGGGCTGGCCGCTCGCCTCGAAACCCGACAGGCGAACATGGCCGCACCCGGCCTGCCACCGGCCTCGCTCGACCTTATCATCTGTGAGGGCGCGCTCTACTTTCTCGGCGTAACCGAAGGCCTGCGTCAATGGGCGCCGCTGCTGCGCCCCGGCGGCCACGTGATCTTCTCGGAGGCGGTCTGGCTCGCCAATCGCCCGCCGGAGGAGGCGCGGTTGTTCTGGATGGAATACCCGGCAATGACGACAATGCCGGGTGTCGAGACCCGTATCGCCGAAGCAGGTTTCGAACTGGTCGCCGACTTCCTCATGCCGCCGGAAGACTGGCAGGCCTATCTCGGCCCGCTCGGCACCCGTGCGGAGTCCCTGCGACCCGGCGCCGACGATGTCATGCGCAGGGTTATCGACGGCGCCGAGGAAGAGGCCAAGCTGTTCGAGCGTCATGGCGACACCTACGGTTACGCCTATTTCGTCACCCGTCTGGCCGCATGAGCATCGACGCCTGCGCCGCCGCTGTCGCCGCCAACGATCCGGACCGTTTCGCCTGTGCCATGCTGGCGCCGATGCCCCGGCGCGGCGCGCTGATGGTGCTCTACGCCTTCAACCTCGAAGTCGCCCGCGCGCCTTGGGTGACGGCGGAGCCGATGATCGCCGAGATGCGGCTGCAATGGTGGCGCGACGTGCTGGACGAAATCGCGGGCGGTGGCCCGGTGCGACGCCACGAGGTCGCCACGCCGCTGGCGCAGGTCGCGCGGGATCACGCCCTGCCACACGCGACGATGCTCGCCCTGATCGACGCTCGCCGCCGCGACAGCCAATTGGAGCCTCCCGCCGACATCGCGGAGCTTGATCTCTATTTCAGCGAAACCGCTGGTGGCCTGATGACGCTCGCGACCCGGATCCTGACGGACGAGGAACCGGAGGCGGCGCGGCTGATGGGGCAGGGGAGCGGTGCCGCCAACTATCTCGCGGCGCTGCCGGTCCTGAAAGAGACCGGCCGCGCACCCTTGCCGAACGGCGACGCGGCCGCCACGATCACGCAGATAGCGAAAACCGGCCTCCGGCGCATCGACGAAGCGCGTTCCCTGCGGCCGAGCGTGCCGAAGGCGGCCCTGCCGGCCCTGCTCACGGGCTGGCGGGCGCAGCACCTGTTGTCCTCGGCCCGCGCCCGGCCGCAACTGGCGCTGTCTGGTGGGTTGGAGCCGCCGGAAATCCTGTCGCGCGCCACCCGTCTCTGGCGCGGCAGCACCGGTCGCTGGTAGGAAAGTCCGCCGCATCTCGCTGGCGGGCCTGAAGGCCCAGATAGCTCACCCGCGGTTGCGCATCCCCTTCAGCAGCACCAGTTCATCCGCCCGCTCGTCCCGCTGCGCCAGCGCCCGCTTCAGCCGTCGCTGCAGATATGTGTCGAGAAATGGCATCGCCACATCCGGATCTACGTCCTTCAGCCTCAGGAATGTTGCCAGAGCGTAGGCACGGGTATCGCTGCGCAGATAGCCCTGCCAGCCAACGTCGCGCGCCCCCTGAATGTCGATCACGCCCATCCCGGCATAGATCACGGTCAGGTCCGTCAGCAATTCGTGCTCTTCCTCGCCACCGGGGGCATGATGAACATGCGGTGCCAGAATGTAATGCGCCAACTCATGTGCAAGGGTGCCGATAAACGCCTTTGGTGTCCGCATCAGCCCCGGCCGGTATGTGATCACCGCCGGTCCGTCTTCCGGCGTGTAAAATGTCCCCGCAATCTGGCTGGTCTCATAAGTCGCGGCTCCGAAATCCTCGCCAACCGTGCCCAGCGGCACCAGCCGCACCGGCCAATGGTTGACGCCCATATGCGTGCGCACCTCGTCGAAGATCGCGCTGGCCGTCGCCTCGTCGCTGCCGCTGCCGGTAGCAAAGAAACTGCGTGTCGGCAGCACCAGTTTCGTGTGTTCGAAGAATGTTGCCGGCCCCAGCGTCGTCACCAGCCAGCCGAAACGGTCCGTCACCCAGTCCGCGATCTCTTCGGACACGAGGGAGCGTCGCCAGAACACCGCCGCCTCACACTCGCAGGCGCCGGCCTTGCAGCGCGAACCAGATGAGTGTGGCCCCGGCCAGCGCGAGGAACGGGATCATGGCGAGATTGACAGCCGTCCAGCCTTCCTGTGGCGTGCCACCGGAGCAGTTCATCAACAGGCCCGAAGACAGCGAAGCCAGCGTCACCATTCCGAACACGGCAAAGTCATTCATTCCCTGAACCCGGCCCCGCTCCTCCGGTGAGTGGGCGGAGGCCAGCATGGCCGTGCCGCCGATGAACCCGAAGTTCCAGCCCAGCCCCAGCAGCACCAGCGTCACGTAGAAATGGCCGAGATCGATGCCATTGAGCGCCACCAGTCCCGCGGCCGCCAGAATAGTCAGGCCGGTGGCGATGATCCGCTCCGCTCCGAAACGGGCGATCAGATGGCCGGTAAAAAATGACGGCACGAACATCGCCAGCACATGCGCCATCACCACGTCGGCGGCATTGTCGGTCGTGTATCCACACCCCACGACGGCCAGCGGTGTCGAGGTCATCACAAGGTTCATCAGCGCGTAGGAAACCATAGCGCAAATCATCGCCACCAGAATGCGCGGGGTGCGCAGCAGCTCCAGCCGCGTCCGTCCGCGCGGCGCATCCCGGTTCGGTTTTTCCGGCTTGGGAATGTCGAGGAAGGCGAAGATGAACGCGCCGGCGACGTTCAGGGCGATGACCGCCATGTATCCCCCGGCGAAGGGAATAGGGTCGGTGATCCCGCCCGTGAGTTTCACCAGTTGCGGCCCGATGATCGCCGACATCAGCCCCCCTGCCATCACGTAGGAAATCGCCTTCGGCCTGTAGGCATCGCTGGCGGTATCCGTGGCTGCGAACCGATAGAACCCCTGCGCCGACATGTAGATCCCGGTGCAGAGCGAGCCTAGCAGAAACAACCCGAACGAGCCCTGCAACAGCCCGATCACCGACAGCAGCCCTCCCAGCGCGCCGCCGGTGGTGCCCAGCAGAAAACCGGCCCGCCGTCCGTAGGCCTGCATGAAATTGCCCATGACCGGCGCCGTCAGCATCGAACCGAACACGATCAGCGAAATCGGCAGCGTCGCAAGGCACGGTTCGGGAGAGAGATACTGGCCTGAAAGCCCGCCCAGAACGAAGGAAATCGGCATTTGGGAGCCCAGAAACGCCTGCGCCGCCACGAGGACGGCGACGTTGCGGCGGGCACGGGTTTCGGTGGGCGCAGTCTCTTCCATATCGCGGCTTCTACACCCGGAATTCTGGGAGGCCAATGGCGAACTGGCTTGCAGGCCTCGCGCCCGCGTGGTTCCTTTTTCCGGGTACAGGCAAAGGAACGATGCCATGGTCGGCCGCATACTCACCTGCCAGGACGATGTCGAGGAAGGCCTCGCCTGGCTCGCCGCTGCCGATCCGGCTCTTGCCCGCGCCATCGCGGTGGCGGGGCCGGTGGACCTCCGGCGCCGCGAGGGTGGTTTTCCGGCCCTTCTGTCGGCAATTGTCTCGCAGCAGGTGTCTGTCGCCTCCGCCTCCGCCATCTGGTCGCGGCTGGAAGCCGCCGGATTGACGGACATGCAAGCGGTCGCCGCTGCGTCGGAAGAGGCGCTCACCGCTTGCGGTCTCTCGCGCCAGAAGCGCCGCTACGCTCGTGCCCTCGCCGAAAGCGGCATCGCATTCGATGCGCTGGCGCAGGCACCGGATGAGGAAATCATCGCCACTCTCACCTCTGTCACCGGCATCGGTGTCTGGACGGCGGAAATTTATGCAAAATTCTCGCTGGGCCGCGCCGATATCTTTGCCGCGGGCGATCTCGCTTTGCAGGAAGCGGCCCGCATGATCTATGACATGGACGAACGGCCGACGGAAAAGGCGCTGCGGACGCAATCCCTGGCCTGGTCGCCGTGGCGCTCCGTCGCCGCGACACTGTTCTGGAAATACTACGGCGTGCAGAAGGCGCGCGAAGGGGTACGGGTATGACACTGACACAGGAACGCAAGGCTGCGGCATCGGGTACGGCACGCTCTATGATGATCCTGGTTCATGGCTATGGCGCTGACGGCCGCGATCTCATCGGTCTCGCCGAACCGCTGGCGCCGCATCTGCCCGATACCGTCTTCCTTGCCCCCAATGCCCCGACACGCTGCACCAACAATCCCATGGGTTTTCAGTGGTTCCCAATTCCCTGGCTGGACGGCTCATCCGAGGTCGAGGCAGGCATCGCCATGGCCGATGCCGCGCAGCAGTTCGACGCCTATCTCGACGCGGTGGCGGCGGAGGAGGGGATCGGCCCCGATCGCACGGTTCTTGTCGGTTTTTCGCAGGGTACGATGATGAGCCTGCACGTCGGTCCGCGCCGCGCCGCGGCCTTCGCGGGGATCGTCGGCTTCTCCGGTCGCCTGTTGCAACCGAAGGCACTGGCGTCCGAGGTCCGCAGCAAGCCGCCGGTTCTCCTGATTCATGGCGACATGGATGAGGTCGTGCCGTTCGAGAGCATGGCCGAAGCCGAATCCGGCCTCATTGTCGCCGGCCTCGAAGTGGAGACGCATGTGTCCCGCGGCACCGGGCACGGCATTGCTCCCGACGGCCTGTCGCTGGCACTTCAGGCCACCCTGGCCTGGCTCGCCTGACATTTCACGCGCTGTCAGCGCTGAAATAAGGGGCAAATGCCGGTCACCGGCGTGCGCAACGTGGGTAATCGGCTGATTGCAATGGGCTTCGCTTTGCAACGGGCTAGAATGCACCGTGTCATAAAACGGTTGAACGCTGTGGATAACCTCCCGGCATAAGCCATACGAGCTCAGCATCTAGAGGGTTGCGCGGCTGCAAACCCGAGATATAGTTGAACTTGTTAACAGGGACGGGCTCGTCCCGTCCGCCGCCAAAAAAAGGGCCGAGCAGGACAAAGGAACGAGTCTCCAATGCAAACCGCGACGCAACCCAGTTTCATACGTAATCCTGCGGGAACGCGGGATCACCCGGCGCTGGTACTGAATGCCGATTACCGGCCGCTTTCCTATCTGCCGCTTTCACTCTGGCCGTGGCAGGAGGCCGTGAAGGCTGCCTTCCTCGACAGAGTGACTGTGGTGTCCGTCTATGACGATGTCGTCCGTTCGCCCTCGCTGGAGATGCAAATACCTTCCGTTGTCGTCCTGCGCGATTATGTGCGTCCGGCGAAGTCCACTGCCTTCACGCGCTTCAATCTGTTTCTGAGGGATGAATTCACCTGCCAGTATTGCGGCTCCAAGGGCGACATGACCTTCGATCACGTGATGCCGCGCGCCCGTGGCGGCAAGACATCCTGGGAAAACGTGGTCGCGGCCTGCGGCCCGTGCAATCTCAGGAAAGGGTCGAAGACCTTGCGGCAGGCAAACATGCACCTGCGAAAACCGCCCGTGCGCCCGGACCCGATGCAATTGCAGAACATCGGCCGCAAATTCCCGCCCAACCACCTGCACGAAAGTTGGATGGACTATCTGTACTGGGACGCGGAACTGGAGGCCTGACACTTCAGTGCGCCACGTCAGTTATTTGAAAACACGAGAAGAATCCCGTTTTCTGTACCGCTCCGAAGAGCGTCTCGCAGTCCCGAATTTTCCACCCGGCACCGCTTCGGTCAGCCCGCTCCCTTCCGGTGTCAATGTCACGCCGCCTTCACCCGGGTGTCCCGTTCGGCCATCAGGAACGAGGTCAACATCTCGTCCAGGCAGTTGGCATCGCTCACCAGTTTCTGCGCCACGCTTGCCGTCTGGTCGGCAATGACGGAATTGTGCTGCGTTGCGCTATCCAGGCTGGCAATCGACTGGTTGATCTCCGACACCCCGTTGGCCTGCTCGATACCGGCTTCCGAGACCTGCCGGATGCTTTCTGCCATCCCGACCGCGGACTCGGCGATCTTGTCCAGCGCCTGACCGGTCTTCTCCACCAGCGCCACGCCATCGGCGACGGTCTCGCCGCTCTCCTTGATCACCGCTGCGATGTCGTGGGCCGCGTCGGCGGAGCGCTGCGCCAGTGTCCGCACTTCCGAGGCCACCACGGCGAAGCCCTTGCCGGCCTCGCCCGCCCGGGCAGCTTCGACGGCGGCGTTGAGAGCCAGAAGATTGGTCTGGAATGAGATTGATTCGATCACCGTCAGGATGTCGTTGATCCGGCCCGAACTTTCCTCGATCCGGCTCATGGCCGCCTTTGCAGTTTTCACAGTCTCGCGGCCCTGATCGGCATCGGCGGTCACGCCGCTCGCCATCGTCGCCGTCTCTTTCAGCATCTCGGTATTGGTCCGCACGCTGGAAGCCATTTCCTCGGTGGTCGCCGCCGTCTCCTCCAGCGCCGCCGCCTGGCCCACGACCTTCTCGGCAAGGCTGCGTGCCTGCCGGTCGATTTCGTCGGAGGAGGTGCGCACCCCGGCCGACGCATCCTGCAAACCGTTCACCAGATCCTGCAACTGCGTGACCGTGGCGTTCACGTCGCTCTGCAGATCGGCGAACACACCGTCGAAACTGCCGTTTAACAGATGCCGAAGATCCTTCTGGGCCAGTCGCTTCATCACATCGCGCACTTGCGCCAGCGATCCGTCAAGCGTGTCGAACAGCGCGTTGATCTGGCGCCCGATTTCACCACCGGCGTCATCGTCCGGCTGCGCGGCGATCCGGTCGGAGAAGTCACCGGCCACGGCCCGCCCGATCACCCGGCGCAGTTCCGCCTGAAGGTGTTCCGCCGCCTGGCTCCGCGCCTGCGTTGCCTTCTGCTCGGCCTGCCGCTCCGCCTCCAGCCGCAAACGTTGCTTGGCCTTGTCACGGAAGATGCTGGCGGCTTCTACCAGCATGCCGACCTCGGTTCCGGGCAGGGCACTCGGCACCTCCGCCTCTACATCGTCCTGCGCGATCCGCCGTAAAACTCCGTTCACGCTGGTGAGGCTGGCCCCTATGTTGCGCCGCGTCGCCTCCAGCAACGCCCCGCAGATGGCGATTGTCGCCCCGCCCAGCAAAAGGAGGACGTTGAAGCCCCTCTGGTACGTCGCTTTCTGCGCCATCAGTGCCTGCCGGGAATCGGTCTGAACCCGTGCACGCACCGGGTCGAGGATCTCCTGAGCCATCGCTTTCTGGGTGGCATAGGTTGTCAGATGCATGCCGGCCATGAACGTGTTTGTCTCATAGGCGTCCAGCGCGGCATCCGCCGCCGTCGCGGCCGTGATCATCGCGGTTTCCAGCTCGGCGAGCGTCTCATCCGGCAGGATGCCAGCGCCCGCGATGGTTCCGCGGATCAGGTCGGCCAGTGCCGCCTTGTCGGTTTCCCGTTGCGCCAGCGCTTCCGCCTTGCGCTTGCCGGTCGTGTCGACCGTCCACACCATTCCCAGTGCCGTATTGGTTTCGATGCTGCCCAGCAGGCGCTGCATCTCTTCCACAGCCGCGCTCAGCGCCTCGCTCTGCGCGGCAGCAGTTGCGGCCTGCGTGTTGGCCACCCGGACCCACAGCATCGAAGCCGTCATCAACCCTACGCACACCAGCACCGCCACCTGCAAGAGCCGCAGTTTTCCGGAAATCGACAAACGAGACATCGTCTCTCCGTCCTCCTTGCAATCCATTACGGTCCGAGCCGCACGCCCGTCGGAACGGGCAGGCAGCCTTCATGGCCGTGTTAGCGGCAAGCCCTTGCGGATGAGTTAAGAGAAAACCGGATGCGCGTCTCAGCCGCGCCGTGCCGCCATGAGCCACACGATGACCAGCACCATGGAGAGGATCGCGTTCCACCCTGCCATCGAGATCCCGGCAAGGGACCACGCGATCTCGTCGCAGCGCACCAAAGGCGCCGTCAGGATCTGGTCCATCAATTCTTCGGCGGACAGGTTGCCCACCGGGCCGGAGGTGCAGGTGGTCGGTCCTTCCCACCAGCCCTGTTCAACGCCGGCATGAAACGCGCCGATCCCCGCCGTCACCAATGCCGCCAGCGCGGCCATCAACAACGCTGGCCGCCAGCCCGCCAGCAGGAACACTGCACCCAGCAGCACCGCCGCGGCATGCGGCCAGCGCTGCCAGATGCACATCTTGCACGGTGCCAGCCCGCCCACATGCTGGAATGCGAGGGCGCCAAGCAACAGGGCCAGAGAGCCGCCAGTGGCGAGGAGGGCAAGGTGTCGGGACGTCATAGGAACCTGATAGCCGCGAAACCGCCCACCAGGGCAATAAAAAAGATCGTGACCACCAGCCCGAACCGTTTTTCGATGAAGCCCCGTATCGGCGGGCCGAACTTCCACAACAGACCGGCGATGACGAAAAAGATGAAACTGCGCGCTATCATCGACGCGATCATGAAGACAGTGAAATTCAGCCCCGTCGCCCCGGAGGTTATGGTAATCACCTTGTACGGGAAGGGTGTGACACCGGCGAACAGTACCGCCCAGGCACCCACGGCATTGAAGCGCGCACTGAAGGCGTCGAACTTGTCCATCTTTCCATAGAATTCGAGCACTGGCCGGCCGACGCTGTCGAACAGTTCCGCCCCGATCCAGTAGCCAAGCGCCCCGCCGAGCACGGAAGCGGCGGCACAGACGGTGGCCAGAAACCACGCCCGCTCCGGACGTGCCAGCACCATCGGGATCAGCATGATATGCGGCGGGATCGGAAAGACGGAACTTTCGATGAAGCTCACCAAGGCCAGGGCCAGAACCGCATGACGGTGCCCGGCCAGCATCAGTGTCCAATTGTACAGTCCGCGCATCCCGCTCCCGGCCTCTTCTTGCCCACTGGCCACATGCATCATGCGCCTGCCATACGGTCAAGCTCTTTACGGGCGGCCACGGCTGATGCATCGTCGCAGGGAAGTGCGCACAAGGGAGACACCGCATGAAATGGAGAGGTCGGCGCGGCAGCCGAAACATCGAGGACCGACGCGGCGCGCGCATGTCCACCGGCGCCAAGGGCGCGGGCGGGGCAGGGCTGCTGATCGTCGTTGTCGTCGCCTATTTTCTTGGCGTTGATGTCACCCCGTTTCTCAACGGCGGAACCTTGCAGGAAACGACACCCGCCCAGGAGGATGCGGCGCAGGATCAGGCGGCGCAGTTCGTTTCTGTCGTTCTGGCCGATACAGAGGAGGTCTGGGCCGATCTCTTTCCAAAGGAACTCGGCAAGGAATATGATCCACCCGTCCTCGTCCTCTTCCGCGACCAGACGCAATCGCCCTGCGGCGGCGCCAATGGTGCCACCGGCCCGTTCTACTGTCCGGCGGATCGCAAGGCCTATCTCGACACGTCATTTTTCGTAACGCTGGAGCGTCGCCTCGGTGCCGGTGGGGACTTCGCGGCTGCCTACGTCGTCGCCCATGAGGTTGCTCATCACGTCCAGAATGAAATGGGCGTGCTGGGAGAGGCAAATCGCGTCCGCGCCCGCGTTAGCGAGGCACAGGCCAACGGCATTTCCGTCCGCATCGAGTTGCAGGCCGATTGTCTCTCCGGTGTCTGGGCCCGCCACGCCCAGCAGCGCATCGGTGCGCTGGAGCCGGGCGACATCGAAGAGGCGATGAACGCCGCCCGGCAGATCGGCGACGACACGCTTCAGCGCAACGCCGGCCGCCGGCCGATGCCGCACACCTTCACCCACGGCACGTCGGAGCAACGTCAGACGTGGTTCCTCCGCGGCTACCAGTCCGCCAGCATGCGGATGTGCGACACCTTCGCCGAGGATGCGCTCTGAGGTGGCAAACAAACCCGTTCGCGCCGCCCCGGATGACAGATTGCATCATGGAACCGCAGCCCCTCTTTTCGCCGCCGGTGAATCATGCTAGCAGCGCTCCACCAATCTTGCGGGCGTGGCGGAATTGGTAGACGCGCTGGATTCAAAATCCAGTTCTGGTGACAGAGTGCCGGTTCGATTCCGGCCGCCCGTACCATCCTGAAATCGCGGCCGGGTCCGGCCCGCCTTCAGGGCCACAGCGTGTTGGCGTCACGCAGATGTATGTCCATGTAGTTCAGATCGAGGTCCGGCCGCGTCCGCGCCAATCCCGCATTCGGCGGTGGCCACAGCTTGCCGCCCTTCGTCTGGTTGCAGCCGCGCGCGCCCGTCTCATAGCTCTTGCACAGCACGATCGCGTTCAGCGGGATGTTGGACCGATGGCCCGTTCCGCGTAACTGCACATCCGGCACAAGGTGGTCGATGTCGAAATACATCCGGTCGATCTGGCAGAACTTGCAGTTCTCGCAGAAATACACCAACCCCTGTTCCTTGTGTCGGATATAACGCTCGTCAATCATGATGCCCGAGACGGAGTGGATCAGGTCCGCCGCATTCCACTTGAAGATCTCGTCCCGTTGCTTGGGTGTGAAATTCTGCCGTGACATCCCTCGCGCCCCCACGCTTTCTCTGCCGGATGGTCGCAGTCTATCACCAGCCCGGCAGTGCGCGGAGTCACGAATGGAACGAATTGGGGCCGGGGCAGGGTGGTGTCAGCCGTCCAACTCGTCCAGACGCGGCGGGTTGCAGCCCGATCTTGCGCAATTGATTGCCGCGGCACGCGCCGCCGTCTCCAGGATCCGCCGGATTTCCCCGGCCGGTGCCGCCGCCAGCGCCCCGGGCGCTGTCAGCCCGGCCCGGGAGCTTTGCGCCAGCAGTGTCCCCATGAACGTATCGCCAGCGCCTACCGTATCCTTCAGGTCCGGAACGGCCACCGGCGCAATGTCGAAGGTTTCGTCCTTCGTCACCCCGTAAGCTCCCTCGGCGCCCTTGGTCAGCACCACCAGCGCAGCGGAGGACCGTGCGAAAATCGCCCGCGTTGCCGCCTCCATGTCCTCACCGGGCGCGATCCAGCCAAGGTCCTCGTCACTCAGTTTGATCAGCGAGGCGCTGCTGTACAGGCGCTCCAGCCGCGCGAGATAGGCGTCGCGGTCGTTGATGAAGGCCGCCCGCACGTTCGGATCGAGCGATGTGAACGTTCCCGCGCGCGCAACCTCCTCGAAAAACGCGGTCCACGCCTCCGCATCTGCGCCGTTGGTCAGCGCCAGCGATCCGACGTGGAACACCTCCGTCCCCTTTGGCAACGTCGCTTGCAAAGCCGCCTGCGTAATATCCCGTTCCGCCGTATTTTCCCGGTAGAACTGATAGGTGGCATGGCCGTTGTTCAGCGAGACAACGGCCAGCGAGGTCGGCTTCTCTGACGTTGCTCCCAGCAGCTTCACGCCCTCTGCTTCCAGCTCCCGGACAAGCAGCACGCCAAGACTGTCGGAGGAGAAGGGCGTCATGTAGCCTACCGGAACTTCCTGCCGGACAGTGGCCTTGGCGGTATTGTACGGTGAGCCTCCGGGTATGGCCCGGTACAACGGATATCCCTCCGCCCCCTCTTCCTGAATGAAATCAATCAGGTTCTCGCCGCCAAACACGATCATCCGCTGGTCCTCCCTCGGGTTTTGGCGGAGTTAACGCGGCCACCCCCCCTTTGCCAAGCGGCAATTGCCCGGCGTTGCCCCGAACATTTGTTGCCGAAACACTGGCCCCATAAGACGATCTTTACCGTTCCCATGCCAGTCCAATGGCTCCAGACCGCCGGAAGAAAATGGATCTGCAGGAACTCATTGCCGACATCGGCACCTACACGCACGAGGCCATCGTGATCGCGCACGCCGATCCGGCGGACGGTGCCATGTTGCGTCTCGCATGGGCCAACCCCGCGTTTGAACAACTCACCGGCTACGGACCGGCCGACATAGAGGGTGAGACCCTGAATCTTCTCGCCTGTGCCGAAACCGATCCGGTCGAACACGCCCGCATCATCGACAGGCTCGACCGCTGGCAACAGGTTGACAGCGAGGTTGCCGTCGGCCGTCGTGACGGCTCTTGGTTCTGGGCGCATCTCTCCTGCAATCCCGTTGCCGATAAAGACGGCCGTTGCCAGTTCTGGATTACCACGCTCCGCGACATCACCAGCCGGCATGAGGAAGATGACCGCGTTCACGACCTCTCGCTGATCGCGGCCACAACGAAAGACATGGCCATCGTCATGGATCAGAACCGCCGGATCACATGGGTGAATTCCTCATTTGAGGCCCACACCGGCTTCGCACTTTCCGAGATAGCGGGCAGGCACCTCCCCTCGATCCTCTTCGCCCCGGCGGCGGATCAAGAGGTGCTTGCCGGTCTCAAGGCCGGGCTCGACCGGCGCGAAGCGGTGTTCGGCGAAATTCTCTGTCGCACGAAATCCGGCAGTGTCTATCTCGGCGAATTCGAATACCAGCCGATCCTCGATGACCTCGGCTTTCTGAAACGCTATGTCTCGCTGCACCGCGACGTGACGGAGAAACGCTCGCTCGAACTGCGCTATTCCAGCCTGATCAACGAGTCGGGCCTGATGAGCTACGTCAAGGACGGTGGCCGTTTTGTCCTCGTCAACGCCGAGATTGCCCGCAGCTTCGGCAGGCCGGAGGACTGGTTCACGGGACGAAACGAACAGGAATTGCTGGAGGAAACCGGCTTTCGCCTCTTTGAGTTTGACGAGGAACGGGTGCTCACCACCGGCGAACCGTTCAACGGCGAATGCACGCTCACCCTGCCGTCCGGGGAACGCCAGACACACCTCGTCCATGCCTTTCGGCTGTTCGATCCGCGATTGCAGAGTCATCTGCTCTGCTGCGTCGCCAACGATGTCACCGGGCTGAAGCGGACAGAGCAGGACCTGCGTCTGAAGCAGGAAGAAGCCCTGGCCGCCGAGTCCCGCCTGCTCGGCGCCATCGAGTCGATGACCGACGGTTTTGCCTTCTACGGCAGGGATGGTCGCATTGTCATCTGCAACTCGGCCTATCGCGATCTCCACGGGCCGCTCGCACCCTTCATCAAGCCGGGCGTCAGCTACGCCGAAATCCTCGCCCACGGTCTCGATCATGGCGTCTGGCACGCCGATGGCCCGGACAGGGAAGGCTGGATCGACGCGGCCGTCGAACGCCGCCAGTCGGAACTCGGTCGGGAAAGGGTCGTCGAGGCCGGGGCCGGTCGCTGGGTGCTGCTCAAGGATGTAGCCCTGCACAACGGCGAAACCGTCGCCATGCGCATCGACATCTCCGACATCAAGCGCTCCGAGGCCGACCTCAAGATCGCCCAAAGCCGGGCGGAGCAGGCGCAGGCCCGGCTGGAGGCCGCGGTGGAGGCGATGGGAGACAGTTTCATGGTCTACGATACCGAGGACCGGCTGGTAATCATGAACGCAGCCTCTGAACAGCTCACCGGCCTGCTCGACCACAAGATCGAGGTCGGTGTCACTTTCCAGTCGATGCTCCGCGAAGGCCTGCGGAAGGGCCTGTTTCTCGATGCCATCGGACGGGAGGAAGAGTATTTCCAGTATCGCCTGCAGGAGTTCCGCAATCCAACCGGCCCGAAGCTTGTTCGCCTCGCCAACGGCCAACACGTCCGTCTGCTGGAACGCAAGGCCAAGACCGGCGATACCGTCGTCCTTCGCTTCGACGTCACCACCGAACATCAGCAGCAGTTGCAACTGGAGGCCATCGCCGAGGATCTGCGAAAGTCCCGCGACCTGGCCGAGCAACGCAACCGCGATCTGGAACAGGCCAAGAGCCGGATCGAACACGCCTCGCTTCACGACGCGCTGACCGAACTTCCCAATCGCCGCTACCTCGACCGTTTTCTGGAAGGGGAACTTGGCCAGCCGTCCCGCGCGGGCCGGCAGATTTCGGCACTGCACATCGACCTCGACCGCTTCAAGCAGATCAACGACACCATGGGTCACGCCGCCGGCGATGCCGTCCTCCGCCATGTTTCCGCAATCCTGCGCGGCTCGATCCGCAAACAGGATTTTGCCGCCCGCGTCGGCGGCGACGAGTTTGTCGTTCTCACCGTCGGCAGCCAGACGCCAGAGCAACTGACCACCTTCGCGGAAAGGCTGATCGCGCGGATGAATGAACCGGTGATGATCGACGGCAAGGAGGTGCGCTACGGCGCTTCCATCGGCATCGCCCGCGCCGGCAGCACCCCCGAAGACACCCGTTCGCTGCTCGTCAATGCCGATATGGCGCTGTACAACGCCAAGGAACTCGGCCGCAATCGCTGCGCACATTTCAGCTCCGAAATGCACGCCCGCATGGTGGAGCGTACGCAGCTTGCCGGCGAGATCCTGAAGGGTCTCGATCGCGGCGAATTCATTGCTCATTATCAGCCGCAATTCGACGCCCGCACTCTGGAACTCGTCAGCGTCGAGGCCCTCGTCCGCTGGCAGCACCCAGACCGTGGCCTCGTCTACCCCGATCAGTTCCTCGGCGTCGCCGGCGATATCGGCGTCCTCCGCCGCATTGACCGCACCGTCCTGCAACGTGTCTTCGCCGATCGCCAGCAATGGCAGGCGGCGGGCCTGACGCCGCCCCGCGTCTCCGTCAATATCTCCAGCCACCGTCTGCGCGACCACGACCTCGTCACCGATATCCGCGACGCCGGCCTGCCGCCCGGGGCGCTGACCATGGAACTCCTGGAATCGATCTTCCTCGATGACGCCGACACCGCCGTGCAATGGACAATCGACCAGTTGCGCGAAATGGGTGTCGGCGTCGAACTGGATGATTTCGGCACCGGTCACGCTTCCATAGTCGGCCTCATCCGCCTTCGGCCCGACGGTTTCAAGATTGACCGTCAGTTCGTTCAGCCGATCACCGCCTCGCCGGAAAACCTCACCCTCGTCCGCTCGATGATCGAGATCGGCCATTCCCTCGGCGTCCGGGTCGTGGCCGAAGGTGTCGAAACGGCGGAACATGTCCGCCTCCTCGCCGACAGCCGCTGTGATATCCTTCAGGGCTACCATTTCGCCCGACCGATGCCGGCCGAGGCGCTGGTCGCCTTCACCAGCGGCGAGGCCTGGAAACAGGCCGGCTGAAGCCGCGCACTGCCGCCACACCGTCGCATCCGTCTGGCGGCCCGCGCTATTCCCTGCCACTCTGGCCGCAGCCGACGGCCAGAGAGGAGACCACCGTGCCCCTGACCCCATCGACGGAGGTATTCATTACCGCCGCCCTCACCGGTTCCGGCGCCACGCAGGACCGCTCGCCCCACGTGCCCCGCAGCCCGGCGCAGATCGCCGCATCCGCGGTCGCCGCCGCCCGCGCCGGGGCCGCCATCGTCCACATCCATGTCCGCGATCCAAACACCGGCGCGCCGTCCCGTGACCTTGCCCTCTACCGGGAGGTCACGGAACTCATCCGCGCCAGCGACACCGATGTGATCCTCAATCTCACCGCCGGCATGGGCGGCGACATGGTCTTCGGCCCGCCTGACCGGCCGCTGCCGCTCGCCCCCGGCACCGACATGGCCGGCGCGGAGGAGCGGCTCGCCCATATCGCCGACTGCCGCCCCGAAATCTGCACCCTCGACTGCGGCACCATGAACTTCGCCGAGGCCGATTACGTCATGACCAATACACCCGGCATGCTCCGCGCCATGGCGGCCCGCATCCAGGCGCTGGGCGTCCGCCCGGAAATCGAGATCTTCGACACCGGCCATCTCTGGCTCGCCCGCCAACTCGTGTTCGAAGGCCTGATCGACGACCCGGTGCTGCTGCAACTCTGCATGGGCATCCCTTGGGGCGCACCCAACGATCTCGCCACATTCACCGCCCTCGTCGCCAACATCCCCGCCGGCTGGCACTATTCCGCCTTCTCCATCGGCCGCGCGCAGATGCCTTTCGCTGCCGCCGCCATCCTTGCCGGCGGCAACATCCGCGTCGGGCTGGAAGACAATCTCTGGCTCGCAAAGGGCGAGCTGGCCACCAACGAAGCCCTCGTTACCCGCGCCCGCAGGCTGGCCGAGGCGATGGGCGCCCGCATCCTCACACCCGTGGAAGTCCGCGAGAAACTGAAGCTCATCAAAAGGTTCCCGGTATGAGCGCCCGCAAGGCCGCGATCATCGGCGGCGGCGTCATCGGCGGCGGCTGGGCCGCCCGCTTCCTGCTGAACGGCTGGGATGTCGCCCTCGCCGATCCCGCCCCGAACGCGCTGGCGGCGGTGAAAGCAACCATCGCCCGCGCCGCCACCGCGTACGTCGCCCTCTACGATGCCCCACTGCCGGAACGGGGCACTCTCACCCATACAAGCCTCGCCGAAGCCGTCACCGATGCCGCGTGGATACAGGAAAGCCTCCCCGAACGCCTCTCCCTCAAGCACGGCATCTACGCCGAGATCGCCGAACACACCGACCTCCCCGTCGCCTCTTCGACCTCCGGGTTCATGCCGTCGGAACTCGGGGCAGGGGCCTTCGTCGCCCATCCCTACAATCCGGTCTACCTGTTACCGGTGGTCGAACTCGTGTTTCCCGAAACCATACCGCAACCGGCCCGCGACCGCATGGCCGAAGTCCTCACCGGCATCGGCATGTCGCCGCTGACCCTGCGTCGGGAAATTCCCGCCCATATCGGCGACCGCCTGCTGGAGGCGCTCTGGCGAGAGGCGCTGTGGCTGGTCAGGGACGGCATCGCCACGACGGAGGAGATCGACCGCGTCATCACCCACGGCTTCGGCCTGCGCTGGGCGCAGATGGGCCTGTTCGAGACCTACCGCATCGCCGGCGGCGAGGCCGGCATGGCCCATTTCCTCGCCCAGTTCGGCCCTTGCCTTCAGGAGCCGTGGACCAAACTCACCGAGGTGCCGGAACTGAACGACGACCTCATCGCCACCATCGCCACACAGTCGGACGCCCAATCCGGTCACTTCTCCATCGCTGAGCTTGAAGCCCAGAGAGACCGCAACCTCGTCGCCATCCTCCGCCACCTCAGGTCGGAAAACTGGGCCGCCGGCACCACCATCCGCTGAAGCCGCGAGTCGGCTGGCCGGGTCAAGGCTGCGCAGCACCGCCGCAGGCGGCATGGCCTTGACGCGTCCGGGCGACTCGCCAACGCTCGGGCACAACCGGCCCTGCCGGTTCTCCCCAGCAAAAGCGCAAAATGATAGAACTGTCGCAGCGTCCTCCGGTCCGGGCAAAACCTCGGAACACGTGCCACGGCTCCGGTGTTCGCCGCAGGCGAAACCGGAGGTCGATGACCTGGCGCGCAGCGCCTCCGCCTACCTGGAGCGTGCGTGAAAGACGAACCCCAGAAAATTCAGCAACACCTGCGCCGCCAGTATCTGCGTCGCGCCCGAAGGGTCGTAATCCGGTGCCACCTCGACGAGATCCACACCCACGACGTCACAACGCCCGGCGATCCCCTGAAGTATCTCAAGCACCTCGTAATACAGAAAACCCCCATGGCTCGGCGTGCCGGTGCCCGGCGCGATCGAGGGGCAGAAGGCGTCGATGTCGATGGTCACGTAGACCCGCCCCGCCGGAATCCGCGCCAGCACCCCCTCCACTCCCAGCTTCCGCACCTGCCGAACGCTCAGGATGTCGGAGCCTCGCGCCCGCGCGTCCTCGTAACCCTCCTTCGCCGTCGAACTCACGTTGCGAATGCCCAGTTGCGTCAGCCCCGTCACCCACGGCCGCTCCGCCGCCCTCCGCATCGGGTTGCCATGCCCATGCCGCACCCCGTGGCGCTCGTCCACGAAATCGAGATGCGCATCGATCTGCACGAGGTGAAACGGTTCCTGTCCCTCGAACGCGCGGATACAGGGAATGTTGACCGAGTGATCGCCGCCGATCACCACCGGCAGCGCCCCCGCCGCCAACGCCGCTCGCACGCCCGTCTCGATATTGGCGTGGCTCGCTTCCGTATCCGTGTGCACGATATCGGCGTCGCCCATGTCGACGATGCGCACGTCGCCACCCAGATAGACCGCATCATCCTCATGGTCATAGGCACCGGCATGACCGAAGGAAAACAGGGTCGAGGCCTCCCGAACCGCCCGCGGCCCGAACCGGGCGCCGCTGCGATACTGTGTGCCGGCATCGAAAGGGGCGCCCAGCACCGCGACATCCGCCGCCAGTGCCGACCAGTCAGTGCAGACCGCCCGCTTGCCGAAAGTGGCGATGCCGACGAACGGCAGGTCCAGCCGTCCGCTCTCGTACCCGTGACCTGCCATTCGCTCCTCCTGTGATCAGCACCCAGCGTTTCACGGCACCATGCCCCCGGCAAGCTTCGCTTCCGGCAGATCCCGCGAATTCATCCACCATGGGGCTTCATTCGTCCGCCGGAAAGGCGCATAATCCCGAGTGAATACGTCGCAATACCAAAACCATACCGGAACCATACCGAATCCACATGCGCCGCCAGCCCCCAGAACCCGCCTACCGCGCCGTCTTTCTGCCGTTGGTCCTGACGGCACTGCTGGCCGTTCCTGCGCCCGGCACGGCCGCCGATTTCACCCTGCGTGCCGCCGCCAGTGTCAGCGAAAACGATGAGGATGCCGACGGCCTGTTCATCTTCAAACAGCATGTCGAGGCTGCCTCCAACGGCACCATCGAGGTTGATCTCCACATCGGTTCCGGGCTCTGCACACAGGCTGCCGACTGCCTGGAGGCGGTGGCCACGGGCGACATCGACATCACCGTCACCACCGCCGGGAAGGCGGCGGCAAAAATCCCGTTGTTGCAAGCGCTTGACCTGCCATACCTCTTTCAGAGCGATAGGGTGGCGGAGACGGTCATGCAGGGTAATTTCCCCCGCCTGCTGCGCGAACGGGTACAGACGGCATCCGGTGACAGCCTCCGCCTGATGACGATCGGCAACAGCGGCGGCTGGCGCCATTTCGCCAACACCCGCCGCCGCGTCACCGGGCCCGAGGATCTGTCCGGCCTGAAACTCCGCACCACCACCGAATTCAGCGGCCAACTCGCCGCAGCCTTCGGGGCGGAGCCGGCAGCCATTGCCCGCCCAGAACTCTTCCACAGCCTCCAGACCGGCAGTCTGGAGGCGACCACCGGCACCATCACCGACCTGATGTCCACCGGCCTTCCCGCCGCCGGACTCCAGTACGTCACCCTCGACGGTCATGCCTATCTCTCGGCGCTCTGGTGGATGAACAATGACAGTTTCGTCAGCCTTCCCAAGGATTTGCAAGAGGTTGTCATTGACGGTTTTCGCGCCCTGCAACAGGCGACATTCGCCGCATCGAAGCGCAAATCCATCCAGGCGTTCGAGGATTTCGTGGATCGCGGTGGCGATCTCTACGCCCCCACACCTGCGGAACGGCGGCGTTTCGCAGCATCGGCGCAGCCGGTCCATGTACGCTTCCGCGAATCCGTCGAGGGCGGGGCCGAAATCCTCGATGTGCTGCTGTCCGCTATCGAAGCGGCGGAGAACGAAGTGTCTGCGGCTCGCGCGGCCGACCTGAACTGAACCACAACTGGTGCGGTCGACAGGCCGCACCTCACTCGAACGGGTAAAGCCACCCCTTGTAGTCGTCGATCAGAACATGAGCCTTTTCAATCTCTTCCGGCGTCATCTTCCGCTGAATCTCCTCCTGGTTCAGCGAAGCATCCGCGTCACCGCCGATCGCCCCCAGCACGTACCACATGTAGGCCCGCACCCGGTCCGGTGCCGGCAGGCCGCGCCCGGTCTCGTAATACCAGCCAACCCCGGCCTGCGCACCCGGATGTCCCTTCATCGAGGCCCGCAGATACCACTCGAAGGCCCTTGCATGATCCTGTTCGACGCCCAGCCCCAGCGCATAGAGCACACCCAGCAACTGCTCCGCATCGGCGTTGCCGGCGCGGGCCGGCTCAAGGAATTCCTCGCGCGCCTCCTCGAACCGCCCCGCTTCCATCAGGTCGCGGCCACGGGCCAGGTCGGCCAGCGCCGGGGTGGCGAAAAGGCAGGCGATGGCAACCAGCTTCAACATCGTTCTCTCCTCGGTCTGGCGGCACTCTGCCTCACGGTCTTGCCGATCTCAAGCGCCGCGCAGGCTCCGGATCTCAACGAATCCCACTTCCTGCCGTTCAACGAACTGGCGGCCGAAGCAGGCCAGTTGCTGTTCTACGACAATATCCTGTCGGGCAACCGCAACATCTCCTGCGGCACCTGTCACCACCACGATCTGGCCACCGGTGACGGTCTGTCGCTCGGTATTGGCGAGGGCGGCGTCGGTATTGGTGAGGATCGGGTCAGCGGCGAGGGCAGGGCAAAGATCCATGAACGCATCCCCCGCAACGCGCCTCCGCTGTTCAACCTCGGCGCCAGCGAAATCCGCGTGTTCTTCCATGATGGCCGTCTCTCGAAGAACAATGTCTTCGGCAATGATTTCGACAGTCCCGCCGACAAGGCACTGCCCGACGACATCCCCGACATCATGGCCGCGCAGGCACTCTTCCCGATGACTTCGCGGACGGAAATGGCCGGTGACCTCGAGGACAACGAAATCGCCCGCGCCGCTGCTCGCCGCCCGACGGAAGCGTGGGATCTGTTGGCACGGCGCGTTCGCTCGATTCCGCAATACGCGCAGATGCTCATGGCCGCCTATCCAGAACTGGAGGAGGAAGCTGATATCGAAATTCGCCACGTTGCCAGTGCCTTGGGTGATTTCATCAATTCGGAATGGCGCAGCTTCGACAGCGCGTATGACAGGTTCCTGCGCGGCGAGGACAGCCTCACCGCCCAGCAGAAACGCGGCCTCGATCTCTTCTTCGGCGAGGCCGGTTGCAGTACCTGCCACAGCGGCCGTTTGCTTTCCGATCAGGAGTTTCACGCCCTCGCCCTGCCGCCGATGGGTCCGGGCCGCACACGTACCTTCGATGCCAACGTTCGCGACCGCGGCCGTCTCAACGAGACCAATCGCATAGAAGACGCATACCGCTTCCGCACGCCGATGTTGCGCAATGTCGCGCTCACCGGTCCCTATGGCCACAACGGCGCCTACCGCACGCTGGAAGGTATCGTCCGCCACCATCTCGATCCGGCCACCGCACTCGCCAACTGGACGCCGGCGCAGGCAATCATGCCCGAAATCCCTTGGCTCACGGCCGTCGACTACATCGGCCAGCAGGATGAGCGGGAGATGGCCCGCCTCGCCGCCCGCATCGACATCGCCCCGGTCCGTCTGAGCGATGCACAGGTCGACGATATCATCGCCTTCCTGCACAGCCTCACGGGCGGAGAGGGTACCAAGGGCCGTCTGGGCCGGCCCGAGACCGTACCCAGCGGATTGCCGGTGGATTGAAGGTAAAGGTCAGAGACCCTGCACACGCTGCCGGGCCAGGCCGCTGTCGCGGTCGTTGACCCCCAGCAGCTTGACGGTCAGGCGGAGGAAGGCGTTTTCCTCCTGATCACGGTCATCATCAGCCAGCACCACACTCCACAGCGCTTCGACGATGCCGATACGCTCCTCGTAGGGAACGGCTTCCTTGATCACGCGCGTCAGATGCACCGTATCGCCGGCCTCTTCCTCCAGCGCCATTCCGGCGCCGCGCAGCGTCTTCGCCTCCTCCGGGCCGCTCTGATAGCGTTGTCCGAGTATCCTGTCGATCTGGTCCAGTTCCACCGGCGCCAGATGCTCGTCGGCGCGGGCGCAACGCACCAGCAGCGCCGCCAATGCGTGGCGATAGTCTTCCTGCCGGTCTTCCGCAGGTTCGGGGCCCATCAGCCGGTTGAAGAGTTCAGCAAACATGAGTTTCTATATAATTCACCTGGCGCTCAGACCAAGCGCGATTGATCGACTGCAGCCTTCACAAAATCGGCAAACAGCGGATGCGGCGCGAAGGGTTTCGATTTCAGTTCCGGGTGGAACTGAACGCCGATGAACCAGGGATGGCCATCGACCTCCACGATCTCCGGCAACCGGCCGTCCGGTGACATGCCGGAAAACCGCAGCCCCGCAGCCTCGAGCTTGTCGCGGTACTTGATGTCCACCTCGTACCGATGGCGATGTCGCTCGGAAATGCCCGTTCCGCCATAGATTTTGGCCACGCGACTGCCGTCCTTAAGCACTGCGTCATAGGCACCCAACCGCATCGTCCCGCCCTTGTCGTCATCCTTGTCGCGCTGGATGGTACGGTTGCCTTCGACCCATTCCTTCAGGTGGTAGACCACCGGCTCGAACCGCTTCACGCCGGCTTCCTGGTCAAATTCCTCAGAACCCGCGGTCTCCATTCCCAATAGGTTGCGCGAGGCTTCGATCACCGCCATCTGCATGCCGAGACAAATGCCGAGATAGGGAATCCTCCGCTCCCGTGCGAACTGCGCGGCCTTGATCTTGCCTTCCGTGCCCCGCTCGCCGAAGCCACCGGGCACAAGGATCGCATGGTAACCTTCCAGCAGCGGCGCCACGTCGTCCTCACGGTCGAAAATCTCCGCGTCGATCCACTCGGCCCGCACCCGCACCCGGTTGTGCATCCCACCATGCGTCAGTGCTTCCGCGATCGACTTGTAGGCATCCTCGAGTTGCGTGTACTTGCCGACGATGGCCACCCGCACCTCGCCGTCCGGGTTATACACCCGATCGGCCACATCCTCCCACTTGGCGAGGTTCGGCTGCGGGGCAGGGGAGATGCCGAAGGCATCCAGCACGGCCTGGTCCAGCCCTTCCCGGTGGTAGGCCAGCGGCGCCTCGTAGATACTCTTCAGATCCTGCGCCGCGATCACGCTGTCGGGCCGCACGTTGCAGAACAGTGCCAGCTTCTCCCGCTCCTTCGGCGGAATCGGCCCTTCGGACCGGCAGACCAGCACATCCGGCGCCAGCCCGATGGAGCGCAGTTCCTTCACCGAATGTTGCGTCGGCTTGGTTTTCAACTCACCGCTGGCGGCGATATAGGGAAGCAGTGTCAGATGCATGAAGATGCACTGCCCGCGCGGCTTGTCCTGCGCGAACTGACGGATCGCCTCGAAGAACGGCAGCCCCTCGATGTCACCCACCGTGCCGCCGATCTCGCACAGCATGAAGTCGACCTCGTCCTCGCCAATGGCGATGAAATCCTTGATCTCGTCGGTCACGTGCGGGATCACCTGGATCGTCTTGCCCAGATAGTCGCCGCGGCGCTCCTTCTCCAGCACATTGGAATAGATCCGCCCCGAACTCACGCTGTCGGTCTTGCGGGCGGCTACGCCCGTAAAGCGCTCGTAGTGGCCGAGGTCGAGATCGGTTTCGGCGCCGTCATCCGTCACGAACACTTCGCCATGTTCGAACGGGCTCATCGTGCCGGGGTCGACGTTCAGGTAGGGGTCAAGCTTGCGCAGTCGTACTGAATAGCCACGTGCCTGCAGCAATGCGCCAAGAGCGGCCGATGCCAATCCCTTGCCCAGCGACGAGACGACGCCTCCGGTGATGAAAACGAACCTGGCCATGAAGTACTCCCGCGGCGGAATTTGCAATCACAGGGGCTGAACAAATGCATGCCCACGGGATTTAAGAGATAGCGGATTCGGAAGGTTCGGGCAAGGCTCGAACCGCAATATCCTGTAGACTGTAGGGAAGGGGCAACAAGCAGTTGCCCCAACGAAAGGTGCCTTACTCCGCCGGCGGCGGGGTCGTAGGTGCATCATCGGAAGGCGGCGGCGTCGGCGCGTCTTCCGCGCTTGGCGGCAGCAAATCCTCGCCGAGCGCCGGCGGCAACAGATCGGTACCGTCCTCGCCCTGCTCGATCGTCAGCCCGTCGATCACCGAACGCCCGCCGTTGTTGCTGGCCGAAATCCACGTCAGCGCCAGGCTGGTGATGATGAAGCCGATGGCCAGCATCCATGTCAGTTTCGCCACCGGAGATGTGGGAGGCCGGGAAGAACCGACACCGCCGCCGCCACCTATGCCAAGACCACCACCCTCGCTCCGCTGCAACAGAACGGATAGGATCAGCGCCAGTGCCAGAAGCAGATGCAGTGTAAGAACGATATTTTCCATAGAACGGTGTTTCCCTTGGCTGGGCTGCTGTCTACCGGCTCACTTATGGATTGTCGATGCCAAATCAACGCTCTTTCGCGGCCGATTCCCCCGCAAACAGATGCACCAGCGCCAGCGCCGCGAACAGCCCGGCCGAAATGCCCAACGGCCCCAGCCCATAAGCTTCGATCACCGCGCCGCCATAGGCCGCACCCATGGCGAATCCCACGTAGATCGCCGCAGCGTTCAGCGCCAGCACAACCGTCTGTGCCTCCGGTGCGCGCGCCAGCAGGCGCAACTGCTGCGCCGCCATGAACGACCACCCGAAAACCGACCAGATGAATGTCAGCGTCGCCAGCAGCGCAAAGGATATGCCGCCCCCGACGACCATGGGATAGGAATAGAGAGGCATCAGCACGACCTGCGAAAGTGTCAGCATCGCCAGCGTCCGTACAGGCCCCAGCCGATCGGCCATCCATCCACCGGCGAGGTTGCCGAGCACCGCGCCGACACCGAAGATCAGTAGCATCAGCGTAACCCCGTTGCGCTCATAGCCCTGAATTTTGGCAAGAAACGCCGCAAAGTAAGTATAGAACACGTTGATGGAGCCGATGAAACTTGCCGTGAACGACACCGCCAGCATCATCCGCCAGTCCAGCAGCGCCCGGCCCAGTGTTCCCAGACGCGTCGGCTGGAATTGCAGGCCGCGCGGCACGATCCTTGCGATCAGCCAGATGCAGGGCAGGGCCAGAACCACTACCAGCAGGAAACTCGCCCGCCAGCCCAGGGCATAGGCGATGAAACTGCCCACCGGCACGCCCAATACCTGTGCCAGCGTCAGCCCGAACACCACCTGCGCCAACGCCCGCCCACGCTGCTCCGGCGCGCTGACAAGGGCCGCCACCGCGGCTGAGGCCGGGGTGAACAGGCCAGCGCCGGCAGCCACGAGAATACGCGAGGCGAACAAGAGCGTTACTGTCGGCGCCAGCGCCGACAACAGCGTGCCAAAGGCGAACAGCGCCAAGGCGAACATCAGCAACCGCCGCCGCCCCAACTCACCGGTCAGCGCGATCAGCACCGGCGAAAGCACCGCATAGGCCATGGCGTAGACAGTCATCATCCAGCCCGCCGCCGCGTGGCTGATCGCGAAGTCGTCGGAGAGCGGCACGAGAATGCCGATCACCACGAAGGCGCCCATGCCGATTATGAAGTTTCCCGCTGAAAGAACCGTGATGACGTGCCGGTCGCCGCCGTCACTCCTCGACATCGTCAACGTCAAGTTGGCCCGACAGCCCACGGCGGATGATCGACCAACTCAGCCCCACACCCATGATGAAGGAAACCGCCACCAGCCCGATCCACGTCAGCGCACCGGGGTTTTCCAGACTGATGATGTTGAAATCATACAGCACCCACAGAAACGCACCGACCAGCGCCACCACCAGCAGAATACCCAGCCCGCCGATGGAGCGGAAGGTGGCCCGCAGGAAGATGACGTAACCCACCAGCAGGATGACCCCGAACAGGATCACCAGCGGCAGGCTGGCCGCGCCGTCCCCCAGCGCCCAGCGGACGTAATTCAGTTCGGTCGGATTGTAGGTGATGACGACCAGCACGAAGGCTGCCAGCCAGCGCAGAAGCAGGGAAACAAGCATGGAAACTCCTGAAACGTTTGCCCTCTTTTAGCGGGGCTGCTCCCGATCCGCCAGCCAAAGCGGCAAAGCAAAAGGGCGCCCGTTCGGACGCCCTCCGCAGCAAATTGCCCGCAGGCCTCAGTTCCGGCTCTTGTCCACCATCTTGCCCTCGGAGATCCACGGCATCATCGCCCGCAGCTTCTCGCCGACCTCCTCGATCTGGTGCGCGTCATTCTTGCGGCGCGTGCCCTTGAAGAACGGCTGGCCGACCGAATTCTCACTCATGAAGTCGCGCACGAACTTGCCGGTCTGGATGTCGGACAGGATCGCCTTCATCCGCGCCTTCGTCTCGTCGTAGGGCAGAACACGCGGGCCGGAGACGTATTCGCCGTATTCGGCGGTGTTCGAGATCGAGTAGTTCATGTTGGCGATGCCGCCCTCGTAGATCAGGTCCACGATCAGCTTCACTTCGTGCAGGCACTCGAAGTAGGCCATTTCCGGCTCGTAGCCGGCTTCCACCAGCGTCTCGAAGCCCATGCGGATCAATTCCACGAGGCCACCGCACAGCACCGCCTGCTCGCCAAAGAGGTCGGTTTCGCACTCTTCCTTGAAGTCGGTTTCGATGATGCCGGACCGGCCGCCGCCGATGGCCGAGCAGTAGGATTTGCCGATTTCCAGCGCGTTGCCGGAGGCGTCGTTGTGAACCGCCACGAGGCAGGGCACGCCGCCGCCCTTCACGAACTCACCGCGCACCGTGTGGCCGGGGCCCTTCGGTGCCATCATGATCACGTCGACACCCGGCTTCGGCTCGATCAGGCCGAAATGCACGTTGAGGCCGTGGGCAAAGGCAATCGCCGCACCTTCGCGCAGGTTGTCATGCACGTATTTCTTGTAGGTCTCGCCCTGCAGTTCATCGGGCATCGTCATCATCAGCACATCGGCCCAGGCGGCCACTTCGGCCAGCCCCATAACCTGCAGGCCCTCGCCCTCGGCCTTGGCCTTGGAAGCGGAGCCGTCGCGCAGGCCGATGGCCACGTTCTTGGCGCCGCTGTCGCGCAGGTTCAGCGCATGGGCATGGCCCTGGGAACCATAGCCGATGATGCCGACCTTCTTGTCTTTGATCAGGTTGATGTCGCAATCGCGATCGTAGTAGACGCGCATATCCGTTCCTCCGGGTTCAGTCTTCGGCTGCAGAATAGGCTATGTGCGCCGATACTTTCTTCTCAGATTGCATAAATGGACAAAATGAGCGAAAGATCATTCGCCATCTCAACAAATTTCGCGTAAAACATGCAAGCACTCGACGATACCGACAGACGCATTCTCCGCCTCCTCCAGGCCGACGCCACGCTCGCCAATTCGGAGCTTGCCGATGCCGCCGGCTTGTCCGCCGGTGCCGCATGGCGACGGGTCGAAAAACTGGAGGCTGCGGGCGTCATCACCGGTCGCACGATCTCGATTGACCCCAAGGCCCTTGGCTTTGAGGTTCAGGTTTCGCTCCGCATCACACTCGACAAGACAGTCTCGAACGCCTTCGACATCTTTACCGCTGAAGCCCGGAAAATCGCCTTCGTGCAGGAAATCCAGACATTGCTCGGCCGCGTCGACATCCGGCTGGAAATCGTCGCCCGCGATCTCGCCCATTACCAGCAGATCTACAAGGAGCAAATACTGGCCCTGCCGCACATCGCCGACATCGAGGCGCTGATGCTCGTCTCGGAACTCAAGAACACCGGCGCGGTGCCGATATGATCGATCTTGATGACACAGACCGCGCCATCCTCCGCGCCCTGCTGGCTGACGGCGGCCTTTCCGCCAAGGCCGTCGGCGAGGCAACCGGCCTCTCCCAGCCCGCCGCCTGGCGCCGCATCCGGCGGTTGGAAGAGGCGGGCGTGATCACCGGCCGCCATATCACGGTGAACGCCGATGCCCTCGGATACGGTGTTTCCGTCTTTCTCGGCATAAAGCTCGCCGGCCGTGGCCGCGCCTCGCTCGCCGATTTCGAACGCGCCGTCACCGCCATTCCGGAAGTGCAGCTCGTCCAGCACGTCCTCGGGCTCTATGATTATCGCCTGAAGGTCGTGGCGCGCGATATTGCCGATTTCGAACGCATCCTGCGCCGCCGCATCATGACCCTGCCGGGCGTTGGCGATGTGGAATCGAACGTCCTGCTCAGCAGCGAAACCCGGCCACTGCCGATCTGATACGGCGCTGGCTCACCCCAGCCCGGCCTTCATCACCGCCGCCTTCAACGGCCCCTCCGCCATCGCCCGCAATCCGAGGTTCCGCAGGTCCCGCAAACCCTGCGCCTCCGCCATCGCCGCCCGGTTCAGCGCATCGACGCCCGCGATGCGCGTGGCAATATCGCCAGCCCGCGCTCGCGCGTAACGCTCCAGCAGTGCCCGGTCGCCGATATCGCCTGCACCGACCATCAGGTCACGCAACACGGCGATGTCTTTCAGGCTCATGTTCAGCCCCTGCGCTCCGATCGGCGGAATCACATGCGCAGCTTCGGCGATCAGCGCCAGCCGTGGCCCGAACAACCGCTCCGCCTTCTGAGATATTATTGGCCACGCCCCAACGCCCGTCGCCACCCGCAGATGCCCCAGCACCCCGCAGGCTCGCGCATTCAGCGCATCCTCGAAAGCATCGCTGTCCAGCGCCATCAGTTCTGCCGCCCGCGCATTCATCTCCATCCAGACAACGGACGAGTGCGGCACACCCTCCCTGTCCGGCAATGGTACCAGCGTGAACGGCCCGCCGCTGCGGTGGATCTCGGTGGAGACGAACTCATGTGGCAGGGGGTGCGACACTGCGAACACCAGCGCCTTCTGGCCATAGCTTACCCGCCGCACACCGATACCGGCTGCCTCGCGCAACTGGCTGTTGCGTCCGTCCGCCGCCACAACCAGCCGGGCACGCACCTGCCGCCCGTCGTTGAGGCCAACAATCGCGCCCGCCGTCCGCCCGGTGTGGCGCACGACGGAAACCCCGCGCTCCAGCCGCGCCCCCGCCAAGTGCTCCAGATGCGCGACCATCTCGCGCCGCAGCAGCCAGTTCGGAAGATTGGCGCCAAATCGCTCCTGTCCGATCTCCTCCGCCCGGAAATCCTGAACCTGCCGAATGGAATTTTCCGCACCGCCGGCATCCGCCAGTCGCATGACGCGCAGATCTGTCGCGAAGCCTTCCAGCCGTGCCCAAAGGCCGGCGGCCCGCAACACCTCGATCGAAGGCTCCAGAAATGCGGTGCTGCGCAGGTCCGCGCCAGTGTCTCCTTCCGCCACCACGAGTGGTGAAGGCTCCACACAGGTCACGTCGAAACCGGCAGCGACAAAGGCCGCCGTTGCCACCAGTCCGGCAACGCCACCGCCGGAAACCACGATATCAGTGTCGAAATCCATGCCGCAAACCTAGGGCGAAACCCGGTGCGCGGCCATCAAACCAGCCGCGACAGAAAGTCCACCAGATCCTCGGTGGAGTGATGCACGTGCGGATGCTCCTGATGCGGTCCAACCAGCACTGTTTTCATGCCCAAACCGTGCGGCACGGCCAGATTGCGGGGATCGTCCTCGAACATCGCCGCCGCCGAGCAGCGCAACTGCGCCAGCGCAAATACGCGCTCGAAGGCCAACCCGTGCGGCTTGGGGTGATAGCCCGCATCCTCGACGCCGAAATAGGCGTCCATCACGCCACCCAGCCCGCGTGCCTCCAGCACGCGCTCCGCATGGCGGCGCGACCCGTTGGTATAGACGATCTTGCGTCCCGGTAGCGCCGCTATCGCGGCCCTCAATTCCGGGCTCGGCAACAGGCCCGACAGGTCGATGTCATGGACTTTTTCGAGGAACGGGTCCGGTTCCAGCCCATGTTCCTCCATCAATCCCGCCAGCGTTGTGCCATGGTCGCGCCAGTACCTGTCGCGCAGCACCGCTGCCTCCGCCTCGGAAATCGCCAGCGCATCCATGATGTAGCCCGACATCCGGCTCTCGATCTGCAGGAACAGATCGGCACCGGGGTCGTACAATGTGTTGTCGAGGTCGAAGACCCAGTCCTGAACGTGATCGAAAGCCGCTTTCACCATACCAGCCGCCTACGCCCAAAACCGCCGCACGGCAAGGGCCTGCCGCCGGCCAGTGGCCATTCGCCACGGCCCAAACTCTCGACAACGGCACCCGCCCCGGCTAGCAAAACATCAGGAAGTTTACAGAGGAACAGAAAATAATGCCCGATCTTCCCACGAAGGACGCCTACGATCTGCTGCTCGCCGCCATCGACGCAGGCGAATACCGGCCCGGAGACAAGCTGGTGGAGGCCGATCTCGCCGACAGGTTCGGTGTCTCCCGCACGCCGATCCGGGAGGCGTTTCAGCGGCTGGAAACGCAGGGCGTGCTTTCCCGCGATGGCCGCTCGCTGATCGTCGCCACCCTGTCGCACAACCAGATGGGCGAACTCTATGTCGTGCGCATGGAACTGGAGGGGCTGGCCGCCCGCCTCGCCGCCCAGCATGCGGCACCGGAAGAGATCCGCGTCCTCTATCTGATGATCGAGGATGATCGCGCCCTCACCGGCGATCCCGATGCCCTCTCTCGTGCCAACAAGCGCTTCCACCGCCAATTGCACCTCGCATCCCACAACCGCTACCTCGTCCAGCAGCTCGAAATGGTCCACCGCTCCATGGCCCTGATGACCACCACCTCCTTCGCCCAGCCCGGCAGGGGCGAGAAGGCACTCGACGAACACGTGGAGATCGTCAAGGCCATCGAGGCCCGCGACGGCGAACTTGCCGATCGCTCCATTCGCGGGCACATCTCCATCGCCTTCGAGACGCGCCTGAAACTCGGGGCGGCAAATGCCTGAACTGGCAGACGCTCTGGCGCAGGAGATTTCGGCCCGCGCCCCGTTCCGGGAAATAAGCGCGGCGGTGCCCGACATCGCCACCGCCGCTGCGCTTCAGGACCGGGTTACGGACATCCTCGCCGCCGCGCGTGGCGGCTGCGCCGGCTACAAGATCGCCTGGAACACCGCGGCGCAACAGCGGGCGTTCGGCCTGCCGCACGCCGGCTTCGGGCGGGTGTTCCGGGATGACCTGCGGGCAAATGGCGCCTGCCTCCCCGCTGATGCCTTCAGCCATCTCGCCATCGAGCCGGAATACATCGCCCGCATGGGTAGTGATCTTGGTGCCGGCGCCAGTATCGATGCGGCTGCCGCCGCGATCGAGTCCGTACATATTGGCTTCGAACTCATGGAGCGGCGTGCCGTAGCAGCAGGGGCGGACCCGCATTCCATCATCGCCACCAACGTATTCAACGCCGGCCTCGTGCTCGGCGACACCGCGATCACCCCGACCGATCTGATGGAAATTCCGCGTCATTCACGCATGACGCTGAACGGCACCCGCCTGCTTGACGAGACCGATGCCGCGCCGGAGCCACCAGCCGCCGCCGTCGCCTTTCTCGCCAATCATTTCGGCAGCCGGGGCAGGGGGCTGAAGGCCGGAGATCTGGTGCTCTGCGGGGCACATCTAGCGCCGCTCCCCGTCGAGCCGGGCAGCAGTCTCGAATTTACGGTCACGGGCTTCGAGCCGGTGACAATGCGCTTCGGCTGATGCCCCGACTGATCCTGCATATCGGCATCATGAAGACGGGCAGTTCAGCGCTGCAGCGTTTTTTCGCCCGCAACCGCGCCGTTCTGCCCGCCTTCGGTCTGCATTATCCCAAGGCCACCGCCGCTGATGGCCGACCACTGGAGAAACACGCCGATATCGTTGAAGCCCTGCAGTCGGAGGTTGCCACCGGATCTCCCCATCCCAGGCTCGGCCCAGCCCGGGATGTCCTTGAACGCTACCTGTCTCGGGCCGAACGCCGCCGCACGACCTTGCTCAGCGCCGAGGGCCTCGCCGTTCACCGCTATCCCGGAGCCCAGCTCTTCGAGGGTTTGCAGCAAAGGTTCGACATCCGCGTCGTCGTCTTTCTGCGCCGTCAGGACGAATGGGCCCTTTCGACCTACAGGGAGCACGTGATGCGCCCCGACATCGCCGAATCCCGGCCGTTCCGGGATTGGGTCGAGGCACCGGAGATCCAGGCCCAGATGGATTACGACGGTCTGCTGACGGCATGGATGCGCGCCGTCGGCGAGGAGAACATCCGCGTCCTGCGCTACCCGCACGAGTTGCCGCTGCTGCCGTCCTTCCTGAAGGCGGCCGACCTGCCGCGGGCATTACTGTCGCTGCCGTTTCACACGGCAAGGGTGAAGGAAAGCGTCACGGACACGGTCCTGCTCGACCAGCTTGTCGCCAACGGCGGTGTGCCGCAGAAGCCGGACCTGTCGCAGGAGGAACGCGACCAACTGCTGGATACGTTCCAGCGCAGCAACTACCTCGCCAAGAACCGTTTCCGGCCCGAACTCGGACCGCTCTTCGCAATGGATTGAGACCGGGCGCGAGTACCCGGGCCTGCAAATCGAAGCATCGGCCAAGGCGCACCCACTGCCCTCGACCGGGCTGCACGGAAGGGCCAACAGCACGTCTTCCGCGCCCAAACCCTGACGGGGCCTGCGCCACAACCCCATCAATGCGACGCCAATGATCAATCCAACTCGTTGACAAAGCCGCACCCCGCGCGATGTCAAAAACGCCGTCAGCGCCGCGGTGCCTTCCGCAACACGACGCCGGACCAACCACGCTTCCCGTCCCTGATTTGAATTTTGCCAGAAGACCGCCGAGGCCGCGGTTTGGATACTATTGCAGGCTTCCGGTGCCACTCCCCAAGGCCTGCCCCGCAAACCGGCAGTGCCGCACTCTTTTGATGCTGTGTCCATCACTGGCCCAGGCCACTAAACTACCCAGCCCCGGACCGTGGCGAGCCATCAATCGCGTGGCAACACTCATAGCGCCGCACTCCGGCCCGATCGGACAGTGACAGTTCCGCCCCCTCACGGCTCCACATTTCCGACAGCGCCGCGACCCGGTCCGCACCAGACACTGACTTCGCCGCATCGTGACCTCGACGGGACGCGAACGTACTAAACCAAAGGCCGTTACATGGCGCCCGCAGGATTCGCATCGCATTTGCTTCGCGTACCGTCAGGCTACAATCCGTGCCGTGTCTTGGCCCAGTAAAACGGTCTCGTGAACAATTCCAGCACGGCACGATAGGCAGCGACGGCCCCCAATGGCCAGTAGAGCGTCAGCGTCAGTACCACCGGCCACAGATGCCGCCGCTCCGGCGCACTCGTCGCGCGGAAGGCCACTGCCAGCATCAGCATCTGACCGATGATCATCGAACTAAAGAATGCGATCCACAGTGGCGCCGGCAGTGCCTGCCAGAGGGCGAGGTCGAGCCCGAACGTGGCCGTCCACAGCAGCCAGAACAACGGTGTGGCAAGGTAGGAGGTCAACCCGCCGAGGAACAACACCTGAAGGCCGAGAAAGCCACTTACGCCAAGGTCCCGCAACAGGACGCCGGGCTCGCGCATATGCGTTGCCCAGGTGATGGCATAGCCCTTCAGCCACCGCGACCGTTGCCTGATCCATGCCATCGGGTGGCAGTTCGCTTCCTCCATCGTCACCGTCGGCACCATTTCCGTGCGATAGCCAAAGCGGGCCAGCCGCATTCCGAGGTCGGCATCCTCGGTGACGTTGTGAGCGTCCCAACCACCGACTTCCTGCAGGAGGGCGCGGCGAAAGAACACCGTTGTGCCGCCCAGCGGAATTGGCAGCCCCAATCTCTGCACACCGCCCAGCAGCACCCGGAACCAGACGGCATACTCGATGGCGAAGCAGCGAGAGAGCCAGTTTGTATGGGTGTTGTAAAAGTCGAGGTAACCCTGCACGCAGGCAAGGTCCGGTGGGCCTGAATGCAGCGCCTCGACGACCTTCAGCAACTGGTCCGGTTCCGGCCGGTCCTCGGCATCATAGACGCCGACGATTTCTCCGTCGCAGAAATCCAGAGCATAGTTCATCGCCCGCGGCTTGGTGCGCAGTGCCGAAGGCGGCACCGGCAGCACCGTCATCCAGTCCGGAAGGTCGATCTGCGCAAGCGCCAGTATCGTGGCCCGGTCGTCGGCCTCTATCACCAGTTTCACGTCCAGCCTCTCATGGGGGTAGCTGGTCTTCTCAAGTGCGGAAACGAGGTTGCGCAGCACCACATCCTCGCCCAGCAGCGGCACCAGCAGCGACACGCGCGGCAATGTGCGATGCTGAAACAGCGTCGTCACGTTGGCGCCGGGGCTTACCTCCTCAGGTATCCTGCGAAAGCTTTCCCGTAATCCGACAGCCCGCAGTGCCATCGTCAGGAAGTTCATCGCCGTGATCCAGACCAGCAGCGCCGCAAGCAGCGCAAACGGCGCCAGCGCCAGCGTGGAAATCAGAACGAGGGCCAGTGCCAGCACGGAACGGCGGCTCACCCGCCAGTTGCGGCAGGAGAGGAACGCCGGGCAGCGCGTTTCGGCTGCCTGCGCCAGCCTGTCGCTGAAGGCCTGCGCCACGGCGGTGCGTATCTCGTCCGGTGGTGCCGTGGCAAAGGCGTATTTACCATCCCAGTCCGGAAGCTCCCGGCGAATGGCACCGATATCTCCGGGCCGGGCCAGGGCGATGATGATTGTCTTGCCGATGCGCGCCCAGGGCATGTAGCCGAGTGTGAGACAAGACCGGGCCGAGAAGCGTGCCAGCAACTCTTCCGGCAACCCCTTGCGAGAGGGTGCGGCCAGCGCACGTCGGTCGCCTTGCAGATGCAGCGCGCCACTAATGTTGTCGCTCCGGCGTTCGGCAATCGCCGCGAGCGTTTCGTCCAGCCGCAGTCGACCGTGCGCGAACACCGGTCTGGCCCGCCAATTGGGCACATCTGGTTTGAGAAGCACAGCCACGCAACAACGACTCCGACCCTGAAGGCAATCCGACGGATCGACTCTGGGCCGGTGTGGTTAAGAAAACCTTAAGCTGGCTGCGTCTGAGGTTCCATGAAGGATACAAACCGTTCGAACAGATAGAAGCTGTCCTGCGGGCCGGGGCTGGCCTCCGGATGATGCTGGACCGAAAAGATCGGCCGGTTCTTCACCGCGATTCCACAATTCGAGCCGTCGAACAGCGAAACATGCGTCTCCTCGACGTTGTCCGGCAGGCTTTGGCTGTCCACCGCGAACCCGTGGTTCATGGAGGTGATCTCCACCTTGCCGGTGGTATGGTCCTTCACCGGATGGTTGGCGCCGTGATGTCCGTGGTTCATCTTCAGCGTCCGCCCGCCAAGCGCCAGCGCCAGCATCTGGTGTCCGAGGCAGATACCGAAAATAGGCATCTCCGATTTCTCCATGATCTCGCGGATCATCGGTACGGCGTATTCACCCGTCGCCGCCGGGTCGCCCGGACCGTTGGAGAGGAACAGGCCGTCCGGATTCTGCGCCAGCACTTCCTCGGCTGTCGTCGTCGCGGGCATCACCGTCACGTCGCAACCGGCAGAGGCAAGGCAGCGCAGGATGTTGCGCTTGGCACCGTAGTCGATGGCCACGACCTTGTGGCCCGGCGTTTCCCGCTTAGGGAACCCGTCCGGCCAGGCCCAGCGCATCTCGTCCCAACGGTAGGACTGGGTGCAACTGACCTCCTTCGCCAGATCCGCGCCTTCCAGCCCAGCAAAGCCCATGGCCAGCCGGTGCAATTCCTCGATGTTGAAATTGCCCTCCGGATCATGGGCAATGGCGGCATGGGGCGCGCCCTGATGGCGGATCGCCCGCGTCAGCCGCCGCGTATCGACGCTTCCGATGCCGATGCGTCCGCGCCGTGCCAGCCAGGCCGCCAGCGTCTCTTCCGCCCGCCAGTTCGAAGGTTCGGTCGGGTCCCATTTCACTACCATGCCGGCCGCCACCGGTTCCGCCGTCTCGTCATCCTCGGGCGTTACGCCGGTGTTGCCGATATGGGGGAAAGTGAAGGTCACGACCTGCCCGGCATAGGACGGGTCGGTCATGATCTCCTGATAGCCGGTCATCGCGGTGTTGAAACACAGTTCGGCCACGGCCACACCGGTGGCCCCGAACCCCTTGCCGTGGAAGACCTGCCCATCCGCCAGTACGATGCAAGCCGTTGGGATGTCTGCGCTTTCGGCGCGCGCTCCCGGGGCGAGCCCGGCGGGATCGGTATCGGTCATGGGTCTGTTCCTGTGTCTGAATCCGTGCGAACCTACTCTCCCGCCACTGCGTCGTCAAGCATGGGTGCCAATTTGTAAAACTGCGGAAAAACAAAGACTTACAAAGTTGCGCCGCCGTTGTTCTTCCCGGCCGCATTCGCTATAACGCCCCCTTGTCGCCCGCCTTGGGGGCGTCGCCATCTACGAGGATACCATGATCCGCAAACGCCTGTCCGACGAACTGAAGGAGGCGATGAAGGCCCGGGAGACGACGCGTCTCTCCACGCTGCGCCTGATCAACGCCGCGATCAAGGACAGGGACATCGCCGCGCGGTCGGAAGACAACACTGAAGGTGTGTCCGATGCCGACATCCTCGGCATCCTCGCGAAAATGATCAAGCAGCGTCAGGATAGCGCGGCCGCCTATGACGAGGCTGGCCGGGTCGAACTTGCGGAAGGCGAACGGGCGGAAATCTCCGTGATCCAGAGCTTTCTGCCGAAACAGCTTTCGGAAGAGGAACAGGCGAAGGCCATCGCCGATGCGATCGCCGCATCCGGCGCCACGTCCATTCGTGATATGGGCAAGGTCATGGGTGTTCTCAAATCGAAATATGCGGGCCAGATGGATTTCGCCAGGGTCGGTCCGCAGGTAAAGGCCGCTCTCGGCTGAACGCACAGGGGCAGGGGGCGCGCCGCCGCCTGCCTCAGATCCGCGTCGGCGGTGCCTTCAGCATCGCCTGCAGCTCCTGATACAGTTCCTCCCGCTCTTCCGGGCTTAGGAACGCACCCAACTCGATCGTGCGGCCGTTGCCTCGCAGCGTCAGGTAGTTCTCCAGCTTGGCATCCTTCTGGATCGCCACCTCCACCCAGAACGGGTTGGCATGCCAGCGCTTGCGCCCACCCTTTGGGTCCACTCGTTCCACCGTCACTAGGTCCGGCCACAGCCGCAGCACCTCGTGCAGCCGTCCATCGCGATAGCTGCGCCGGAAGGCGGCGTACACGGCCAGCATCGCCATCACCAGAAAGGGGATAAGGCCCCAGGCCACGGGCGTGCCGATGAAGGGGATCAGCGGTATCAGCAGCCCGAACCCAACGATGCACAACACCACCTTCAGACCCTCCGGGCTGAGGGAACGGTGGGGCCACAGCGTGATGCTGTAACCGGGCTCATCCGTCCGCGCAAACGGGTCGGCGCCATTGGCGTCCACCAAAGCAAAAGGGGCCGAAACTTCCGTTTCGGCCCCTTCGTCATGTCTGTCCCGGTGAGGAGCCATCAGTGATGCGGCTTGTCCCACATATCCCGCGTCGGCAGGATCTCGAACGTGTGTTCCGGCGGCGGGTTGGGCAGCGTCCACTCCAGCGTGTCCGCGTGCTCACCCCAGTAGGCCGGCTCTTCCACCCGCTTGCCGGCACGGACCGTGTAGATCACGATGCCGAAGAACAGCAGGAACGACAGGCCGGAAAGGAACGCCCCGAGCGAGGACACGTAGTTCCACGTCGCGAATTCCACGGGGTAGTCGATGTAGCGGCGCGGCATGCCCTGACGGCCGAGGAAGTGCTGCGGAAAGAACGTCACGTTCGCGCCGATGAAGAACATCCAGAAGTGGATCTTGCCCAGCAGTTCCGGGTACTGGCGTCCGGACATCTTGCCGATCCAGTAGTACACGCCCGCGAAGATCGCGAAGACGGCCCCGAGGCTCATCACGTAGTGGAAGTGCGCCACCACGTAGTAGGTGTCATGATAGGCCCGGTCCACCGCGGCCTGCGAGAGAACAACCCCCGTCACACCGCCGACGGTGAACAGGAAGATGAACCCGACAGCGAACAGCATCGGCGTCTTGAACTCGATGGAGCCGCCCCACATCGTGGCGATCCACGAGAAGATCTTGATGCCGGTCGGCACCGCGATCACCATCGTCGCCAGCATGAAATAGCTCTGCTGCGTCGTGCTCATGCCAACCGTGTACATGTGATGCGCCCAGACGACGAAGCCCAGTGCCCCGATCGCGATCATCGCCCATACCATCGGCAGGTAACCGAAGATCGGCTTGCGCGAGAAGGTGGAGATGACGTGGCTGACGATGCCGAAGCCTGGCACGATCACGATATACACTTCCGGGTGGCCAAAGAACCACAGAAGGTGCTGGTAAAGGATCGGATCGCCACCGCCCGACGGGTCGAAGAACGTCGTGCCGAAGTTCCGGTCCGTCAGCAGCATGGTGATGGCCCCGGCCAGAACCGGCAGTGCCAGCAGGATCAGGAACGCGGTCACGAGGATCGACCATGCGAACAGCGGCACCTTGAACAGGGTCATGCCCGGTGCGCGCATGTTCAGGAATGTGGTGATGATGTTGATCGCGCCGAGGATAGACGATGCCCCCGAAAGGTGCACGGCGAAGATGGCGAGGTCGGTCGAAATCCCCTGTTCCGTCGTCGAAAGCGGCGCGTAGAGCACCCAGCCGATCCCGGAACCGAGCTGGCCGTTGCCGCCGGGTGCAATCACCGAGAGGACGGCCAGAGATGAACCTGCGCAGAACAGCCAGAAGGACAGGTTGTTCATGCGCGGGAACGCCATGTCTGGCGCACCGATCATCAGCGGCATGAAGAAGTTGCCGAAACCGCCGAACAGGGCCGGGATGACGACGAAGAACATCATCAGGATGCCGTGGCCCGTGATCATCACGTTCCATAGGTGGCCGTTTGGCTCACCGTCGAGCAGCATGTACTGTACGCCCGGCTCCATAAGTTCCAGCCGCATGTACATCGTGAAAGCAACGGAGATCAGTCCGAGGATCGACGAGACGATCAGATAGAGGATCCCGATGTCCTTGTGGTTGGTGGACATGAACCAGCGGGTGAAGAAGCCCCGCGTGTCGTGCTCCGCTCCGGCATGCGCTGTAGCATCAGCCATGTGTTTCTCTCCTGGACAACTTTTCGACGCCGACCTTGTACCGGTCGCGTTGACACTTGGTTTAGCGCCAAGTGGGGAAAGGCTCAACACCAATGGCATCCATTTCCAGCGTTCAATTGTCGCGCACGCCGCCCCACCTGCGGCACTTTGGGCCCCGGATTGTCGGCAACTAACCTAAAAGTTGAATAAATGCTGGTGTGAGTTACGTCCTTCAATCATACTCTGAATATGTTTCAGGTGTCAGCGGCGCCGCGGCTCCGTTCCTGAAACAGGGCGCGGCCGCGTCGCGGTCGTCGCTCGAAGTTGTAATGAGTGAGGAATGACCATGTTTTGTAACCGTTTGACCCGTCTTGCCCACACCGCTGCCTTGGCCGCCGCTACCCTGACCCTCTGCGCCACTGCCGCCTCCGCCTCGTCAGACCGTTTCGTTGATCTTCGTTCGAAACAGGATGGCACCATCGTTTCCGGCCAGCTGAAAACTTTCGACGGCGAAGTCTACGTGCTGCTGACCCCGGTTGGTGAACTGCGCATCGACTCTGGTGTCGTCACCTGCTCCGGGCGGATCTGTCCCAAGCTCTGAGGGCACGCTGCACTGCTACGAAAGACGGCGGCAGAGACCCTGCCGCCGTGCGTTGCTGGAAATCCTGTTCTGAAGACACCGCATGGTGCGGCGCCCTGCCGGTCAGCGGCGGTGGCCGGTCACCTCGCCGCGGGTCAGGCCGATATCGTCCAGCATGTAGTCCGGCATCTCGGCCAGTGCGCGGGCATCGCGATACTTGCCATCCACCGCCGCCAGCCAGTCCAGCACCCGGAGCCATGCCGGTTTTCCCGCCTCCGCACCGAATCCGGCCGGCAGGGTGGTGTGGAATTTCGTGGTTCTGGTTGCGATGGTCATCGGACTGTCTCCTGTCTCCTGTCACTGTTGACGGTCCCACACTCGCACCCGCCCGCAATTCCACCATCAGTGGCGCCCGCAAATTCGCATCCGCATCGTAAAAATTCCGCAAAAAGGGATGCAGACCCACAAAAACCGTGGAAGAGAGTGACGCATGAGCGCCGATCTTCGCATAACCGTCCACGGTCCTTTCCGACTGTCCGCCAGTTGCCCGCTGCCGGCGCTGTCGCGGCGTGCTCAGGCAATGCTGGCCTTCCTCTCGCAGCAACCCCAGATGCGCGCAGAACGGGCGGAGATCGCCGACCTGTTGTGGAGCGACCGGCCGGAGGAGCAGGCCCGCGCCTCCCTCCGCCAGGAACTCTCGGTCCTCCGCCGCGCCCTGCCGGACGGCCTGCTGACGGCCAACCGCCAGTCCATCGCGCTGGACGAAACCCGGTGTGAGGTCGACAGCACGGGGCAGGGGGTGTTCATGCAGGGCTTTGACCTGCCTTCCGAGGGATTCGAGGATTGGCTGCGGACGATCCGCAACCGTCCGGCGGGCGCCACGGAAGCCTCACCCGCCCGCGCCCGGCCGGTCACCCGCCCGCGTCCGGGCCTCGTCGTCCTGCCGTTCGAGGAAATCGGCTCGGCCGAGGACGACATGTTCGCCGACGGCATCGTCGAGGAAATCACCGGAGCGCTCAGCCGTGTCCACGATTTCCACGTCATCGCCCGCCAGACGGCGCTGGCCCTCGGTCGGCAGGCCGGCCAGAGCACGGCCGCCGAACGGCTGGATGTCGATTACATCGTCGAGGGCTCCGTGCGCCGCGCCGGCGAAAGGGTGCGCATCGCCGTCCACCTGATTGCCGCCGCCGACGGCCGCACCCTGTGGTCCGAACGATTCGACGACCGGCTCGACGATCTGTTCGATCTTCAGGACAGGATCGCGGCGCAGGTTGCCGGCCAGATATCTCCCAATCTGCGCAACGCCGAGATCGAGCGCGCCCGCTCTCGCCCGCCGACCGACCGCACCGCCTATGATCTGACGCTGCTCGCCTACCCGAAGTTCTGGACGCTGGAGCAGGCGGACAGCAGGGACGCACTGCGGCTGGTGTCAGAGGCAATCGAGCGCGACCCCGAATTCGCGCCAGCCCTCGGTCTCAAGGCATGGCTGATGGCGCACCAGGTCACCTACATGTGGTCACGCAACCCGCGCGAAGACCGGGCCGAGGCGATGGACCTCGCTGTCCGTGCCGCCCGCCACGCCGGAGACCACGTGCCGACGCTCGTCGCCATCGGTGCCACCTGCGCCCAGGCGGGTGTGGACATGGCCCTTGCCCGTCACCACATCGACACCGCCCTGCGCCTCGATCCCAACAGCGCCTGGGCATGGTTGCGCAGGGGCTGGCTGCACCAGTACCGGGCCGAGACGCCGGAGGCGCTCGCCGCCTTCGACAGGGCGGAGGAACTCAGCCCGCTGGACCCGTTCCTGCATCAGATCCACTTTGGCCGCGCCGCCACGCTCTACCGCTGGGGCGACCAGACGGAAAAGGGCATCAGGATGATCGAGGAGGGCTTGCGCCTCTATCCAGGCGTCCACTGGCCGCTGCGGATGCTGGCCGTCGCCTACGCGCGCCAGGGCCGGCTGGAGGAGGCGCGCGATGCCGTCACCCGCCTGCGGACCCGTTTGCCGCATGTCACGCTTGCCTATCTTCAGGCCTGCCTGCCACCCCTCGCTTCACTCGACCGTGACAACTACATCGGCACGCTTCGCCAGGCCGGATTTCCCGAGGCGTGACGGGCACGCCGTCAGCCGGTCTGGCCGAATACCATGTCGAAGCTGCGCTTCAGGGCCACGTCCACATCCGCCATCGTCACCGGCAGGCCCAGGTCGAGCAATGAGGTGACGCCGTGGCCGCTGATGCCGCAGGGCACGATCCCCTCGTAGTCGCGCAGGTCCGGCTCCACGTTCAGGGCGATTCCATGAAAAGCCACCCAGCGGCGCACCCGCACCCCGATGGCCGCGATCTTGTCCTCCGCCGGGCTGCCGTCCGGTGCTGGCGGCTTCTCGGGCCGTACAACCCAGACACCCACGCGGCCCGGCCGCCGCTCGCCCGTCACACCGAATTCCTCCAGCGTGCGGATGATCCATTCCTCCAGTCGCCAGACATAGGCCCGCACGTCGCGTCCGCGCCGGTTCAGGTCCAACATGGCGTAGGCCACCCGCTGCCCCGGTCCGTGATAGGTGTATTCTCCGCCCCGCCGCGCCTGAAACACGGGCAGCCGTCCCGGTTCCAGCAGATCCTCGGGCAGTGCGCTGGTACCGGCGGTGTAAAGGGCAGGGTGTTCAAGCAGCCATACCTGCTCTGCCGCCGTACCCGCGAGCATTCCCTCCACCCGCGCCTCCATCGCCGCCAGTGCCTCGGCATATTCCACGGGCGCGGCGCTGATCGTCCAGTCAAGCGTATGTTTCAGAAGGGGGGCGTTCATCGGGCGTCAATCTCCGTTGCAACCCGATTATATGCCCTCGGCAGCAGCGGCTACAAGCCGTTGCCGGTCAGAGCGCCTGCGCCCGCTCCAGCAACCGTTCGGCCATACCGCCGACGCGGGTGTTGGTGCTGAGATCGACCCACGCCATTGCGGCAACGAGCAGCAGGAAAACAAAGGTAATCATGTTCATGTCAGCCTCCACCTTGGTTCATGACACCTTTCCACCACAGGTTGCGCTGCGTGACTGTTCGCTGCGAAACACGACCGCAAAAAACACTGTGCCACGAGATAACCCCCCACCCGGCGCAAAAAATCTTCCCGCGTCGCCAATTTCCCCTTTCCCTCCCCGAATGCCTTCGCTAAACACCGCCACACCATTTCATGCGGTCGTGGCGGAATTGGTAGACGCGCAGCGTTGAGGTCGCTGTGGGGTAACTCCCGTGGAAGTTCGAGTCTTCTCGACCGCACCATTTTTCAGGTGACAATCCGAAACCGGATAACCACCTGCGAAATCCTGAATTCCCAGTATCAGTTAAAAATGAGTTCAGGCGCATGCGCCTGATGCATCGCGTGTCCGCGATGGCATCGGACCTGCTCGCGACAGTCTTTAGTCAGCGGTCCACAGGACCAGTCTGATACTTGCTCATGGACTAGATTGCTTGCGCCCCATGCGCATCGGCTCGCCGCAATAAGGAAAGGGCGGCACCGCAGCGCCGCCCTTCAATTCCTAACCGCCGAAATCATCCAGCATGATGTCTTCGCGATCGACCCCCAGTTCGAGGAGCATGTTGATCACCGACTGGTTCATGATCGGCGGACCACACATGTAGTATTCGCAGTCTTCAGGGTTTGGATGATCCTTGAGGTATTCCTCGTACAGGACGTTGTGGATGAAGCCGGTGTAGCCCTTCCAGTCGTCCTCGGGCAGGGCATCGGAGAGGGCCACATGCCATTCGAAGTTCGGGAACTCCGCCGCCAGTTCGTCGAAATCCTCGACGAAGAACATTTCCCGCTTCGACCGTGCCCCGTACCAGAACGTGATCTTGCGATCCTTGTTCTTCAGGCGTTTGAGCTGGTCGAAGATGTGGCTGCGCATCGGCGCCATGCCGGCACCGCCACCGATGAATATCATCTCCTTCTCCGTCTCCCGCGCGAAGAACTCGCCGAACGGGCCGGAGATCGTCACCTTGTCGCCGGGCTTCAGGTTGAAGATGTAGGAAGACATCTTGCCGGGCGGTATACCCTCCGTCCGCGGCGGCGGCGTGGCCACGCGCACGTTCAGCATGATGATCCCTTTTTCATCGGGGTAGTTCGCCATCGAATAGGCACGTTCGATCGGCTCTTCCAGCTTCGATTCATACTGCCAGAAGTTGAACTTGTCCCAATCCTCCCGATACTCCTCCTCCACGTCGAAGTCGGAGTATTTCACCTGGTGGGCAGGGGCCTCGATCTGGATATAGCCGCCGGCACGGAAGTTGACGTCCTCGCCCTCGGGCAATTCCAGCACTAGCGCCTTGATGAAGGTGGCGACGTTCTCGTTGGAACGCACGGTGCATTCCCACTTCTTCACGCCGAACACCTCTTCGGGCACCTCAACCTGCATGTCCTGCTTCACCGCCACCTGGCAGGAAAGCCGGTCGCCGCAGGCGGCCTCGCGCTTCGTGATGTGGCTCTCCTCCGTCGGCAGGATGGACCCGCCGCCCTCGTGGATGCGAACCCGGCACTGGGCGCATGTGCCGCCCCCGCCACAGGCGGAGGGCACAAAAAGCTTTTCAGCGGCCAGCGTCTGCAACAGCTTGCCGCCCGCCGGCACGGAGATCGTCTTCTCGCCATTGATCGTGATGTTGACGTTGCCGGTGGACACCAGCCGTGAACGCGCCATGAGGATAATCGTCACCAGCGCGATGACGATCAGCGAGAAGAGCAGGACGCCGAGAGAGAAAGTCTGCATCTGCCGCTCCTCAGAGTTTGACGCCGGAGAAGGACATGAAAGCCATGGCCATCAATCCGGCGCTGATGAAGGTGATCCCGAGCCCCTGCAACCCGTCGGGAATGTCGGAATACTTCAGCTTCTCGCGCACGCCCGCCATCGCCGTGATCGCCAGCGCCCAGCCAAGACCGGAGGAGATGCCATAAACGGTTGATTCCGCCAGGTTGTAGTCCCGCTCCACCATGAAAAGCGACCCGCCGAGGATGGCACAGTTCACAGTGATCAGCGGCAGGAAGACGCCAAGCGCGTTGTAGAGCGGCGGAAAGTACTTATCGAGGACCATTTCCAGGATCTGAACCATCGCCGCGATGACCCCGATATAGGAGATGAGGCCGAGGAAGGTCAGATCGACATCCGGGAACCCGGCCCAGGCCAGCGCACCGGGCGCCAGCAGGTAAGTCAGGATCAGGTTGTTGGCCGGCACCGTGATCGTCTGCACCAGCGTCACGGAAATGCCGAGGCCGATGGCCGTGGCGATTTTCTTCGACACCGCGAGAAACGTGCACATGCCGAGGAAGAAGGCCAGCGCCATGTTCTCGACGAAGATCGCCTTCACGGCAAGGGAAAGAAGCGCTTCCATCAGTGTGCCTCCACGACCTGGATGCGGTATTCACGTTCTTCGACCTGTTCCGGCTTCCAGGAGCGGAACGCCCAGATCAGCAGCCCGATGACGAAGAAGGCAGAGGGCGGCAGCAGCAACAGGCCGTTGGGCACGTACCAGCCACCGTTGTTCACGGTCTCCAGAATGGTGATCCCGAACAGCGAGCCTGAACCGAAGAGTTCGCGGATGAAACCAACCAGCATCAGAATCAGCCCGTAGCCCAGGCCATTGCCGACCCCGTCGACAAAACTCGCGACCGGCGGGTTCTTCATGGCGAAGGCCTCGGCCCGGCCCATGACGATGCAGTTGGTGATGATCAGCCCCACGAACACCGACAGTGTCTTGGAAATCTCGTAGGCATAGGCCTTCAGCACCTGGTCGACCACGATCACCAGCGAGGCGATGATGATCATCTGCACGATAATTCGGATCGAACTCGGGATCTGGCTGCGCAGGACGGAAATGAACATCGACGAGAAGCCCGTCACCAGCGTCACCGCAATGGCCATGACCGTCGCCACCTGCAATGACGAGGTGACAGCCAGCGCGGAACAGATGCCCAGCACCTGCAGCGTGATCGGGTTGTTGTCGACCATCGGGTCGACAAGCATGGTCCGGTAGGTCTGTGCCATCAGATCTCTCCCGCTCTTACTCGTTCAAGGAAAGGCTCGAAGCCCCGCTCGCTCATCCAGAACCGGACGAGGTTGTCGACCCCGCGAGAGGTCAGCGTCGCGCCGGAAAGGGCATCAACATGATACTCCCGCCCCTCGGGCGGCGGCGTCTTGGCAACGGTGATCGCCAGTTCGCCCTCGCCATCCTCGGTGCGCAGCAGCTTGTCCCGCCACAACGACTTCCAGCGCGGGTTGTCCACCTCGGCGCCGAGGCCGGGGGTCTCCGCGTGCTCGTAGAACTGCAATCCGTAGATGGTATTGCCGTCCTCCTCGACAGCTATGAAACCATATAGCGTCGACCAAAGACCGTAGCCGTAGACCGGGAGAATCACCTTGTCGAGCGAACCGTCCTCGTTGCGCAGCAGGTAGATTGTCACGTAGTTGGCCTGCCGCCGGATACTTGCCGGGTCGTCCTCCAGCGGGGCAGAGAGGGTCAGGTCCGCCGCGGCCGCCCGGTCATCGAACTCGTATGGGTCGAACTCGTCGGTAAACTCGCCCGAGGCCAGTTCCAGTACATGCGGCTCGAACGCCTCGAAGGCCTCGGCCACATCGACACCGTCCTCATACAGCCCGGCGACCTCCACGATGTTCACCTGCTTGTCCAGCGCCGCGTTCCGCTCCTGCAACGGCCGCAACGATACGGCGGCGGCGGAGACGACCATGGAGGCAACGAGACAAAGCCCCAGCGCCACGATCACGGTCTTGGCGGTGTTGTCCGCCGGTGTGTCGAGGAACCGGCGCAGGAAACCTGTTGAGCCTACAAGCTCTCCCTCCGGTGCCGGCAGGTCCCGGTCTGGCGGGTTCATCTCCGGCGTGAAATCCTGCGTGTCCTTGTCGTTCACGGTGTTGTCGGTATCCTTGTCAGGCATTGCGGCGGGCCCTCCTGCGGATATTGGCCTGCACGACGAAATAGTCGATCAATGGGGCGAAGACGTTGCCGAACAGGATGGCCAGCATCATGCCCTCCGGAAAGGCCGGATTGACCACCCGGATCATCACCACCATGAAACCGATCAACGCGCCGTAGATGTAACGGCCGAGGTTGGTATGCGAACCTGAAACCGGTTCGGTGACCATGAACACCAGTCCGAAGGCATAGCCGCCGATCACCAGATGCCAGTACCACGGCGTCGCGAAGGCCGGGTTGGTGTCGGAGCCGATGAGGTTCAGCAGCACAGAGAAACCGATCATCCCGCCAAGACAGCCGACGACCATCCGGTAGTTGGCGATCCGCGTCGCCAGCAGGAAAGCCAGGCCGATCAGACAGGCCAGCGTCGAGGTTTCGCCGATGCAGCCCTGTATCGTCCCGAAGAACGCATCCCACCACGTAATGCCGTAGGAGGGCAGGGCGGCCGGTCCCTCGGCTGCGGTCACGGCCAGTGCCGTCGCGCCGGAAAACCCGTCCACCGGTGTCCAGATCGTATCGCCCGACATGTAGGCCGGATACGCGAAATAAAGAAACGCACGGCCGACCAGTGCGGGGTTGAGGAAGTTCTTGCCGGTGCCCCCGAACACTTCCTTGCCAATGACGACGCCAAAGGAAATGCCCAGCGCCACCTGCCACAGTGGCGTCGATGCTGGCAGGATCAGCGTGTAAAGCATTGAGGTAACGAGGAAACCTTCGTTCACCTCGTGCCTGCGCACCGTGGCGAACAACACTTCCCAGGCGCCACCCGCCGCAAGGGTGACGATGTAGATGGGCAGGAAATACAGCAGCCCGTGCGCCATGTTCGCAAGCGGGTTGCCGGGGTTGAAGCCGATACCCACCGCGTCGATGATCGCCGCCCGCCAGCCGGACGGCCCGAACTCCTGGATCGCCATATTCGTCTGCAATCCGGTGTTGTAGAGTCCGAACAGGATGCAGGGGATCGTCGCGATCACGACGTAGGTCATGATCCGCTTCATGTCGATGTAGGACCGTGCGTGCGGCGCGGCCGTCGTTACCGTCTTGGGTGTGAACAGGAAACTTTCGACCATTTCGTACATGGGGAAGTACTTCTCGTACTTGCCGCCCCTGACGAAGTTCGGCTCGATCCTGTCGAAGAAGCTGCGCAGCCCCATGGCTCAGCCCTCCCTTTCGATCTTGGCAAGGCAGTCGCGCAGGGCGAGCCCGTATTCATACTTGGCCGGGCAGGCGAACCCGACGAGGCCGAGGTCTTCCTCGTCCAGTTCCAGCGCACCCAGCGCCTGCGCCTGATCGGTGTCCATCACCAGCAACGACCGCAACAACTGTGTCGGCAGGAAATCCTGCGGCATCAGTTCCTCGAACGTCCCGATCGGCACCATCGCCCGGCGGCCACCGTTGAGGTTGGTCGTCAGGTTGTAGATCTTGCTGGCAAAGGCAGAGCCCAGCACCGGCTGATAGGCATATTTCGACGGCATCGGCCGAATCCAGCCCATCGGGATCTGCTTGTCGTCCTCTTCAATCAGCGTGATCTGGCGGGCATAGCGGCCAAGATATGCATCCGCGCCCACCCCGGCGCGGCCGGAAAGCACGGAGCCGGAAATCATGCGCGCCGGCAGATTGTCGGGGTTGTCACCGGCGCACAGCTCCCTCATCGAAGCGCCGGCCACCGTCCGCACCAGTCGCGGCTTGTCGGCCAGCGGCCCGGTAATTGCGATCACCCGGCGGCTGTCCAGCGTGCCTGTCAGCAGCAGCCGTCCGATGGCGATCACGTCCTGATAGCCGATGGTCCAGACAAACTGCCCGGTCGTTGGCGGTTTCAGGAAATGCATGTGCGTTCCGGCCAGTCCGGCCGGATGCGGCCCCGCAAAGGTCGCCACCTGCACGCCAGCCACATCGCCGACGGGCACGTCGGCGCCCGCCGCATGGCACAGCCAGGTATCGCCATCCGTCAGCATCGCCACCGCTTCCAGACCGCGCACGAACGCCTCCGCCGCCTCGGCGATGATCGGCGCCGGGTCGGCGGCCAGCGGCTCGGTATCCATTGCCGTGACGAAGATCGCCGCGGGGCGATCCGTCGTTGCCGGAACCTTGGAATAGGGACGGGTGCGGAACGACGTCCACAGCCCGGCAGCACCCAGCCGCTCGGCCAGGCCCTCCGGCGTGCTCACGTCGCCGACCTCAGAGAAATCCACCGCCGGAGCGGCATCGGCGTCGATCTCGATCTCGACGCTGATCAACTTGCGACGCGCACCACGGTTGATTGCCTTGATCCGTCCGGAAACCGGCGCGGTGATCACCGCCTCCGGCGTATCCTTGTGGGCAAAGATCGGCGCGCCTGCGCCGACGACATCGCCTTCCTCGACGGACAGCCGCGGTTTCAGGCCGATGTAGTCACCTCCCAGCAGCGCAACCGTGCGAACGGTTGTATCTTCCACCGGTTCTCCCGACGCGGCACCCGCGATGGGGAGATCGAGGCCTTTTCGAAAATTGAAGTTTTGCACTTGGGTCGCCAACAGATAGTTTTTCCCCTTATGCAACGCCGCGCCGGCGAATAAAACCGTTTCAATCACGGATTTAGGAGTTATTTTGTAGGCGGCCCGCGGTTGCGGCCATCCTGACAAGATTATATGCACGGAGTGCGCCTGTGGCGCGGCCAACCTACGGAGTTATGCGCAGTGGCAGGTATCACGACAATTTCCCGGCGATCGTTCCTCATCATGTCCGCGGCGGCCCTTGCTGCCTGCCGGGAGAAGGACGAGGTGCTGAAAATCACCGGGATGACGATGGGCACGCAGTACAATGTCATCGCCATCGCGCCGAACCGTCAGGTGCAGAAACCGGCCGTCGTCGCCGCGATCGAGACCGCGCTGGCCGAGGTCAACGCCCAGATGTCCAACTGGGATCCGGCGTCGGAAATTTCGCGAATCAATGCCGCCGGCAGCGAAACCATCCAGCTTTCGCCCGCGCTCGCCCATGTCCTCGAAGGTGCCGATTCTGTCCACCGCGCCAGCGATGGCCGGTTCGACGTCACCGTCGGCCCGCTGATCGACCTGTGGGGATTCGGCGCCGGCACCACGCAGCCGCATGTTCCCGCAGATGCGGAGATCACGGCAGCGATGGCACGCACCGGCCAGTCCCGCGTCCTCGACATACAAGGTGCCACCCTGCGCAAATCCGGTCCCGAGGCCGGCATCTATCTCTCCGCCATCGGCAAGGGCCACGGCGTCGATCGCGTCGCCGAGGCGGTTCGCGGGTTCGGTATCACCGATTTCATGGTCGAGATTGGTGGCGATCTCTATACCTCCGGCCGTAATGCAGACGGCACGGCATGGCAGATCGGCATCGAGAACCCCGTCGCCGGCAACCGTTCCGTCTACCGCGTGGCCGAAGTCTCCGATCTCGGCATGGCCACCTCCGGTGACTACCGCAATTATTTCGAATCGGATGGGACGCGCTATTCCCACATCATTGACCCGGCCACCGGCCGGCCAATCCTGCATGACACCGTTTCGGCAACCGTCCTGACAGACAGCGCCATGCTCGCCGATGCCTGGGCCACGGCAATGCTGGTGCTCGGCCGCGCCCGCGGGCTGGAAATCGCCGAGACGGAAGGCCTCGCCGTCGCCTTCATCGACCGCACGGGAGATACCTTCACCACGACGGAGAGCAGCCGCTTCGCCGCCCTGCAGGCCTGACGCACCGAAAGGCACGCCATGGAAACCCTCTTGCTGACCTTCGGCATCCTCACCCTCATCATGCTCGGCATGGCCGTCGGCGTGATCTTCACGGGCCGCCGTATCAAGGGCAGTTGCGGCGGGTTGAACGCCATCGGCGATGCCGACCAGTGCCTTGTCTGCAACAAGGAAATCGACCCCGACAGCCCCCTGCGCGAACGGCTGGCCTGCCCTCGGGCCCGCCGCATGCTGGAGGCGGCGGAGGCCCGCAGCTGAGTCTGCGACTTCCGCGTCAGCCGCCGGTCTGCAACGGCACGAAGGCCAGCACCAGCAGCGCCACCGCCGCCGCCGCCCCGAACAGCCACAGTTGCCAGCGCGGTCCCTCCGCCTTCCAGACGTGCCGGTAGCGATAGCCCGCAAGGCACGCCAGAACGAAGATCGCCGTCGCCACCGGCGGTGTCAGAAAACTTCCTGAAAAAAAATCTGGTCCCATATCGTTCCGTCGGCGTTAAGGTTGTGAACAGCACCCGTGTCACACGACCGGCGCTGGCAATACAAGCAAGGAGACACCGGCATGCCAGAATCCTACAGACCGCACCTGCGCAAGGACGACGACAAGGACCGCACCGCGAGCCAGTCGGTCACCACCAATACCTCTGTCGGCCACGCAAAGGTCCAGGACATACTGGATCAGAAGAAGGGGCAGGTCGTCACCATCCGTCCGCAGCAGACCCTGCACGAGGCGGTGGAGATCCTGCGCGACAATCGCATCGGCGCGCTGCCGGTGGCTGATGCAACCGGTGCCCTGCTGGGAATCCTGTCGGAGCGGGATATCGTTCGCAAACTGGCGGACACGCCCGGCCACACGCTGCCCCACAAGGTCGAGGAGGTGATGACCCGCAATGTCGAGACGACGACAGTCGACGAGCCGCTCGTCACCGTGCTCAGGCGGATGACGGATGGCCGGTTCCGCCACATGCCCGTGGTGGATGGCGATGCGCTGACCGGCATCATCACCATCGGCGATGTGGTTCATTTCCGCCTGAACCAGCTAGAGCTAGAGGCTTTGCAGATCAAACAGCTTATCGTCGGCTGAGCCAACCGGCAGGCGCGGGCCATCCACGATGCCCCGCGCAACGCACAACTATCTCATCCCTTCGCGGCGGCCAGATCAGGCATCTCCGGCCCCGCGCCCTTGAAAGTCAGGGTCCGGTACGGGAAGGGGATCTCGATGTCCGCATCGTCCAGCGCCCGTTTCACCGCCGCCACCACCTGATCGCGGGAAGCGCGGATATCCACGGGGCGCGACCCCGTCCACCACGTGATCTCGAAGTCGATCGACGACGCACCAAATTCCTTGGCGAACACCTGCACATCGCGCACGTCGTCGCGCACGCTGTCCACTGCCACCACCGCTTTGCGGATCACCTCGCGGGCCTCGTCCACATCCTCGTCATACGCAACACCGCAGATAATCCCGGCACGGCGGAATTCCTTGTCCGTCCGCACGACGACCGGTTCATGAAACAACTTGGAATTCGGCACGACGATCAATTGTCCATTGGTCTGCCGCACCCGCGTGTCGCGGATGGTAATATCCTCGATCTGTCCCTCGATGCCTCACAGGCGATGTGGTCACCCAGCGTGAACGGCTCCCGCAGCAGGATCAGGATGCCAGCAAGGAAATTCTCGAACGTATCCTTGAACGCGAAGCCGATGGCGATGGAGCCAAGCCCCAGCGTCGTCAGTGCCTTTGCCGGCGTGATCGTCGGAAACACCACCGTCAGTGCCACCAGCACCCCGGCCAGCCAAATGGCCACCGAGAACAACATCGTCAGAACGTCCAGCAGACTTCGGCGCACCCGTGCGCGTTTGCCTGCGCGATAGATGATCATCCGCCCAAGGGCCACAGCGCCCCAGGTCAGCAAAAGCACCAGCAGCGCGGCGCCGATCGAGGGCAGGGCGCGGATCAGCGCTTCCCAGTAGCTTTGCATCTGCTCGGTCAGGGTGGGGATAATCTCGTCTTCCATAAGCTCAAAGGCCTTTCCGCCGTCAGATCAACGGCCTCTCCATTACGGAGTAATCATCAACATCGGCGCACTCCGCCAATAGCCTCAGATTCGACACGCGCAATATGCCGCTGTCCCAGCGCACCACTTGCCGTTCCCGCAACCGTTTCAGCGTCTTGTTGGTATGCACCAGCGAAAGCCCCAACGCGTCCGCCAAATCCTGCTGGCGATAGGGAAACTGGACCTGACCATTGTTGGCCAGCCCCAGCGCATCCATGCGGCAATAGTATTTCAGAAGCCCCCAGGCTATACGCTGCTCACCGTTCTTGCGGCCAACAACAGCCAGCGTTTCGCCAAGGAAGTGTTCCTCCAGCGCCGCCAGCCAGGTCAGATCGAAGGCCCGCTCGGGCTGGTGCCGGAAAATGTCCCACAATTCGTTTCGGGAAAAGACGCAGAGCGTCATCTGTGTCGTCGCCTCGACGGAGTGCTGCATCTCGCCCATCAATCCGGCTTGCAAGCCAACAAAATCGCCCGGCAGCACGAAGTTCACGACCTGTCGTTGTCCGTCAGGCATGTTCTTGTAGCGCAGACCAACGCCCTTCAGAGCCGTGAATAATTGCGGAGAGTTCGAGCCCTCCATGAGGATCGTTGACCCTGCGTCAACCGACAACTCCCCACGTTTGAATTCCTGCATGAATTTTACTTCGTCGGCGGACATGGATCGGAAGACTTGCAGTGTACGTAAAGGACAATTCCTGCAATTTATGGACATCGAATTCTCCCGCCGACTATGTCTTGGTTTAATGCATCAAGACGAGAATCGTTCCATGATCGGCATAATCAAGGATGCCTGTATCTCTCGATCCCGCGGCCTCGGCCTGCGGGCGGGCAATTCTGAATTTGTTTTGGGGGCGTGGCGGTGCGCCGGGGAAGGGGTTAGCCCGTGATAATGATTTATGAAGATGATTCTCTCGTCGGAGAGGATCTGCTGGAAATGGTTGCCGGCTATTCGCAGACAGATGCCGTTTTATTTGATGATATTGGTGAAATGGTTGTGGCGATCAAGGACGCGCCCAGACCGCCGTGTCTCGTGTTCGTCTGCTATCGGGCCGAAGCGCCGCACATGACGCGTTCGCTCGAAGAATTGGAGGCAATGGATTTCCCTGTTGTTCTCGTCGATGGCGCACTAGCCGTCGGAGAACGCGGGTTGCCCGATCACTGGTTCAGCCTGTCGAAGCCGTTTACCGATGGCAGTATCGCGAGGCTGTTCCAGATGCTTGTCAACGCGGGGGCGACTTTCGGAACGCCTGACCGGCGGCCTGACCCATAGCAAAGGCCTGCGCCACGGCAACGAACGGATCTACCCGATCTGCCTGCGCCTTGGCCCGTGCGGCCTGCGCCTGCCGGCGCGCCCGGCTCTTGGCCTTGGAAAGCACGACAAGCGTCAGCGCCAGCAGCAAGAATGCACCGGCCACGACAGCGGACGCGACCACCGGGTTATAGGCACCTGCAAGGTACAGCCATGCGGCATCGGTCACGAAATACAGGCCGATCACACCAAAGACCGCCGCCAGAACCGTGAAGACCACGGTTCCGGCGGTTTCGGCTGCCTTTGGCTCTGACAGGGCGCAGAGTATCAGGCGCAACATATCATTTACGGCCCGACAGAAGACCGACCAGCAGGCCCACGCCAGCGGCGACGCCCAGTGCGGCCAGCGGGCGTTCCCGCACCATCAGGGCCGCATCATCGGGCAGCTTGGCAACGGCGTTCTGGGCTGCGTGAAGATGTTCCTCACCCTTGGCGACGGCGTCACGTGCATTGCTCCGTGCCTCGTCAACGGCCCGTTGGCTCTGCTGGCGAGAATACGCACCGGCGTTCCGGGTCAGGGTGCCGATCTCTTCCTTCAGGGTGGACAACTGGGCTGCGAGCTCATCGAGCGTCACTGTCTGCCCGGCACTATTCTTGGCGGCTTGCGTAGCCATGATCATATTCCTTTCATTCCAGATATCCGCTCAACGGACGAGCGGCGAGAAAGTTCCGGCTTAGGGAAACAATTCCCTCCAGCGCGGCGTTGAGCGGGCAGGTATGCAGAAAGGCGGCAGCAACCATGGGCAACTCCAGCCTGGATACTTTCATCAATGATCTGAATTCCGCCGCCGATGGGGAGAAGACCAGCATCGGCGAAATCCTCGACGCCATCGGCTCGCGCTCCTTCGGGCCGCTGCTCATGGCCTTGGGCCTCGCCTCGGCGTCCCCGATCGGCGCAATTCCCCTCGCCACGCCGATCATCGTCGCCCTCACCCTGATTGTCGCGGGGCAGATCCTCGTTGGCTGTTCGCACATCTGGGTGCCAGACAGGCTGTGCCGGCAAGAGATGTCTTCCGACAAGCTGTCGAAAACCGCTGACTATATACAGACCTTCTTCAACTGGATTTCGGTCCTCACCAGTGAACGGCTTTCGTGGATGCTCGATCCGCCTATGCCGCGCGTCGCCGCTCTGGTCGCCATTCTGCTGGCGCTCTCCATGCTGCCGGTCATCCTTATACCCGGCGGCGTCTTGCCGGCCTCGGTCGCGCTGGCCTTCATCGGTCTCGGCATGACCACGCGCGATGGCCTGATCCTCCTCGTCACCCAGATCGCGGCACTGGTGATCCTCGCGGGCACCGTCAGCGTCCTGCTCTGAAGGAAAGTGGTGCGAAAGAAAAAATATTTGGAACCCATTCAAAATTCGCTGCGTTTATCCGATATCAGCACCACGCTAAAGGAGAAATTAAATGTTGTATTGGGCACTCATCTTTCTGATTGTTGCACTCGTCGCTGGCGTATTTGGCTTTGGCGGTATAGCTTCAGCTTCCGCAGGTATCGCGCAGATCCTGTTCTTCATCTTCATCGTTCTGTTCGTCGTGGCACTCATAGCTCGGGCCGTCCGTGGCCGCGCTCCCTGACGCGCAGCGACAGTGAAAAACCAAAAAGGGTGGCCCTCGGGTCACCCTTTTTCTTGTCACGGAAGCCGTTCCGCGGCGGAACAATCAAGGCGAGCAGGCGTTCCCGTCTTGCAACTCGAAAAGAGGAGAAAATCATGTCCGAAGCATTGAATGTCGTCCCATCGGTGGAAGAAGTCGAAACCGGAGTTCAGAACCGCAAGGGTATCGCCGAAGGCCTTGCCGACGTCCTGGCGGATACCTACCGCCTGACGTTCAAGACCCATGCCTACCACTGGAACGTGTCCGGCCCGCTGTTCTATTCCGTCCACAACCTGACGGAGGAGCAATACGAGAATCTCTTCGCGGCCTCCGATGAACTGGCAGAGCGCATTCGCGCCCTCGGTCACCTCGCCCCGATGAAATTCCTCGACCTTGACCAGAAGTCCTTCGTCAAGGATCCGGCCGAAACGCCCAGCGCCGGCGAAATGGTGTCCGATCTTGCGGCCGACCATGAGCGTATCGCCCATCGCCTGCATGCGCTGATCGAACTCGCCGCCGCCCGCAAGGACGAGGTGACAGCCGACCTCGCCACCCAGCGTTCAGCCTTCCACGAAAAGGCCGCTTGGATGCTGCGCGCCCTCGTTGCCGAGTGAAGGGCAGGGTGCGCATAGTCGCAGATAGCAAAAAGCCCCGCCGACCGGCGGGGCTTTTCTTGTTTCTCTGTTGCGATGCCGGCTTAGGCCAACACTTCCGAGGATGCGAAGAACAGCGATTGGCTGACCGCCAGGCGCACCTGTTCCTCCGTGAACGGCTTGGTGATCAGGAACGCCGGTTCCGGCCGCTCACCAGTCAGCAACCGCTCCGGATAGGCGGTAATGAAGACGATCGGAATGTTGGGCATCATCTTCAGGATGTCATTCGCTGCATCGATGCCGGAAGAACCGTCGGCAAGCTGGACATCGCACAGCAACAGGTCCGGCCTATGCTCGTCCGCCATCGCCACCGCTTCCGTCCGTGTCCGTGCTATACCGACGACACTGTGGTCGCCGTCCGACACGATCGCCTGAATATCCATGGCAATGATCGGCTCATCCTCAATGATCATTACCCGGCCCTTGAGTTCCGTGGCCATTTCGGAAAGGCCCACATCAAGGAATTTGGTAGCCTCGTCCGTATCCACGTTCATCACCTCTGCAATCTCCTCCGGCACCAGCCCTTCCATGGTGCTCAGCAGCACGGCTTCGCGCGTGTTGGGCGTCAGCGCCTGCAACCGGCGCTGCGCCTGCGCTTCCATGCCTTCGCTGAGGTCGCCCGCAGGTGCGATCGACCGGCCGGAACTTGCCCAGATGCTGTGGAAAACGCGAAAAAGCGCCACTTTCGGGCGCAGATCGGTGTCGAAAGCCGAAGGATCGGCCAGGATGGCTTCGAGAGTCGTCGCCGCGTAAGTATCTCCGCGGGTCTGGTCTCCGGTAAGCGCCCGTGCGTATCGCCGAAGGTAGGGAAGTTCCCCTGCGATCAGCGCACTGACGTTCACCCCTTCACTTTTTTCACTCAATTTGTACCTCCTGCCAAAATTCTGGGAACAAAACGCAGCAAGGTGCGTTATGTTCCGCAGTGCAGGCAACTTTTTGATAGATGTGATGACCAATAACAAGCGTGACGATGAAAGAGGGCGGGAAAAGGTTCAGGATCAGATCCAGGAAAACCTCCGCAAACTCTATGACGAAACTCTAAACGAGGATCTCCCGCCTCAGTTCCTTCAACTTCTGGCCAAGCTGGAACAGGAGGATCGCTGCAAATGAGCGTTCCTGATGTGAAGAGCGAGCTGGTGGAGCATCTGCCGGCAATGAGGGCCTTTGCCCGAAGTCTGGCGCGCGATGCCTCCGCCGCCGACGATCTCGTGCAGGATACCATCGTCAAGGCGTGGTCCAATCTCGACAAGTTCAAGCCCGGCACCAACCTAAAGGCTTGGCTGTTCACCATTCTCCGCAACACCTTCTACTCCAATATCCGCAAGAAAAAGTGGGAAGTCGAGGACGTGGACGACGAGATGGCAGGCCAGATGTCCGTCAAACCCGAACACGACGGCCGCCTCGCCATGGAGGAGTTCAAGCACGCATTCGTCCGCCTGCCCGACGATCAGCGTGAAGCCCTCATCCTCGTTGGTGCCTCCGGCTTCTCCTACGAAGAGGCTGCGCTGATGTGCGACTGCGCCATCGGCACGATCAAGAGCAGGGTGAACCGTGGCCGCAAACGTCTTACGGAACTTCTGGGACTCGACGATGACGAAGACCTCAGCCTGACCGACAAGGGAACGCTCGCAGCGCTCACCGAACCTTCCATATGAGGCGTGCCATGTGGCGCAATCCATTCCGCTCATTGCGCAACCCTTCTCTCCGCCTCAAGATGGCAGCTGTGCTCGGCGTGGCACTGCTGCCTCTTGGCGTTATTTCGGTTGTCCAGACGTATAATTTCGGCATGGGTGCGCGGGAATTGTCCCGCACCGCACTCCTGGCCGCGACCGAACGCGCCGCCTCGCAGGAGCGTTCGCAGATGCTCGAGGCCCTGGAAGCCTCGCAATCGCTCGGTCTTATAGTTCTCGATCTTCTCGACGATCCTGATGCCTGCTCGCGGATGCTGGCCAATTACGTGCGCCGCTCGCCCGACAAGGTGCTCGCAACCTTCCAGTCCACCACGGGTCGGATGATTTGCGCCTCGCAGGGGCTGGGGCTCGACCTGTCCGACAATTCGATCTTCCTGCGCCTTTCGGAGGAGCCGCGCCAGATCATCACCATCCGCGAAGCCGGGGCGATCAGCCAGCGCCCGGTGATCGTCGCCACCTCGCCCATCTATCGCGAAGGCAAACTGATGGGCTACATGTACATCTCCGTCCCTCGCGGCATCCTGTCCGACACACCCGAAGAAGACGAGGCCCTGCAGGAAGGCTTCTCCCTGGTCCTGTTCGACCGTCGCGGCATGATCATCGCCACCGAAACCGGCGACGAGAAACCGGAGAACCTGCTCCCCGCCGACATGCAACTGGCCTCCCTCACCGCCTCTCGCTCCTTCACCTTTCCCGCCCGTTCCTCTGCCGGGCGTTTGCGCCACTATGCCGTCGTGCCCCTTCTGGCCGAGGACATTTTCGCCATTTCCAGCTGGGATCCGAACATGGTCCCCTATGATGGGCAGCGCGGGATTCTCGTGCCGCTGATCTTCCCGATGCTGATGTGCATCGTCTGCCTGATCGTCGCCTACATCTCTGTTGATCGCATGATCATCCGCCCGATCTCTGCCATGCGAACCGCCATGGCGGAGTTCGAACTCGGCCGCCGCCGGTTCAGCCCGAAACTCCGCGCCAACGCACCGGGTGAGATGCAGGAGCTTGCCAAGGGCTTCCTGTCGCTTGCCGAAACCGTCGCCGAGGACGAGGAGGAACGCGAGCAGGCGCTGCGCGACAAGAACGTGCTCCTGCGCGAAGTCTATCACCGCGTGAAGAACAACCTGCAACTGATCGTGTCGATCATGAACATGCAGATCCGCAACGCCGCCACCCCAAGGGAGAAGCGCCTGCTCCAACAGCTTCAGGAACGGGTGATGGGCCTCTCAATCGTCCACAAGAACCTCTATCAGGCCACCTCGCTCGCCTCCGTCCGCGCCGACAATCTGCTGACGGAAGTCGTCCGCCAGCTTGTCGATGCCGGTGCCCAGCGGCCCCAGGGCCTGAAGATGACGATGGATTTCGACCAGGTCACCCTCTACCCCGATCAGGCCGTACCCGTGGCGCTCCTCATCACCGAGGCTGGCACCAATGCGCTCAAGCATTCGGGGGAGCAGGACGCCCGCACTGAGGTTTCCTTCTCGCTGAAGCGCGAGGATGACAACATGGTCGTCATCACCGTCCGCAACACCCGCACCGACGATACCCCGGAAGCACAGGGCAGCGGCGGCCTTGGCACGCGCCTCATCGAAGCTTTCGCCCGCCAGTTGGACGGCGAACTCGAACGCGGCGAGGAGAATGGCATCTACACCCTCCGCGTCCGTTTCCGGCTCGAAGGACCGCCTGAAAATGGCAATGGAACCAATTTCTGAACCTCGCGTTTCATCGGTACGAAACAAAAGGATACTCTCATGAAAACCATCGCCGCTTTTCTTCTGCTTGCATCCCTCGCTGCCTGCAATACCGTAGACGGTGCCGGCCAGGACATCTCCGCCGGTGGCGACGCTCTCTCCGGTGCCGCAACCGACGTTCAGGAAGATCTGTAAAACCGTCAATCGCTGCGCCCCTGTTCGGAGGGCATCTATTCAGGGGCCTATCACCGTGTCGGTTGAAACTTTCAAGACGCTGTTCACGGCTGCGGAAGCCTTTCCCGCGCTGGAGGGGCTCTTTCTCGAAGCCCGCTCGGAAATCCGGGCGGGTTTCCGCATCTTCGACCTCGACACCCGCCTGCGCTCCGAGCGGGCCCGCGCCATAGGGCGCACATGGTACGATCTGATGTTCAATACGCTGGAACGCGGCGTCGACATCCATTTCACCCTCTCGGATTTCGATGCCATCGCCGGCCCGGATCTACACCGTGGCACCTGGACATCAGCGGCACAATTCTACTCTCTCGCCGAGGAAACGCGTGACTTCAACGGTACGCTGTACTTCAACACCGCCCTGCATCCGGCCAAGAGCGGCATCCTCCCCCGCATCGCCTTCAGCCCCCTTGTCCGTCGCCGCCTCGCCCGCCAGATTGCCGAGCTGAACGCCATGCCGGCGGAGGAACGCAAGGGCGAACTGGCCGTCCGTCCGGGATTGAATCGCCTCGTTCACGAGGACGAGGATGGCACACTACGCCAGCGCCGGCGCCCGTTCTTCCCCACGGTCTCCCCCGCGACCCACCACCAGAAACTTGCCGTCGCCGACGGTGAGAAGCTGATCATCGGCGGCATCGACGTCGATGAACGCCGCTACGACACGCCGGAGCATGAGCGCCCGGCCGAAGAAACCTGGCAGGACATCAGCGCGCTCGTCACCGGCCCGGTTGCTGCCGATGCCGCCGATCACCTCGCCACCTTTGTGGACGCCGCCCATCCGCCGCCGCCCGGCTCGGCCTTTCTCAAGACGCAGTCGGAACCGCACCGCAAGCGCCTGCTCGGGTTGGCGCCACAGATGGTGTGCAACCAGATGGAAGAGGCGACCTGCGAGCTGATCGCCTCCGCCCGGCAGCTGATCTACCTTGAAACGCAGTTCTTTCGCTCGCGCGTGATTTCCCGCGTCCTCGCCGATGCGGCCCACGCCAATCCGGAACTGGGGCTGATCCTCATAATCCCGGCCGCGCCAGAGGATGTGGCTTTCGAGGGCAAGACCGGTCTCGATGCCCGCTATGGCGAATACCTACAGGCCCGCGCCGTGCGCCGTGTCCGTCGCGCCTTCGGCAACCGCGCCTTCATCGGCATGCCGCTGCAACCGGTGCGCAGCACCTCTGACGGTCGCGATGCCGCCCACGGCAGCCCGATCATTTATATCCACAGCAAGCTGACCATCGCCGATGAGACGGGTGCGATACTCAGTTCGGCCAATCTCAACGGCAGAAGCATGCGCTGGGATACGGAGGCGGGCCTGCGTCTCGAAGATCCCGCCCATGTGCGCGAGTTGCGCAGCCGCGCCTTCGCCCATTGGCTGCCGGAAAATCCCGCCCCGGAATACTTCGGCCTGCGGTCCGCAGTCACCAACTGGCGCAGCCTTGCCACCGCCAACATCGCCAAGGCGCCGGAGGATCGGCAGGGTTTTCTCGCGCCCTATTCGGTCCGCGCCGCCGAAGAATTCGGCAGCCCGGCGCCCGGCATTCCCGAAGACTCGCTCTGAATCAGCCAACGGCCTGCTGGGTTTCCTCCGCAGACATATCCTCTTCCATTTCTTCCAGCGCTTCCTGTACCGGCGTATCCATGGGCACGTCGTCGGGTTCCTTCTTCTGGAAAATCGCGATCAGCGCCAACAGGACGGGAATGGCGACGAAACCGCCCACCGGCCCCCAGAGCCACAGCCAGAACACCAGAGAGACGAAGACAAGCAGCGCATTCACCTTCAGTTGCTGGCCGACGAAACTCGGGGTCACGAACTGGCCTTCGAGGATATTGAGAGCAAAGAAGCAAAGGGCAGGGACGAAGGAGTAGAATCCGTCGAACACCACCACGCCCGTCACCCCCAATGCGGCAATAACCAGCGAGGGGCCGAGGTACGGCATGAAGTTCAGCAACGCCGCCAGCACCGCCCAGAGGATGGGCGAGGGCATACCGGTAGCCTTCATCACCAAATAGGTTGCCAGCCCGAGAATGGCGTTGATCAGGGTAATGGCCGCAAAATAGCGCGAGACATAGTGTTCCGCCGCCACCAACCGATGGGCGATACTCTGCCGCATCTCCGGCGTGCTGCCCAGTCGCGTCAGTGCATCATAGATTTCCCGGCGCGTCAGAACGAAGAAGAACAGCGCCCCGATAAAGATGACGATCTGCGCCATCAGCGTCGGCGCGAAGGACAGGGCCGACATCATGCTTGTCTTCTGCTCGGCATCGACCACTGCGCCGCCTTCATCGCCGCTGACGGCGTCGGAAATTTCCTCGGTCATCTCCTGCAATCCGGTCAGCACCGCTCGGAATTCCGTGATCTCGCGCTGGATCTGCGCCCAGATGATCGGGCCACGGTCAATCAGGCGTGAAACCGGCGGTTCCAGCAGCAGGACGGTAAATGCCAGGAAACTCGCGCCGACCACCAGAATGAAGATCGCCACCGCAACGCGCGGCAGCTTCATCCGCTCCGCCAGGTTGGCAAGCGGGCTGAAGACGACGCCGATTACGATGGCAAGAAGGGTGGGCGCGAACACGTTCTGCGCAAGGCTGAGACCGGCGAAAATGGCGAAGGTAGCAAGGATCGCCATCGAGTACCGGTAGACGTCGTCTGTAATTTTCATAATGTTCTCCCCCGTTCGTAACCAGCCGCACGGCCAAAGGTTCCCGCCACTGGCGAAAATATTACCGGGAACATTCTCCAAATGTTTCGCGTTGTTACTGCATCAACAACGGAGATTGTCATGGAACTTTTCAGCGGCCTCGGTGGCCTCATCATCCTCATCCTCGACGTCTGGGCGATCATCTCGATCATCGGCTCCGGCGCCAGTACGGGCAGCAAGGTTCTCTGGGTTCTTGTTGTTCTCATCCTGCCGATCCTTGGCTTCATCGCCTGGCTCGTCGCCGGTCCCCGTTCGGGCCGCGCTCTGACCTGAGGACGGCCCGCTAGGGCCGCCACTCCCTCAACCATCCATTCCTTGAAAGGAAGCACAAATGAACTGGGATCAGATCGAAGGTAAATGGAGCCAGCTCAAGGGCTCGGCTCAGGAACAGTGGGGCAAACTCACTGACGACGAACTGCAGGAAGCCGCTGGCGAACGTGAAAAGCTCGCCGGGCTCGTGCAGGAGAAATACGGCAAAGCCAAGGAAGATGCGGAGCGCGAAGTCGACGAATGGCTCGCCCGCATGTGAGGAGGACACCATGAGTGACCACCACGACAAACAGGAACTGGAAAGGCGCCTCTGGAAGCGCCTTTCCGACCACGCCGCCGGTATGCTCGGTCTGCATGATCGCGACATGCACATGCAGCCGATGCACCCCTATGTGGACGAGGAGCTGAAGACCCTGTGGTTCATCACCTCCCGTGACACGGATCTCGTTTCGGCCATCGGTGTCGGCGCCACAGCGCACTTTACCGTCACCGATGACGACAAGGGATTTTACGCCTGCATGCGCGGTCCGATCGTCCAGTCCTCTGACAGCAAGAAACTGGACGAGATCTGGAGCATGGTCGCCGCATCCTGGTTCGAAGGCGGCCGTGACGACCCCAATATCGTTCTATTGGAAATGCCGCTGTCGGACGCACTCGTCTGGGCATCGGATGAAAGCGGTCTCGAATTCGCGATCCAGATCGCACGCGCCAACATCATGGGCGGCACGCCCGACGTCGGCACCCGCGCGCATCTCGAATTCTCGACGGCAGCCTGAGGTTTCCCTCCGTGGGCGCGAACACCACCAATGTCACCCTGCCCACACGGCGGCGGAGCCCACGCTCCGCCGCCGACACGCGTTTCGTACCGCTTCCGCATCCGGAAACCCGCAGCGGTCAGCCGCGCAGGACCGGGGTGGAGCTTGAATTCGGCGGCCTCGCCGAATCCACTGTCGTTGAGATCGTCCAATCGCATTTCGGTGGCACCGCCAGCCGCGACGCCCGGACACATTTCGTGGAGGCCGACTGCGGCACCTTCGAAATCTATCTGGATAGCGCCATCGGCAAGGATGCGCCCGATGGCAGCCTCACCGCCCGCGGCAGGGAGCTTGGTCGCGCCATTGTCCCGCTGGAACTCGTCGCTCCGCCGCTCGCCACAGCCGATCTGCCGAAGCTGCAGCAGGTGGCCGTAGATTTGCGCCACGCCGGTGTCACCGGCACCGATGGCGGCCTTCTTCTGGGTTTCGGGATGCATCTCAACATCGCCACCCGCTCGACCGACATGGATGACATCTACCCGACCATCCGCGCCTACGCGCTGCTGGAAGACTGGCTGCGCGGTTCCGACCCTATCGACCTCAGCCGTCGCATCCTGCCATTCGTCGATCCCTATCCCCGCAGCTTCCTCGGCGCAGTCGCCGAGACCGAGGTGATGGATTTCGATGCGCTCGCAAGCCTCTACCTGCAGCACAATCGCACCCGTAATCGCGGCCTCGATCTCTTGCCGATCCTCGCCGAGATTGACGAGCCCCGCGTGCGCGAAATCATGGGTGACGAGAAAATCGGCCCGCGTCCTGCCTTCCACTACCGCCTGCCGGATTGCCGGCTGGATCAGCCGCAATGGTCCATCGCCTACGATTTCAACCGCTGGGGTGTGATCGAAGCCGTGGCGGCGGAGCCGGAGGTCCTCGCCGATCTCGCCGCCGGTTGGCAACGCTACCATGATCGCTGGACGACGATGCGCGGCGATTGGCGCGCCTGGACGAACGACTATCTGCGCACCCGCGAATTCTGGCATTGGGAGGGCAGGGGATGAGCCGCCCGACAATCGGCGTCACCGTCTCCACCCGCTCCGGCTGGCGCATCTTCCCCCTCGTCGCCTTCAACGTCTGGCTGGGTGGCGGGCGCGCCGTCAAATGGACCTCCCGGCGCGAGGCCGACATCTCCTCCGTCGATGGTCTCATCGTCGGCGGTGGCGACGATATCTCCGCCGATCTTTACGGCGGGGAACTCGTCGCCAAGTCCCGCGTCGATCCGGAGCGTGACGCCCTCGAACACCGCCTCGTTTCCGAAGCGTTCGAGCAGGACAAACCGGTTCTCGGCATCTGTCGCGGCTCCCAGATGCTCAATATCGCTGCTGGTGGTACTCTCTGGCAGGACGCCTATGGCCAGTTCACCCAGAGCCGCAAGGTCTGGACGATCCTGCCGAAAAAGACCGTGCGACTCGATCCCGACAGCCGCCTCGCCGCCATTGCCGGTCCGCGGGAAATGCGCGTCAACGCCCTCCACAGCCAGGCGGTGCAGGATCTGGGCCGCAATTTCCGTGCCGTCGCCCATGACACCGGCAGCATGATCCAGGCGATCGAGCGCACACGCGATCCTTTCGCCATCGGCGTTCAGTGGCACCCTGAACACCTGTTCTATGCGCACCGTCAGCGACGCCTCTTCCACGCCCTCGTCACCGCCGCCGCCGCCCGAAGGGACCGGCGCCGCCAGGTGGAAGCGGTGGACGCCGTTCTCGCCTGACGCCTGAAAGGCAAAAAAAACCTGCCCATCCGGGGCCGGTTCTCTGTGTCAACGATCCTGCCTATTCCGCTGCCAGCACAAGATTACCTTCCTTGGCCAGCCAGCGCTCGATCCGTCGCTGGTGATATGTCGACAACGCGATAAGCGCTGCCAACAGCGCACACGACCCGATCAGAACCAAAAATACCGTCACGCCCCCAAACTCCCCTCTACGCCGAAACGCCGTAATATGCTGCTGTCGTGTCCAGCCAGTTACGGTCTACCCGGTCGAAATGCTCCAGTCGCGGGCCGTGTTCGATCTTGTCCTTGCTGATATCCAGAACGGTGTGATTTTCGCCCTTGGCCACTCGTGACACGGCGGATACCGGGATTACCCGTTGGCTTTCGGCGATGGACTCGCCGGTATCGACCACAACATGCGTCACCGTCAGTGTCTCCGGATTGGCAAGGAAGTCGATTACCCGGCCCACTGGCCCTTCGCTGTTGAACGCTTCCGAACGCGTGGCTTCCGTCAGTGGGAACATCCGCTCCAGCCGCTCGGCCTGCGCCGGATCAGGGTCATCCGTCACATCGCCAGGCCGCACCGACATATCCAGCAGCATCGGAGAGATGGCTCCGGCTGCCGAGGCCGTGAACAGGCTCGGGAACACATAGCTTTCATCCCAGGAATTGCCGCTACTGCCAGCAAACTCATGCAGGTCGGGCGCGTCCTCTGCCATCTGTTTCGTGAGGTCGATCTTTAAACTTCGATCACTCGCGGACATCTCGGTAATGCGATCAGCGGAAACCACTGCCGACCGGCGCGAGAACCAGCCGCCGATGTCCAGCGCCAGAAACTGCACCCGCCATGTCTTGCGGTCTACAAAGATTTCCGAAATCGAAGGCGAAATGTCATCCGCCTTCGCCTTGAATTTCGTCAGGTCCATCAGTGAAACAAGCATTGTGTACCTCCTGACGGAACAACGCGCGAACACCCTTTTCTGTTCCTCATCAACTGCTCCGCAGCGCCTCGATCAGTTCGTCCTTGTTCATGCCGGAGCGTCCCTCGATGTCCAATTCCTTGGCCCGACCGTATAAGTCACCCACGGTCCACTCTTCATACGGCGGGGCTTTCCCGCCCTTCTTCGACGGCTTCATGCCGTCGTTCGCTTGTGCATTGGCGATCCGCGCCGCCTTGCCCTTGCTCGCACCCTGCTCCAGCAGGGCTTCATATGTGTCGTCGTCCTTGATCGTAGGGCCATGTTTGTCGGCCATGTCGCTTCCTCCTGTTTTCGTTTTCTTTACCGGGAAACTGCTGCGGGCCGGGATGGTTCCCCAATGCTCTTGCACCGGCGGCGGGAACCCTTAGGCGTCCCGGCGCGTTCATTGTCGGATGACATATCCGGAGACGTGATCGAGATGGCGAACGACAAACAGGCAGTGTCCAACGAGGAAGAAGCCGAACACGTTGAACGGGCCTCCAATTTGCCCTCGAAGCTGATCTACGAGGTCATCCGCCGCGACGGGGACGAGGAACTGACGCGCCCAACATCCTCGCTCATGTGGTCCGGCGTCGCCGCCGGTGTCATGATCAGCCTCTCGGTCCTCGGCGAAGCCATCTTCCGCGCCAATTTGCCCGACGCGCCGTGGCGACACCTAATTGAGAACATCGGCTACAGTTTCGGCTTTCTCGTCGTCATCCTTGGGCGGATGCAGCTATTTACCGAGAACACGATCACCACGGTCCTGCCGTTTGTGTCCAAGCCGCGCTTCTCCGTCGGTTTCAGCGTGCTGCGGCTCTGGGGCATTGTCCTCTTGGCAAATGTCATCGGCGCCTTTTTCGCGGCGGCTCTCTACGCCTGCACCACCGCAGTGACGCCGGAGGTTCAGGCGGCCATTCTGGAATTGTCACATCACGCCCTCGACATGCCGTTCTGGCAGGCCTTCTTCCGCGCCATTCCCGCCGGTGTGCTCGTTGCATCCATCGTCTGGATGCTGCCGCAGGCCCGCGAGGCCAGTTTCTTTGTCATCCTCACTTTCACCTGGATCATCGCCGCCGCCGATCTCACGCATATCATCGCCGGCTCCGTGGAGATGGCCTATCTGCTGCTTCTCGGCGAAATCGGCATCGTCGCGGCAGTTTTCGGTTTCTTCCTGCCGGTTCTCGCGGGCAATGTGATCGGAGGCACCGCAATCTTCACAATGATGGCCTGGGGGCAGGTGCAAGCCGAGGTCGAATCCGAATAGGGTAGGGACATGCTGCGCAAGATCATACCCGGCCCGCTGTTCGTGGGCCTGCAACGGATGATTTCCGGCTTCCTCTTCCTGCCGTCGCTGATCGCCCTGTCCGGCGTGCTGATGGCCTTTCTCATCGTCTGGGTGGACCGCCGCTTCTTCCCCGGCTCCTTCCCGGACTGGCTCGGCTTTCTCAACATCAACGCCACCGGCGCCCGCACCGTGCTCGACACCATCGCCGGCGCGACGATGACTGTCATCTCCCTGGTCTACTCCCTCACGCTCGTCGTCTTCACCCTCGCAGCCGCCAACATCGGCCCCCGCCTGCTGGAGAACTTCACCAACAACCGCGTCAACCAGGTCACCATCGGCCTGTTGTCCGCCACCTTCCTCTATGCACTAATCGTCCTCTACATCGTCGGTGAGGAGGAGGTGCCGAAACTCTCCGTCGCCGCCGCCATCGTGCTCGTTACCATCTCGCTCTTCACCTTGATCTACTTCGTTCATGACGCCGCCCGCTCCGTGAAGGTCGACAGCGAGATCGCCCGCACCCAGAAGGTCCTCCGCCGGGAGATCAACCGCCTGCTGACAAAGGAACCGGCCGAGGACGAGGACGACGCCCGCCACATCCCCGATGGCCACGGCCGCCCCATCCGCGCGCCGAGGCCCGGCTACATCACCGCCGTCGACACCGAGGAACTCTGCCGCCTCGCCCGTCTCGGCGACGGCTTCATCACCATGACTGCGCAACTCGGCGACTATGTCGTCAAGGACGAGACGATGGGCGAACTCGTCGATTGCGGCGAGGATTGCACGGAGGAGGACGCGTGCCGCGCCATCCTGCTTGCCGACGCCCGCGCCCCCGACGGCGACATCAAGTTCAACATCCACCTCGCCGTCGAGATCGCCATCCGAGCCCTCTCGCCGGGCATCAACGACAGCTACACCGCCATCAGCGCACTCGATCAGATGTCCGGCTCCCTCGCCATGCTGCTCCAGCGCGGCATCCCCTCGCCGCTGCACCGCGACAAGGACGATACCCCCCGCGTCTGGATGCCGATCATGGAAATCGCCGACATCGTCGGCACCGCCCTCCACCCGCTCCGCCGCGCCTCGCAGGGCAACATGCTGGTGACGCTCCGCCTCGTCCATGTCATCGGCAAGCTCCGCCGCATCGCCCACGACCGCCACGACGCCGTGCTCACCGCCCACCTCCGCCACATCACCGAGGACGGCAAGCGCCACGTCACCGGCCGGCACGACCGCAGCACGCTGGCGGAGGCGATCCGTGCCGCCCGCGCCCGCAACCCCGAAACCCCGGCCCGCGGCTGAAGGGAGTTCCGATGTTCCGCCTGTTTGCCATCCTGCTCCTGCTCTCCGCCACGCCGCTCGCGGCCCAGACCGGCGAGGAAACGGCCCCCTCCGGCCCCATTGCGGTAGAGGCCGACGCCGGCACTGACAGCGCCATCGCCACCAAGATCCGCGGCATCCTCACCCAGATCGACGGCTTCGGGCAGGTGCGCGTCTCCGTCTCCTCCGGCGTCGTCACCCTCTCCGGCAACGTTCGCTCCAGCGCCGAACTGGAGGAATTGGAGGCGCTCGTCACCCGCGTCGAGGGCGTGGCCGCCATTCGCAATCAGGTGGCCGAAACCACCGACCTGTCGGAACGGCTGACACCGGTGGTTGATCGGTTCCAGAACCGGGTCGACACCACCATTGCCTTCCTGCCGCTGCTGGCCGTTGCCTTCCTCGCCTTTCTCGCCATTACCATCCTCGGCTTCTTCCTGGCGGCCCGCAGCTTTCCATTCAACCGCATCGCTCCGAACGCCTTCATCGCCGACATCTATCGCCAGATCCTGCGGATCGCCTTCGCCATCGCCGGGCTGGTGATCGCACTCGACATTCTCGATGCAACCGCGCTCCTCGGCACCATCCTCGGCGCCGCCGGGATCATCGGCCTCGCCATCGGCTTCGCCGTCAAGGACACGGTGGAGAACTTTATCGCCTCGATCATGCTGTCCATCCGGCAGCCGTTCGAACCCAATGATGTCGTCGAGATCGAGGGCGACATCGGCAACGTCATCCGCCTCACCTCTCGCGCAACCGTACTGCTATCGCCCGATGGCAATCACATCCGCATTCCCAATTCGCTGGTGTTCAAGAGCCGGATCGTCAACTACACCCGCAACGCCGAACGCCGCTTCGACTTCACCCTCGGCATCGACGCCGACGCCGACATCGCCGCCGCGCGCGATACCGCGCAGGCGGCACTGGAGAGCCTGCCGTTCGTCCTTTCCGCCCCCGCTCCGGCCACATGGGTGCAGGATGTCGGCGATTCCAATGTCCTGCTGTTCCTCGCCGGCTGGATCGACCAGCGCGAAACGGATTTCGCCCGCGCGAGGGGAGAGGCGATCCGCACCGCCAAATCCGCACTGGAAACCGCGGGCTTCGGCCTGCCGGAACCGATCTACCGCCTGCGTTTCGATGATGCCCGCGCGTTGCTCACCGCCACCGAGACCGACAGGCAATCCACGCCGGCGCCGCAGCCCCGGCCGGCACCTGCGCCTGCCGCAGCGGTGCAGACGGAAAAGGACGATACCATCGAAAAACTGGTGGAGGAGGAACGCGAGACGACAGAGGATGATCTCCTCTCGAAACAGCCGCGTCTGGAATAGGCGTCAGCCAACGGCCACGAACACCGCATCGCCCTCGACCTTGGTTTCATAGGTCGCCAGCGCATCGCAGGCCGGCATCCGCTTGGCCTCGCCTGTCCGGTAATCGAACCGGCCACTGTGCATCGGGCATTGAATGAAATTCTCGGTCATCACCCCGTCAGCCAGATGCACGTACTCATGGCTGCACAACCCGTCGGTGCAGTAGAAACGGGCCTCGTCATCACAATAGACGGCATAGGTCTTGCCGTCATGGTCTAGCCGTCTGACGGTCCCGAGGTAGAATTCCTCCAGCTTGCCCGCCTCGATCCAGTTACTCATGCACATACTCCATAGATCCTCGCGCCGAGTCTGGGGGCAGGGGGCCCGCAGGTAAAGTCCAATCCGGTCATTCCGGCCCGGGACTTGCGCGCTGCCCATCCCGCGGGCATTGTTGCGCAAATTCCGAGTTGGGGGACTCATGCGCATCTTCGACCTGTCCGAACCGTTCTTTGCACCGCTCTGGCGGCGGGTCGTCATTGTTGCCGTCTGTATCGGCTGGGGCGTGCTCGAACTGGCGGCGGCCAGTTCCTTCTGGGGCTTCGTCTTCCTCGTCACCGGTATTTATTGCGCCTGGGTATTCTTCATCTCCGGACCGTATGCGACCAGAAGACCCGGCAAAGATCCGAAGGCCTGACATCACGCCGAAAGTCCATGCCAAGCCGGGCGGACCTGTCGTCAACCGGCCTCGCACAGGTTCAGCGTCTCGAACCCGTCACCGTGAAACGCCACCCGGCATCCGTCCGGCGCCACTACGGGTGGCGTGACGACCCCGTGACGGACCGTGCGCCACCCCGCCTCAGGTGTGAAAAGATGCAGCCCCTGCGCCGCCACCGGAAAGCCGTAACCGTAGGAATGGGCCAGAATGCCGGCACCCGCCGGTTGAACGTCGATATACTGGTAGCAGCCGCAACCGCAGGAAAAACAGATCAGGCTCTCGCCATGATTGCCAATGAACGGCCCGCCCGGCACGGCCAGGGCTTCCGCCGTTTCGGCTCCGGGTTGCAGCACCCAGAAGCTGCGTGGCCACGTGTCGTCCCAATGCGCCCGCAGACCGCGCTGCCAGAGCAGGTAACTCCCATCCGCCGGGTTCCGCCGCGCGTCCGGCCCGTAGCCGTCCTGCCATTCCGCTGTGGCGGCCACCGGTTCCAGCACCACCTCCCGCGCTTCCGAACCCGTTCCCAGCAGCAGGTGCAGGGCTCCGTCGCGTTCCTCATAAGCCACGTCTTCGGCATCGCTGCCCGCCAGCAGCGCATCATCCGGCCGCGCCGGGCTGCCGGGCGTCAGCTCCGGCCGGTCTCCCAGAGCGCGGCAATCGACCGGGTTGCGGCGTGGTCCGGTCTGTGGTTCGCCATCGGCCACAAACCGGTCCGCCTGCCAGCGTCCCGACAGTTCCTCGCCGCTCCATTGCGTCGTCGTGCCGCTCCGCCGCGCGACACTGAAAATCCAGGTGTCTCCGTTGTAGCAACCGCCGCCCGGATCGAAGACCCAGCCCTCCGCCATCTGATAGATTTCCCGCTCGCCGCCACCTGTGTCCCGCAGTGACAGCCCGGTGGCAGAGACGGTCAGCACCGTCTGCGCATCCACCCAATGCACCGGCACCGGCACGCCGTCCGGCTGGCTGCGCGCCGTCTTCTCCCGGTCGAGGCTGAACAGGAACAGCGCCACGGCAATCACCAGCGCCAGCATCAGTGCCCCGAGTGTCACCAGAATGCCCAAAACCCAGCGCACGGGTCAGCCCCGCCGCCGTCGCCGCCGCCCGCCATCCTCGCCGCCGGTGTTGAAGCTCGGCTCCGGAAGCGGCACCGCCGCCCGCAGCAGGTCGAACGGCGCCGTCTTGTGGGGAATGTGGTTGGCGGCTACGAAATGCTCCTGGAACCGCGGCTCGACCGCCGTCTCCACCTTCTGGATCCGCCCGACCGTGCCCTCGATCTCCCGCCGCGCCGCCGAGTTCAGCAGCGCGATCCGCGCACCCGTCCCTGCCGCATTGCCGGCACTCGTCACCTTCTCGACGGGACAGTCCGGAATCATCCCCAGCACCATCGCGTGCTTGGGGCTGATATGCGCCCCGAAGGCACCCGCCAGCACCACCCGGTCAACGGCGTCGACGCCCAGCTGGTCCATCAGCAGTCGCGCCCCCGCATAGAGCGCCGATTTCGCCAACTGGATTGCCCGCACGTCGCCCTGTGTCACCAGGATACGCGGCCCGCCCTTCGCGCTACCGTCATGCAGCAGGTAGGAATGCGTGCGTCCATCCTCCACCATCCGCGTCGTGCCCGTCTGTGCGGCGGAGCCGATCAGCCCGCCACCATCAACCAGTCCCGCCATCCGCATCTCGGCGATTGCCTCGATGATGCCGGACCCGCAGATGCCGGTAATCCCCTGCGCCCCGATCGCCTCGGTGAAGCCCGGTTCGTCGGACCAGATTTCGCAGCCGATCACCCGGAACCGCGGCTCCTTGCTCTCCGGGTCGATCTCGACGCGCTCGATTGCCCCCGGCGCCGCCCGCTGGCCGGAGGAGATCTGCGCCCCCTCGAACGCCGGCCCGGTGGGCGAGGAACAGGCCAACACCTTGTCGCGGTTGCCCAGCAGAATCTCCGCATTCGTTCCCACGTCGACGATCAGCACCAGGTCGTCCGACAGGTTCGGCGCCTCCGACAGCGCCACCGCCGCCGCATCCGCCCCCACATGGCCGGCAATGCAGGGGAGAATGTAGATCCGTGCGTCCGGGTGCATGTCCAGGTCCAGCTCCCGTGCCCACAACGTCAGCGCCCCGGATGTAGCCAGCGCGAACGGCGCCTGTCCAAGCTCCACGGCATCGATCCCCAGCAGCAGATGATGCATCACCGGGTTGGCCACGAACACCGCCTCCAGAATCAGCGCGGGTTCGATCCGCGCCTCCGCTGCGATCTGGCTCACCAACGCGTTCAGCGCATCCCGCACCACCCGCGTCATCTCCTTGTGGCCGCCGGGGTTCATCATCGAATAGCTCACCCGGCTCATCAGGTCCTCGCCGAACCGGATCTGCGGGTTCATCAGACCGGAGGACGCCAGCACCGCCCCCGTCTGCAGGTCGCACAGATGGCCGGCAATGGTGGTCGAGCCAAGGTCGACCGCCAGTCCGTAGATCGTCCCCTCGTAATACCCCGGCCAAACCTGCACGATCCGTGCAGGCCCCAGCCCGTCGCCGTGATAGACAGCGCAGGTCACCTTCCACGCGCCCTTGCGCAAAGCCGGTTGCAGCATCTGCAGGGTGCGCAGGTCGCCCTCCACATGCACCAGCCCCCACTGTTCGGACAGCGCCTTCACCAGCCGCTCCAGGTCGCCCGATGGCGCGTGCATGTCCGGTTCCTCGACCTCGACGTAATAAAGTCGCGTCGCCGGATCCATGACGATCTCCCGCGCCTCCGCGCGCTTTCTCACCACCTGCTTGTGCACCTGGCTTTCCGGCGGCACGTCGATCACCACGTCACCCTGCACCGTCGCCTGACAGCCCAGCCTGCGCCCTTCGGTCAGCCCGCGTTTAGACTTGTAGCGCTCCTCGACGGAATTCCACTCCGACAACGCGCCGTCACGCACCGTCACCCCATGCTTGGAGAACTCGCCATAAGCGGGCGTGATCTGGCATTTCGAGCAGATGCCCCGCCCGCCGCACACGCTGTCGAGGTCGACACCCAGTTGCCGTGCTGCCGTCAATATCGGCGTGCCCACGGGGAAATTGCCGCGCTTGCCGGATGGGGTGAAGATGACCAGTGGATCTTTCATGCCTGTCGCCTTTGCTTTGCAGCGAACATATAGGCCGCCACCGGATTGAAAAGCGCTGATCCGCCTCTCCGCCGCCCGTTTACGCCGGATTGGCCGCCATCCACTCCAGAACCACCGCGCTGGCCTCGTCCGCCGGGTGGAAAAGCTCGATCCGCAGATCCGCCACAGTCAGGTCCTCGGCGCCGCCAAACTGCGCGATGGTCGACAGCAGCGTCAGCCGCGCGTCGCCCAGTTGCATCACCGAATGCAGGAACGGGGGCAGGGGGCCACGTCGCGGCGCTGCCTGTGTATCGAGTAGCCGCGCCGCCACCTCCAGCGTCTCCAGCCCGCCTGCGGCCGCGCTTTCCGTCCGCAGCCGCGCCGCCAGATGTCCCGCCATCTCCTCCCAGTTCTCGAACAACGCCGCCCCGGCTCCCTGCGTCACCAGCACATCCAGCACCGATGCACCCACCTCCAGCCCGGCGAACACGCGCCGCGCCGCGCCGTTCATCGCCAGCAGCCGCCACTCGGCGTCCAGCGCCACGCCGGGGTAAGGGTCATGCCGGCGCAGCATCCGCTGCATCGCCGTCAGCACCGGCGCAAGCTCCGGCTCCGTCAGGCTGCGGGCGCGATGCACCGGCGCGAACCCCACCGCCTCCAGTGCCCGGTTGCGCGCCGCCGGCGCCAGTCGCAACACATCCGCCAGCCGCAATACCAGCCCCCGGCTCGGCCGCGACCGGCCGCTCTCTATGAACGACAGGTGCCGCGCCGAAACACCGACCTCCAGCGCCAATGCCATCTGGCTCATCCGCTGGGCCTTGCGGCCCTGCCGCAGCACGTCTCCGAATGCCTCCATGTGGCCCTCCGTAAACTTGTTTCGCCTCAGGTAATCAGTACCACTACCTTGCACGTCAGATTTTCAATTACCTCGCAGGTAATGGTTTTGCTTCTGTCGCGGGTAGCAGTTGTCATTACCTGACAGGTAATTGTTTCGATTACCTTTTTCGCGCGATCTCTTCCTCGTTGTAGCTCAGGCACTGAAAGGAAGATGTCATGCCATACCAAACCCATACCGAAACCATACCAAACCCATATTTGGCTTCAGTTAAGTTTTACTTGTCTGTCGCCGCCTTGGTCACAACCGCGTTCGGCCTGCTGATCGCTCTTGCTGCCCACCCGGCCACCAGTTCTCTGATGCAGCCGCTGGTGGGCCTTATCCTGTGGGCCGAGCCGGAGCTTGCAGGCCGCGAAACCCGCTTGTTCGCCGCCATCGCCGGCGGTGTCATGTTCGGTTGGGGGTTGATGATCCTCGCCCTCGTGCGCCACCTCGCCGATACCCGTCCCCGCCTGACGGCCCGGCTGATCCTCACCGGCATTCTGCCGTGGTTCGCGCTCGACAGCCTTGCCTCCCTCGCCGCCGGCGCACCCCTCAATGTCGCCGCCAACCTGGTCTTTCTGGCCGCCTTCGCCGTGCCAGCCCGGTGGTTGGCAGCAGGGCAGGGTGCCGACAATTGATTTGGCAACCGGCGGGGCGGGGCCTATATCCAAGGGCAATCAAACAATGGGAGAAAGCCATGCCTCGCCTGTTCACCACCGTCATCGCCGGATTGTTGGCCCTGCCGACCGGTGCCTTCGCTCTGTCGCCCCTTACCTCTGCCAACGAGGCGCTGCCGCAGGACGCGTTGATCATCGACATCCGCGCGCCGGAAGATTTTGCTGCCGGCCACATCCCCGGCGCGGTCAACGCCCCTTACGGCAAGTTCCGTGGCCCGGCCGAGAATCCTGGCCGCGTGCCAGATGCCGCCTCACTTGAAGAAACGCTTGAAAGCATCGGCGCGGAAACGGATAAATCGGTCATTGTTGTCCACGAAGGCAAGAATGCCACCGATTTCGGCGCCGCCGCCCGCGTGTACTGGACGCTGAAGTCCGTGGGCTTCTCTGATCTCTCGGTGCTCAATGGCGGCTACACCGCCTGGGCCGAAACCGGAGCCGCGCCTGAGACCGGCGCCGTCACACCCGAGGTGTCCGACATTGATCTCACCTTCTCCGACGACTGGATGATGACGACACAGGGCGTCGAGGACGTCGTCGCTGGCACGTCCGAGGCGGTACTCCTCGATGCCCGTCCGCTCGATTTCTTCGAGGGCCGGCAGAAGCACGACGCCGCCGAGAAGGCTGGCACGCTGTCCGGTGCTCTCAACTTTGTTCATTCGGCGTGGTTCCCCGGCGATTCACCAGTCATCGAACCGTCCGAGACGAAGCTCACGGAGATCAGGGATATCGCCGCTGCCGAAGGCGACAAGCCCCTCGTCAGTTTCTGCAACACCGGGCACTGGGCGGCCACCAACTGGTTCGTGGCGTCTGAACTTGCCGGCATCGACAACGTCAAGCTCTATCCCGAAAGCATGGTTGGCTGGACCCTGCTCGACAAGGCCGTCACCAACGGCGGCTGAAACGAAAACGGGGGCCGAACGGCCCCCGTATTCAATCCGACTTAACCCTGTTGTGCGATAAAGGGCTTCGACATTTCAGCTACAGGTCCTCAGACAAGGAAACCTGAACTGAACTTACCCCCGGCGCCGCCTGCGTCCCTCACGCGTCCCCCGCGCGCCCGGCTCGACCTCGCCTTCGGCAACAGGCGCCTTGTTGGAGCGAATCCATTGCGCTCCGTGCGGGTCATTGTTCATCAGGAAGTTGGCGGCACGGATCGCCTCCATCTCCTGCGGCCGCACCGGGTTCATGATCGCCGAAGTCATCCCCGAGGCAATCGCCATCGGCAGGAACGATGCGTTGATCCCGTGCCGGTTCGGCAGCCCGAACGAGATGTTGGATGCGCCACAGGTCGTATTCACACCCAGTTCCATGCGCAATTTTCGAACCAGTTCAAACACTTGTAGCCCCGCCGTCGCCATCGCGCCGACCGGCATCACCAGCGGATCGACCACAATATCATGCGCCGGAATTCCGAAATCCGCCGCACGTTCGACGATCTTCTTGGCCACGGCAAACCGCACCTCCGGGTCTTCGGAGATCCCGGTATCATCGTTGGAAATCGCCACCACTGGCACGTTGTATTTCTTCACCAGCGGCAGAATCGCCTCCAGCCGTTCCTCCTCACCGGTAACGGAGTTCAGCAACGGCCGACCCTGCGCCACTTCCAGTCCCGCTTCCAGCGCTCCGGGAACCGAGCTGTCGATGCACAGCGGAACATCCACAAGCCCTTGGACAAGCTCAATAACCTTCCGCATCAGCGGCGGCTCTGTCTCGTTCGGATTGGGGTTCGAGTTGTAGACGACTCCGGCATTCACATCCAGCATTGTCGCCCCGCAGGCCACCTGCTCCAGCGCATCCTTCTCAACAGTCGAGAAGTCCCCGGCCTCCAGTTCCGCCGCCAGTTTCTTCCGCCCTGTCGGGTTGATCCGCTCACCGATCACGCAGAAGGGCTGATCGAAGCCGATGATAGCGGTCTTCGATTTGGATTCGACAATCGTTCGTGTCATTTTTCTCTTTCTGTTCAGCCCTATACGGCTACACGGCCAGCGGATAGGCCGTATTCATCCATGAATTCCGCCGCCTTGGTGATACCGCCCAGCGGAAAGACATGCACGGATTCAATATTGAAATCCGGCGTCCGCGCCTTGTGCTCTGCCAATTCGCGCAGAAACGCCTCTGGCGTAAAAGGCAGCATCAGTTTCGAAAGATCTGCCGCCCGACGCTGCAACACCCGCAGCGATGGCCCGACCCCGCAGACCATAGCGAACTTGATCAGCGTCTGAAGCTTCGCGGGGCCCGCGACACCGATGTGGATCGGTAGTGTAATTCCTTCTTCTTTCAACAGGTTTGCCCATTCAATGACAGGCGCAGCCTCGAAGCAGAACTGGGTCGCGATAGCCATTTCGGCATCCGTCCGGCTCTGGAAGTCGTTCTTCCAGCGCAGCGCTTCGGACACCCGCGCGATACCTCCATCCGGGTCGATATCCCGGTTTCCTTCCGGATGGCCGGCTACGTGCAACCGCTTGAAGCCGTGCTTGTCGAACAGCCCGGTTTCCAGCATCTGCATGCTGTCGGAAAAGTCGCCCACAGGCTGGTTAACGCCGCCGGCGAGCAAGAGCGCCTGCTCCACACCGACATCCTTGTATGCTTTGATCCAATGCTCCAGCACGTCCTTGCCCGCGATAATCCGCGCCGGGAAATGCGGCATTACGATGAAACCCTCTTCTGTCAGGCGCGCAGCGGTCGCCACCATCTCGTCGATTGGGGTGCCGTCGATATGGGCAATGTAAACCCGTGTACCCGCGGGAAGAATCGCGCGAAAATCGTCAATCTTTTCTGCGGTACGCGGCATGACCTCGATGGAATACCCATCCAGGAATGCACTGAGTTCGCCCGACTGGGGGCGGGGGGCAGCAGTGGCCTTGCGGCCGAAACTCAGAATGGAAGCCATGCGCTCACTCCACGTCATTCAGGGCCCTTGGCCCAACCGTCGTTACCGATCAACGCCTTGATCATTTCCGTGTCATATGTCGCTTCCAGACGCTCCGCTTCGGCCTTTGCGACATCTGGCGCTTCACCTTCGACTTCATAGGGCTTCGCACGGCGCCACTCAGCCAGATATGCGTCCGTATCCGATGCACCAATCTTCATCGCACACCTGTCTATGGCCTGCTCGAACCTCTCCGACAATTGCACTTTGGAGCCACGCCGCCCCTTGCCGACTATTACCTGCGCAGGGATATCCCGCCAGTAAACTATGGTAACATCTGCCATGTCTTTCCCGCCTCCGCCGTTGGATGCCGAACTTTCGCAACGGTCTACTTTGGTGCAAGACCTCTCGCTGAAAAACATGCAAGTCAACAGGAAATAGGTCGCAATACGCCGTTGAACGGTCGGAAAATGAGCGTATAACACACCGACCAGATCCACAGATGGCAGGACTGAACCAAATGACTACTTTTGAACAGCCGGACACGTCGCGTCGGTCTCTTTCTTTCGAGTTCTTTCCGCCGCAAACGACGGAGGCAACGCTGCGCCTCTGGCGGTCCGTCGAGCGCCTGGCACCGTTGCAGCCACAGTTCGTATCCGTGACATACGGCGCGGGCGGCACCACACGGGATCGGACGAAAGCCGCGATCCGGACCATTAGGGACCGTGCGCATCTGAATGTGGCCGGCCATCTCACCTGCGTTGGTGCGACACGCGAGGAAACGCTGGAAGTGGCTTCCGAATACTCCGCCATCGGCGTGAACCGAATTGTTGCTCTGCGCGGCGATCCTCCCAAGGGCGTCGACAACTTCACACCGCATCCGGATGGCTTTTCCGGTTCAGTGGAACTGGTCGGTGCCTTGGTTGAACGCGGTTACGACGTCGCCGTCGGAGCATATCCAGAGCCACACCCCGAAGCCCGGACAGCGGATGACGATATCAACCAACTGAAAGCAAAAGTGGATGCCGGTGCGACGTCGGCGATCACCCAGTTCTTTTTCGACACGGAGCTTTTCCTGCGTTTCCGCGATCGGTGCGTCGCGGCGGGAATTGATGTGCCGATCCATCCTGGCATCCTGCCTGTCGAGGACTTCACTCGCATGAAACGCTTTGCCGGCGCATGTGGTACGAGCGTTCCGACATGGATGGACGATGCGTTTGGTCGTGCAGAAAACGAGGCATCCGCAACGCTACTTGCAACGGCCATCGCCACTGATCATTGCGATATCCTGATGCGCGAAGGCTGTGACCATCTGCATTTCTACACGCTCAACAAACCCGATCTGACCTACGATATATGCCGCGCCCTCGGTTTCGCGACCGCGGACTTGATGATGGCTAGCGGGCAGGGTGCCGCCTGACAGGTCGCTTGAGCACGTTTCGCACAAAATCAGATATTTGTCAGTCCATGCCGTATGTCAGATGCGGCTTCGCTTGCGCTCGGATACTGGCGTGATGTAGCCTTGGGCAAAGGCCGTTCCGTCGGGGAATGGCATAAGATTGGTTACCCAAATGGCGCAGGATTCGTCTTTTTCTGCGCAGGACAGTATTATTCGCCCCCGTAAGCGCGGGGGTCGGAACCCTGCGCAGGCTCCTGGCGCGCTCTATGCGGCGCTGGACCTGGGCACGAATTCGTGCCGCATGCTGATTGCGCGCCCTGAAGACGGGCGGTTCCGCATCGTGGACGCTTTTGCCAAGTCCGTTCGCCTCGGCGCTGATCTGGAGCGAACGGGCGCGTTGTCAAGGCCTTCGGTAGAGCGAACGATAAGAGCCTTGCAGGTTTGTGCCACAAAGCTGCGCAAGCTTGATGTGCGACACATGCGGCTGGTGGCCACGGAAGCGTGCAGACGGGCAAGCAATGGCGGCAATTTTCTGGACCAGGTCCAGAAACGAACGGGCCTCGCGCTTGAGCTTATTCCGCCGGAGGAAGAGGCGCGGCTGGCAGTCATTTCCTGCGCTCCCCTCGTTACCCAGACCGCCGATCATGTCATGGTCTTCGATATCGGAGGCGGCTCCACCGAACTCGTTTGGATCGACATCACCAACGTTCCACCGGAAGAACGCTCTGCCGCCGTCATGCGGCTGCAGATGGATCGTGATATCGCTGAGGTCAATGGTGCGAAACTGGTCGACTTCATTTCGGTGCCGCTTGGTGTTGCCACGCTGCACGAACGTTTCAACGACGTAGAGGACGAAAGCGCGCGTTTCGCACTGATGTCATGGTATTTCGAGGAGCAGCTTGCGAAGTTCCGACCTTATGAAGATCTGGACATGCTGGAGGGCGTACAAGGCTTCCAGATGATAGGCACGTCGGGAACCGTCACAACGGTTGCCGCTTCCCATCTTGGCCTGAAACGCTATGACCGACGCAAGGTGGATGGCATTACATTGACCGAAGCGCAGATCGACACGGTGATCGCCCGCATGATGGCTCAGGGCAGGGAGGGGCGCCGAAACGATCCCTCCATCGGTCGGGATCGAGCCGAGTTGATCATGTCTGGCGCGTCGATTCTACAGACCCTCTTACGCATCTGGCCCACAGATCGGCTTGGCGTGGCTGACAGGGGGCTGCGCGAGGGCATGCTATACTCGATGATGGAAGCGAATGGTGCGTTTCCGACGAAAGGCCAAAATGACCAAGGATAACAAACCCACCCGCAACACGTCCGGCAGAGGGCAACGTGATTTGCGGGTGCGTGTGAAAACAGCCAAGGGCCGCAAGATCAGTTCCACACGGTGGCTCGAACGGCAACTGAACGACCCCTACGTTCAAAAAGCGCGGCGAGAAGGCTTTCGCGGCCGTGCAGCCTTCAAAATTTTGGAACTGGATGAAAGGTTTCGCTTTCTTGTGCCCGGCGCTCGCGTCGTCGACCTCGGTGCGGCACCTGGAGGCTGGGCGCAGGTAGCGGTTCCGAAAATCAATTCCAACAACGCGCGCAAGGGCAAACCTGTTGGCAGATTGATCGGCGTCGATATTCAGGAAATTGATCCCATGGACGGCGCTGAATTTCATGTGTTGGATTTCCTGGAGGATGGCGCCGACGACAAGGTTAAGGCATGGCTTGGTGGTGGGGCGGACGTGGTGATGTCTGACATGGCCGCCGCCTCGTCCGGTCACAAGCAGACAGATCACCTTCGGATCATGGCATTGGTGGAGGCTGCAGCGTACTTTGCCTTCGACGTGCTGGAGCCCGGTGGAACATTTGTTGCAAAGGTTCTGGCCGGCGGCGCCGAGAGTGACGTGATGCAGGTCCTGAAACGCCATTTCGACAAGACGATCCATGTAAAACCACCGGCCAGTCGCGCAGACAGTTCCGAAAAGTTCCTCGTGGCAACTGGTTTCAGGGGCGGCGTCGCGGATTGAAAGGGTGGCCGGAAGGGCTGTATTGACAGGTTGCCTGTGAGCGGTATTGCTGACACTTGCCAGTGATGCGGGAAACAGGAGTGAATTCAATGGCTTTGCATACGATTTCCGGTTTCGACCGCATTGGAGAAGAAAACGCCTTTGCTGTTCTCGCACGGGCCAATGCCCTTGCTTCGGAAGGCAAGGACATCATCAACCTCGGAATTGGCCAGCCAGATTTCCCAACACCGGAACATATTGTCGAAGCCGCTGTGAAGGCGTTGCGGGATGGTCAGCACGGCTACACCGCTGCCACGGGAATACCGCAGTTGCGCGCGGCGGTTTGCGCCGATCTTCAGCATCGGCTTTCTGTGGATGTTTCACCGGAGCGGGTGCTGATCGTGCCTGGCGGGAAGGTGACGATGTTCCTGGCAATTATGATGTTTGGCGAACCGGGTGCTGAAATTCTTTATCCTGATCCGGGTTTTCCGATCTACCGTTCGATGATCGAGTTCACCGGCGCCACACCGGTGCCCATTCCCATTCGCGAAGAAAACAATTTTGCCTTTTCAGCAGAGGAGACCCTGTCACTTATCAACGGCAGGACCCGACTGATCATTGTCAATTCTCCGGCCAACCCGTGTGGCGGCGTGACGCCGAGGAAAGAGATCGACCGCTTGGTTGCCGGTTTGACTGAATGGCCCGACCTAGCAGTGATGTCGGATGAGATATATGGGCAAATGACTTACGGGGAGACCGAGCACGTCTCACTGCTCGGCTACCCGGAAATTGCCGATCGACTGATCTATCTCGATGGTTGGTCGAAGACCTACGCCATGACCGGCTGGCGGATGGGCTACTCTGTCTGGCCCGAGCTGCTTTTTGACAAGGCAAGAAAAATGGCGGTGAATTCGTGGTCCTGTGTAAACGCCCCGGCTCAGTGGGCGGCTCTGGCCGCGCTGACCGGGCCGCAAGACTGTGTGGCAGAGATGGTCTCTGCCTTTGATCGGCGGCGCAAGGTCGTCGTCGCCGGGCTGAATGATCTGCCGGGGGTGAGCTGCATTGAGCCGCAGGGCGCCTTCTATGCCTTTCCCAATATCAAGGAGACCGGTTTCAAGGCCAAGGCGCTTGCATCGGCTCTGTTGGAGGACGCAGGTGTGGCCGTAATCGGCGGACCTGATTTTGGTGTTCTCGGCGAGGGATACATCCGCCTGAGCTATGCCAACTCGGAGGCGAACATTGTCACCGCGCTCAGCAGGATTGGCGACTTCCTTCGAGAACACTCCGCCTGAAATTCCAATCACGTTTTTGCCTCCTCTTGCCGCCCCACCAGTTTTCAGTTGAACGGCACCCGGGAACCGGCGTAGGAAGCGGGTGGGCAGGTCACCGGGTTATGGGCGAGCGGTGGCAGGCTCAGGAATTTCGCCCTGACGATGGAGCCGTCCATGAGCTTCCCTGAACGGCCGCAGGTAAAACCTGCGCGCGCCGAATTCTCTTCCGGGCCTTGCCCGAAACATCCCGAATGGTCCGCTGAAGTTGTAGCGTCCAAGGCATTCCTTGGCCGCTCGCATCGCGCAGCTGATCCGAAGGCGCAATTGAAGCGCGTCATTGACCGGACCAAGTCTCTTCTAGGTGTGCCGGAAGACTACCGTCTTGGCATCGTTCCCGCGTCGGATACGGGCGCGTTTGAAATGGCGATGTGGTCTCTGCTCGGTCCTCGCCCGGTAGATATGCTGGTATGGGAGAGTTTTGGTGCCGGCTGGGCAACAGACGCGACGAAGCAGCTCGAATTGCAGGATTGTCGGGTACTGAAGGCGGACTACGGCTTGCTGCCGGACTTGTGCGAAGTGCGTATCGACGCCGATATCTGCTTCACGCAGAACGGGACCACCTCCGGTGCTCGGGTTCCGAACTTCGACTGGATTGCCAATGAGCGTGAAGGGCTGACGCTGGTCGATGCGACCTCTGCGGTCTTTGCTCAACCGGTAGATTGGTCGAAGGTCGATGTGCTGACCTTTTCTTGGCAGAAGGTTCTTGGAGGAGAGGGGGCGCACGGCGTCCTGGTGTTGAGCCCACGGGCTGTCGAACGATTGGAAACCTTTGCGCCGACACGTCCTCTGCCCAAAATTTTCCGCCTAACGAAAGGCGGAAAGTTGATCGAGGGCATTTTCCGCGGTGAGACGATCAATACACCGTCGATGCTGGCCGTGGCCGATTGCGAGGATGCATTGGATTGGGTCGATCGTATCGGCGGTGTTTCGGCGACGATGCGACGGGCCGATGCCAATTTCCGGGCCTTGCAGGCTTGGGTGGATGCAACGCCGTGGGTTGAAAATCTGGTCGCGCATGATGACGCACGGTCCAACACCTCAGTCTGCCTCAAGATTGTCGATCCAGCGATCGCCTCGATGACCGATGAGGCACAAGCAGCCTTCAGCAAACGCATGGTCGGAATGCTCGCCGCCGAAACCGCGGCCTATGATATTGGCGGTTATAGGGACGCCCCTCCGGGTCTGCGGATCTGGTGCGGCGCGACAGTGGAGACCGCCGACATAGAGGCGCTGACACCTTGGCTTGATTGGGCCTTTGCTGCTGCAAAGAATGAATTGGCGACGACCTGAAGGCGACATCATGCGTCTACGCCAGGCAACTCCGGCTGACATTCCGATGCTGAGACACTGGGACGACCAACCTCATGTGGTCGCTGCCGGCGTCGAAGCATGGGAATGGGAAGAGATGCTGTCAGTCAGCCCTTCATGGCGTGAACTGCTCATTGCTGAAACGGAGAGCAGGGCTATTGGCTTTATTCAGATCATCGATCCGGAGTTGGAGGATGCTCATTATTGGGGCGACTGCGGATCGGGCCTTCGGGCCATCGACATCTGGATTGGCGATGTCCGCGATACCGGCCGAGGCTTCGGAACAGATATGATGCGTCTGGCCCTTGCCCGATGCTTCTCAGAAAAAACTGTCAGCGCCGTCCTCATCGACCCGCTGGCTTCCAACACATCGGCCCATCGCTTCTACCGCCGACTGGGCTTCCAATTTCGCGAACAGCGCCTGTTTGGTGACGACGACTGTTTCGTATTTGAACTGACGCGCACCGAATGGTGCAAAGGAGACTAAAATGCCCAAAGTTCTTATTTCCGACAAGCTTTCGGAGGCCGCTGTACAGATATTTCGCGACGCCGGTGTTGAGGTCGATTTCCAGCCAGACCTTGGAAAGAGCCCCGACAAACTGGCAGATATCATTGGTGACTACGATGGTCTTGCCATCCGCTCGGCCACCAAGGCGACGGCGGACCTGATTGCCAGGGCTGACAAACTGAAGGTCATCGGTCGCGCAGGTATTGGGGTCGACAATGTGGATATTCCGGCTGCCAGCGCCAAGGGTATCGTGGTGATGAACACACCTTTCGGCAACTCTATTACAACTGCGGAGCACGCGATCGCGATGATGTTCGCCGTCGCTCGTCAGATTCCGGCTGCCGATGCCTCGACCCAGGCCGGCAAGTGGGAAAAGTCGCGGTTCATGGGATCGGAGATCACGGGCAAGACATTGGGTCTTATCGGGGCCGGCAATATTGGTTCCGTCGTTGCTTCGCGGGCCATCGGCCTGAAGATGAAAGTCATCGCGTTCGATCCATTCCTTGGCACGGAGAAGGCCCAAAGCCTGGGCATCGAGAAGGTAGAGGACGTCGACGACCTTCTAGGCCGAGCGGATTTCATCACTCTACACCTGCCGAAAACCGAGAAGACTGCCAACATTCTTTCTGCTGATCGTATCGCGAAGATTAAGAAAGGCGCGCGGCTTATCAATTGTGCACGCGGCGGACTTGTCGATGAGGCTGCCGTAGCTGAGGCACTCAAATCAGGGCAACTGGCTGGTGCCGCCTTTGACGTTTACGATGTTGAGCCTGCCATTGATAACCCTCTGTTCGGACTGCCGAACGTGGTTTGCACCCCGCACCTTGGCGCTTCGACCAGTGAGGCACAGGAGAATGTGGCGCTGCAGGTTGCCGAACAGATGTCTGAATACTTGCTGAAGGGAGCAATTTCAAATGCTCTCAACGCCCCATCAGTTACTGCGGAGGAAGCGCCAGTGCTGAAACCGTGGATAGGACTGTGCGAAAAACTGGGTAGCTTCGCCGGACAGGTGACCGAAAACCCGATCAAGGAAATAGAGATCGAGTACGTTGGCAAGGTTGGCGAATTGAACCTGAAGCCGCTTACTTCCGCTCTCACAGCTGCACTGTTGCTGCCGCTCGTGGGCGAGGGGGGCGTCAACATGGTTTCCGCACCGATCGTCGCCCGTGAGCGGGGAATGAAGATATCGGAAACACGAAAGGATGCGCAGGGGGCGTTCGGCTCCTATGTCCGTCTGATCGTGACTACCGAAACCCAAACCCGTTCGGTCGCCGGAACACTATACAGTGATGGCCGACCGCGTTTCATCCAGATCAAGGGTATCAATCTGGAGGCTGAACCGACTGAACGTATGCTTTATACCACCAACAACGATGAGCCGGGCTATATCGGCGAGCTCGGAATGGTGATGGGGCGTCTTGGTATCAATATCGCGACATTCGCACTCGGACGCTCCTCGAAGGGAGCGGAGGCGATTGCGTTACTAGGGATCGATGAGGATGTGACGGAAGAGATGCTCGCAGAAATCTCTGCACTTCCACAGGTTCGCCAGGCGAAGAAACTTACTTTCTGACTCGTCATTTCGGTCGGGGGCGGTGAAGTGTCGCCCCCGGCACGACCATTTGACTTTTGCGCTTTCAGGGTCGCGGCCAATCGCGTAGACCGGGCACGGTTCAACGGGAGATCTCTATGGCCAACGTGGTTGTTATCGGTGCTCAATGGGGCGATGAGGGCAAAGGCAAGATTGTTGATTGGCTCAGCGAGCGGGCAGACGTAATTGCCCGCTTTCAGGGTGGCCACAACGCGGGTCACACCCTTGTCATCGACGGCGAGGTCTTCAAACTTTCGTTGCTACCATCCGGTATAGTGCGTCCGGGCAAGCTCTCCGTCATTGGCAATGGCGTCGTTTTGGATCCATGGGCCTTTGTTGACGAAGTGCAGAAACTTCGCGCACAGGGCGTGGAAATTACACCGCAGTCTTTGATGGTGGCAGAGAACACACCTTTGATCTTGCCGGTACACGGAGAACTCGATCGGGCTCGGGAGAGTGTAAACTCTGTGGCCAAGATCGGAACGACCGGACGGGGAATTGGCCCGGCATATGAAGACAAGGTTGGGCGTCGGGTGATCCGCGTTGCCGACTTGGCTGACGAACAAACACTCGAAACAAGATTGGATCGGTTGCTGCTACACCACGACGCTCTGCGCCGCGGGCTAGGCCTGGATGAAGTGGACCGCGTCGGATTGAAGGCTGCACTGATGGAAGTGGCACCAAAAGTTCTGGAGTTTGCCGCACCGGTCTGGAAAGTTCTGGCGGAGCGACGCAAAGCCGGTCAGCGCATCCTTTTCGAGGGCGCACAAGGCGCACTACTCGACATTGACTTCGGCACCTATCCATTCGTGACGTCTTCCAACACGATGGCGGGTATGGCCTCCACTGGTACCGGGATGGGACCGGGGGCCGTGGATTTCACCTTGGGTATTGTTAAGGCATACACAACTCGGGTGGGTGAGGGTCCCTTTCCGGCGGAGTTGAATGATGCCGACGGTCAGCGGCTTGGCGAGCGCGGCCACGAATTTGGAACGGTCACAGGGCGCAAGCGTCGTTGCGGCTGGTTTGACGCAGTTCTCGTGCGCCAAACCTGCACCACATCTGGGGTCAACGGCATCGCCCTGACGAAGCTCGATGTTCTCGATGGGTTCGATGAATTGAAGATCTGTGTCGGATACAATCTTGACGGCAAGGTAATTGACCATCTGCCGATCGCCGCTGCCCAGCAGGCGCGTGCGGAGCCCATTTGGGAGACAATGGAAGGTTGGACTGAGACGACAGCGGGCGCCCGAAGCTGGGCCGATCTGCCTGCTGCAGCCATCAAGTACGTTCGCAGAATCGAAGAGTTGATCGACTGTCCTGTAGCATTGCTGTCGACCTCCCCGGAGCGAGACGACACAATCCTTGTGCGCGACCCGTTCTCCGATTGAGAGATCGTGCTGGTACCTCAATGCGCGGCAATTCTGGAGTCACATGATGGCACTCTCCTACAGGGCCCGAAGACGCTGGTCTCTCATCGCATTGTTGGTCTGGCTACCGCTTTACATTGTTGTAGTTGTAAATCTGGTGGAGTTGCTGGACCGACCGAACATCCTGGTGGAGCTATTGGTCTACGTGGTTCTTGGTGTTCTGTGGGCGCTTCCTTTGCGGCAAATTTTTTTGGGTGTCGGCCGGGCGGCACCGGATGAGGGTGACAACGACCATTCGGAGCACCATATGCATCCTGACAATCAGGAGAAGTGAATATGCGAAACCTCTTAATGGCGATTGCCGTGTCCGGTCTGGCGCTTCCTACGGTGGCAGAGGAAGTCGGAAGCGTCGATACAGCCTTCAAGTTGCTGGGCGCCAACCATAAGATCGTCATCGAAGCCTTTGACGATCCTGAGGTTCCGGGAGTTAGCTGTTTCGTGTCTCGCGCCAAGACTGGCGGAATTTCCGGTTCTTTGGGATTGGCGGAAAACACATCCGATGCCTCGATCGCATGTCGTCAAACCGGACCGATCACCTTGCCGGATGAGGTTGAGGACGGCGAAGAGGTTTTTGGACGTCGAAGTTCCATCCTCTTCAAACGTTTGCAGGTTGTGCGGTTCTTTGATGAGACCCGCAACACCCTCGTTTACCTGAGCTATTCCGACAAACTGATTGACGGGTCGCCAAAAAATTCAGTGTCCGCTGTCGTTGTGAGGCCCTGGGTGGAGCAGTAGACGGCCAACGGGAGACGCCTGATCAGGCGTTCTCCTCGGCTTCGTCATAGGCATCCATCTTTTCAATAAAGCTTTGCATGGCCTGAGCTGACAGTACGAAACGACCGTCATCAGCTCTGGTCAGGCGGCTGCCGCGCATAAGCTTGCCGAAAGATTTGATCTTTGCCTCGGCGGAGAACTTTGTGTCATCGCCGATCTTGTCCACGATCTGCATGATTTGATTACGGGAGAATGCGGACTCTCCTTCGATCAGCATCAGGTAGGCGGCCGCAGTCTCCATCAGGTCTGGCAGAGCCGATGCGCCCATCAAATGGGCATAGCGCCGCGGTGACATGTCCTCTCCATCGTCATCAAATTCATCCGCGTCAAACTCGATAGCGACTTTGGTGCTGCCGGATGCGGCTGCGGTGAAGCTGGCGTGCAACTTGTTGGCAATTTCATTGTCTGCTGCGGCTCTCGCTGCCGCTGGTTTTTTGGCGGCTGGCTCGGGTGCAGGTTCCAACTGGGCAGGCGCGGGTTTGGTTGCCGGCTCGTCTGCCTGTTCCTGAGGCGGTGTATCTGCAGCGGCATCTTCCGGATTGCGAATGATCCGAAGCCGGCGCAGAGCGTTCTCTTCCTGACGTGCAGCAACGGACTGTTCGATCGGCTCTTTAGGAGCTTCGTCCGTCGACACGACGGAGAGCGGTTGCGGTGCCCCTTTGGGTTCTTCCGCCTTGCGACCAAGTTTCGGCATCTTGAGGCCCGCCAGTCCGGATCTCGGCTTCGCACTCTCGGGTGCATCGGCGGGTTCGTCGGAAGGCGATGATTCACCTTTTGCACGTGATCCCCTCAATGAGCCCAGTGTCCGGTTCATGAAGTTACCATCTCCGGATGCTTGACTCGCGTCCGACGGCACCTTTTCGGCGGCTGAGAGCGTGAGCGGCATAGCCTCTTCCTCAGAAGCCTCAGCCTCTGCTTCTTCCGGATCAGGCAGAAGGTCCGGGTCGGCATTGGGAGGCAAACGTGAAGTCATGGCGCCGTCAAGGAGCAGCGGCGAGTCAGCTTCCTCATTTGCAAGGGCGTTGCCGAGTACGAGAGGCTCTTCGTCCTCTTTCTCTACTTCCGGATCTTCGACCTGATCCGAACGAGAAAGGATGAATTCGTCGGTATCGAATGTGTCGAGAGCCGGCTCAGTCTCGATTGACTCATCCTGGTCTTCCGAATGGGCATGCACAGCGGCGACTTTTTCTTCTTCTGTGACTTCTTCCGCCTGGGCGTCAAGCTCTGCCTCGATGGAGGTTGCCGAAGCTTCGTCGTCGTCGGCACTAAAGTCGTAGCCGGAAAGATCAATGTCGTCGTCCTCGTCTTCGTCATCCGCCACGGCGCTGGCGAAACTGGACGCAGTTGGATCCTCGTCTTCGACGGTATCGATCAACTCTTCCGATACAGATTCCGATTCCTCGATGCTATCAAAGACATCACTGGAGGACGTATCGAATGCCGGTTCTTCAAGTGCCTCTGCCAGTGCTTCGTCAGTGTCGGCTGCGGGTGGGAGCGCCTGATCATCGGCTGCGAGTTGCTCGACTTCTTCATCACCGGAGTCCAACCCTGGCGGAGAATGACGATCTGTCTCTTCAGTCACTTCAGCGGAGGAGGCCTCGACATTATCGATGTCGAATTCACCGGGAGCAATTGGAGGAAGCACATCAAGATTACGAAGAGCCAGGCCCGTCGTAATCCGTGCGGCATCTACTTCGTTGGCGCCCGAAACTCGGGCAATTACGTTGACCAGTTCGTTGACCGCATCGGACAGATCACCTTGCGCGAAATCAGGGTCGCCTTTCCTGGCCTCGAAGAAATTCACAACCTTCCGCATGATCGGGAACGGGTTGTCGAAGCCCTCAAGTTGGCAATTGAAATCTCCGTAAGAGATTTTCAGCGTTTTGACGTCATCCATTCTAGTCTCGCTCTCGCCGTCTCTGTTTCGTATCTGAAGCTGCATGTGGTGTCCTAGTTCAACGTGGGATCGCCGGGCGAACACTGCTACAGCTTCCTGAATACACTACGATTCACCGGAGTCCACCAAAGCCGATGCCCCCGCCAGTTGTCCACTCCGAACACGCCGTTACCCTCATCGGAGGTGGTCCTGTTGCACCTGAAAGCCTGTCGCTGGCGCTAGAGCGTGCACCGCTGCTGGTTGCTGCCGATGGCGGCGCGGAGCATGCAAAGGCGCTAGGCAGCCTTCCGTCCACCATAATTGGTGATCTTGACTCGCTAATTAATCATAAATGGTGGCGGAAATCAGGCATTGCAATTTACAAATTTGAGGAACAGTCGAGCACAGATTTTGAGAAGTGCATCTCTTGTATTGATGCGCCGCTTATAGTCGCAGTCGGGTTTCTCGAAGGCCGCTTCGACCATGCTCTCGCTGTGATGAGCGTTCTTTTTTCCCATCGGTCGCAACGCATCTTGGTGCTGGGCAGGGAAGATGTGATCTTCATGTGCCCGGATGTTCTGTCTCTCGAACTTGAGGTCGGTACACGAATTTCGTTCTTTCCGCTCGTGAAAATTCGGGGACTGATGAGTGCGGGTTTACGATGGCCGACGGATGGGCTGACGTTGGAGCCGGGTGCCCAGATAGGCACTTCCAATGAAGCCGTTTCCGCAAGGGTCCGTGCCAGTTTCGACCGTCCGGGTATGCTGGTGATCCTACCAGTATCCTGCCTAGATCAGGCGATAAAGGCGCTCGGTTTCAACAATTCGGAACGTTGACCGCGAGGCCGCCCAGCGAGGTTTCCTTGTACTTTTCGTTCATATCGCGGCCGGTCTGCCGCATCGTTTCGATGCAGGCGTCGAGACTAACGAGGTGGGTGCCATCGCCGCGGAGCGCCAGCGATGCGGCCGAGACGGCCTTGATAGCGCCGAGGCCGTTCCGCTCGATGCAGGGCGCCTGAACCAACCCCTTTATCGGGTCGCAAGTCATTCCGAGGTGATGCTCAAGGGCGATTTCCGCGGCATTCTCGACTTGCTCCGGTGATCCGCCGAGTACCGCGCAAAGACCGGCCGCGGCCATGGCAGCGGCAGAGCCGACTTCGCCTTGGCAACCAACTTCCGCACCCGAGATCGAGGCGTTGGCTTTCAGAAGCCCACCTATGGCCGCGGCAGTGAGCAGAAAATCGACAATCCGGTCCTGCGAAGCATTCGGCACATGGTCGAGGTAGTAGCGCAGCGTTGCCGGAACAACGCCGGATGCTCCGTTGGTCGGCGCCGTTACAATCTGACCGCCGGCTGCGTTTACCTCGTTTACTGCAATGGCATATGATGCAATCCAGTCGTTGATGGTATGCGGTGCCGCAAGGTTCATTCCATGGTCGATCCGCAAGCTTTCCTGCAGAGCTTTTGCACGTCGACGCAGTTGGAGCCCGCCTGGCAGGACACCGTCGGCTTGCAAGCCGGCGTCAATCGAACCGGCCATGACTTTCCAGATCTGCAGAACGCCCTTGTCCAGCTTCTGGCCATGACCCTGCGCAATCTCATTGGAGCGTTTCATTCCGGCGATGGTCAGGCCCGAACCTTTTGCCATGGCGAGCATTTCTTCGGCGGAATGGAAAGGATAAGGAACATCGGCCGCAGTGGTTTGCGGTGGCGGGTTTTCAAGTTCCTTTGCGGTGACGACGAAGCCGCCTCCAATTGAAAAGTAGGTTTCCTCCGCGTGCAGGTTACCGCCATCATCGAACGCCCTGAAAACGAGACCATTTGTGTGCTGTGGCAGTGACGGACCGTAGTCGAAAGTGATGCTGACATCGGGATCGAAATCTAGTGTTCCAATACCCTCGACCTCCAACTGTTTTCTTTGTGCAGCGGCTGACTCCGCTCTCGTCGCCAAATCGAGATCGAAGGTTTCCGGGACAAATCCGAGCAGACCGTAAAAAACGGCTTTGTCGGTAGCGTGCCCCTTGCCGGTGAACGCGAGTGAACCGTGGAGCGTGCAGGTGATTTGGCTCGCCGTGCCAGCACCCGGAACAAGGGCTGCGCCGGATCGCAGAAGGTCCAGAAACCGTGCCGCCGCAATCATGGGGCCCATGGTGTGACTGGAAGACGGGCCGATGCCGATCTTGAAGATGTCAAAAACGCTGAGAAACATAGTTGGTATCGCCTGCTGCTGCCTCTGAACGATATACAGCATGTAGTCTGCAGAACTGATGATCGAAAACGGCAGGCGAGATGACTAAACGGTCATTTTCGGTAGGCTGTAACTGGCAAACTTCCCCTTACCGTCCGGCTCGATTCCGCATATAGAGGCTCGAGACTATGCCTTCGGAGACCTTCATGATTGATCGCCTTTCACCACCGGATCGCGCCAAGCTGATGTCAGCCTACCATGCGATGCAGTTCGTCGAGGATGAAATGCGATTGGGACTCGGCACCGGATCGACGGCAGCTTGGCTGGTTAAGTTGCTGGGAGCCGAGAAGCATGTGTTCGGGCTGGAAATCCAGTGCGTCGCGACATCCACCCAGACGCAGGAACTCGCCGAGAGGGTGGGCTTGCGGATGATTTCCCTTGATCAGGCCGGGTGGCTCGATCTTGTAATCGACGGTACCGACGAGTTTGATCCGCTGCTTTCGCTGATCAAGGGAGGCGGTGGGGCGCTTTTGCAGGAAAAGATTGTCGCAACCGCGTCGGACAGGATGGTGGTTATCGCGGATCCAAGCAAGGAAGTTGACAGGTTGGGAGCATTCCCTTTGCCTGTCGAAATCGTGCGCTTCGGATCAGAAGTCACGAAAGGGCTGATTGAGGACAAGTTGGCCGGCTTTGATGTCGCAACCCGTCGTACCCATTGGCGAGAAAAGGCCGGTAAACGTCTGATTACAGACGAGGGGCACTACATCCTTGATCTCAATCTCGGTGAAATCAGAGATGTCGATACGATAGCAAGCGGCTTGCTGGAAATTCCCGGCGTTGTCGAAACAGGTTTGTTCCTCGACATCGCGGATACGGTCGTGATGGGTGTCGCCTCCGGCGAGGCAAGGCTGATCTTTTCCGACGATCCGGAAATGCTTGTCGACATTTCCGACACTGATCATTTCGACGCCCTGATGGCACACTTGGCCGAGACGGGAGAATTGCAGTGAGCTTCGACTATGACCTTTTCGTAATCGGCGGTGGTTCCGGTGGCGTTCGCGCTGCGCGTTGGGCCGCGATGGCAGGCGCCAAGGTCGGACTTTGTGAGGAATTTCGCTATGGTGGAACCTGCGTCATTCGGGGGTGCGTGCCGAAAAAATTGATGGTCTTTGCGTCTTCATTCTCCGAAGCGGCGGAAGACGCAGAGGGCTTCGGCTGGACGATGAGTGCGCGCAACTTTGACTGGAAAGCTTTCATCGACAAGAAAGACAGGGAGATTGATCGCCTGGAAGCAGTCTATTCCCGCAATCTGGAGTCATCCGGCGTCTCGATATTCAGGGAACGCGGCGTGGTGAAAGGGCCTAACAGCGTCGAACTGGCAAGCGGCGAAACAGTATCGGCGGGCCACATTCTTATTGCTACGGGCGGATATGCCTTCGCTCCGGACGTTCCTGGCATTGAGCATGTCATCACGTCCAATGAGATATTCCATCTCGACGAACAGCCGAAGCGGATGCTGATTGTTGGTGGCGGGTATATCGCCTGCGAGTTCGCCGGAATTATGAACGGCCTTGGGACCGAGGTGACACAGTTTTATCGGGGCGCTCAGATACTGCGCGGTTTCGACGATGAGGTGCGAGGGCACATAGCTGAGGAAATGCGCAAGAAGGGCATCAATCTGCACGTCGGACGTGATGTCGTAAGTATCGAAAAGAAGGAAGCCGGTCTGGTTGTCAAATGCACGGACGGAACTTTTTCCGAATACGACCAAATTCTCTATGCGACGGGACGAAAGCCCAATACCTCGGGTCTTGGCTTGGAAGACGTTGGCGTGAAGCTCGATCGGAACGGAGCCGTTGAGGTCGACAAGTTCAGCCAGACGGCGGTACCTTCGATATATGCTGTCGGTGATGTGACGGATCGTGTTAATCTGACACCCGTCGCTATCAGGGAAGGTATGGCTTTCGCCGAAACGGTCTTCAGGGACAATCCGACACCCGCCGATCACGAACTCATCCCAACCGCTGTTTTCACCCAGCCGGAGATAGGAACCATTGGGCTGACGCAGGAGGAAGCCCGGGAGAGCCACGACATCGAGATTTACCGCTCTACGTTTCGACCGATGTTTCATGCATTCGCTGATCGTGATCAGCGGATGTTGATGAAGTTGATCGTGGACAAACCGACGCAGAAGATTCTTGGTGCGCACATCGTTGGGCCAGCAGCGGGCGAAATGATTCAGATGGTTGGTATTGCTGTGAAAATGGGGGCCACGAAACAGGACTTTGACAATACAATGGCGGTTCATCCTACGGCAGCGGAAGAATTGGTAACTATGCGGGAACCGGTTCCAGGCTAACACACCGCCGCATCTTGAAATATTGCTCCGGATCAACAGGTAATGGAGCGGGACACAGGATCGGTTGAAAAGCATTACAACAAAGAGGAAGCGATAGGCGGATGCCATACTCGAACAATTCGGGCGGCCCATGGGGCGGCGGCGGCAAGAAGGGCGGCGGCAACAACGGCGGTGACGACGGCGGCCGTGGCCCTTGGGGCGGCGGAGATGACCGTGGCCGCGGTGGTGGCGGCGGGAAAGGACCCGGAGGTGGAGGGCAGGGGCCGGACATCGACGAGATCATGCGTCGTGGCCAGGAACAGCTTCGTGTACTGATGGGCGGGCGCGGCGGTTCAGGTGGCGCAGGCGGTGGCGGTTTTGACGGAATGGGACGCGGCGCCGTTTTCCTTATCATTCTCGCGCTTCTGGGGGCCTGGGCCTTTCTAAGTTTCTACACGGTGCGACCGGAGCAACGCTCGGTGGAACTGTTTCTCGGAGAATTCAGCGCCATCGGTGATCCCGGTTTGAATTTCGCGCCGTGGCCGTTGGTGACCAAGGAAATTCTCGAGGTGACCCGCGAACGGTCTGTTCAGATCGGTTCGGGGGGAAATAACGGCGACGGTTTGATGCTGACTGGCGACGAAAACATTGTCGATATCGACTTCGAGGTTGTGTGGAACATCAGCGATCCGTCCGGGTATCTTTTCAACCTTGCAGAGCCACAAGAGACGATTGACGCTGTGGCCGAAGCCGCGATGCGGGAGGTGATCTCGCGCTCCGAACTCGCTCCGGTGCTAAACCGAGACCGAGGCATTATCGCCGAAGAGGTGCAGACCCTCGTTCAGTCGACTCTCGACAGCTACGACTCCGGTGTGCAGGTCATCCGCCTAAACTTCGATGGGGCCGATCCACCGCGCGAAGTGATTGATGCTTTCCGAGATGTTCAGGCGGCAGAGCAGGAACGGGACCGGCTGAAGAACGAAGCCGACGCGAACGCCAACCGTGCGCTTGCTGAAGCACGCGGCGAGTCGGCGCAACTTCTGCAGGAAGCAGAGGCTTACCGTGCGCAAGTCATCAATGAAGCTCAGGGTGAGGCGAGCAGATTCATCGCTGTTTTCAACGAATATTCGAAGGCCGAGGATGTAACTCGCAAACGACTTTACCTGGAAACGATGGAACGGGTTCTCGGCAGCGTCGACAAAATTATCATTGATGAGGGTGCGACCGGTGCAGGGCAGGGGGTAGTGCCTTATCTCCCACTCAACGAACTGCGCAGACCGGCGCCCGCCAGCGGAGGAAATGACCAATGAGCCGTGTAACGATTTTGATCATCGTTGTCTTCGCAGCGCTGGTTACGGTACTTTCTTCCGTCTTCATCGTCGACGAACGGGAAAAGGTATTGGTGCTGCAGTTCGGTCAGATCCGAGACGTGAAACAGGACCCGGGTTTGGCTTTCAAAGTTCCGTTCATTCAGTCGGTCGTCCGCTATGATGATAGGATACAGTCGCTCGACACGCCTGAGCAGGAGGTCACGCCACTGGATGACCGACGTCTGAAGGTTGATGCTTTTGCCCGGTGGCGTATTGCGGACGTCGTCCAGTTTCGTCAGGCGGTCGGTGGTGGCGACATGGGTATTGCCGAGAGCCGCCTATCCACAATTCTCACGTCGCAGATACGTGAGGTACTGGGGTCGGTGAGTTCTAACACCATCCTGTCGGCCGACCGTGTTGCCTTGATGAATCGGATCCGAGATGCCGCCATCGTCCGTGCGCGCTCTCTTGGGGTCGAGGTGATCGACGTTCGTATCAAGCGGACAGAGTTGCCTGAACAGAACCTTGAGGCGACTTTCCAGAGGATGACCGCTGAACGTGCGCGTGAAGCAGCCGACGAGAGAGCACGCGGTCGCGAAGCGGCGCAACGCGTCGAGGCGCAGGCGAACAGGACAGCGGTTGAACTCGTTTCCGAAGCGCAGCGGGACAGCGAGGTTATTCGCGGTGAAGCGGACGCTCAGCGTAACGCGATCTTCGCGGAAGCGTTTGGGCGGGATCCGGAATTCTTTGCTTTCTATCGTTCATTGACAGCTTACGAACGGTCTCTCAAAGGACAGAATTCCACGATGGTCATTTCGCCGAACAGCGAATTCTTTGATTATCTGAAGTCCGACCGTGCTCAGCCCTCATCGCGTGACAATTGAGGATGTAATTTTCGGAGTCGCCTTCGTGGCGATCGTGGAGGGGCTGGTGCTTGCACTGGCCCCTTTCCGAATTGGTGACATTTTGCGAAAGCTTGACGAAATTCCGCTTGATACGCGGAGGTTGATAGGACTCGGGGTAGCCGCCGTCGGCGTGTCGATCGTCTGGTTCCTGCGCGGCTGACTTGCGGAGCTGACAACATCAGCCTTCGTGTGACGGTATGGTGAACGGCAGACCAAGGCTGCGGTGCTTGCCTTGAGCGTATTTTGGGCCATGATGGAAAACGAGCCGGCAACCACAACCGGCGATGCAGGAGGACCAACTTTGACCAGACCATCAGCAACCGCACGAAGCTTGCCGTCTCCAGAGCACGCCGTGGCAGCCTTTCAAGTTCTGATACTGGCAATTGCTCTTGCTTTCGCTATTCCAATTATGTCGAAGGCAGCGCCAGAAAGTTTTGCGGATCTCGCCGAAGAACTTTCTCCATCCGTCGTCAATATTACGACGACAACGAGTGTAACGGCTTCTGCAGGGCCCCGTCCGATGATCCCGGAAGGCTCACCGCTCGAGGATTTTTTCAACGACTTCATGGACAGAAATGGTCCACAGGAGCGGGAACGCCGTGGATCCGCTCTGGGGTCAGGCTTCGTCATTTCCGCGGACGGCTACATCGTAACCAACAATCATGTGATCGAACGTGCCGACGAAATCACTATCGAATTCTTTAATGGCGCAGGTGAACTACCTGCCGAAGTTATCGGCACTGATCCCCGTACCGACATCGCATTGCTGAAGGTGGAGCCGGAGAACCCGCTTCCGTTTGTGTCATTTGGAGACAGTGACGTCGCGCGGGTCGGGGACTGGGTTCTGGCCATTGGCAATCCGCTGGGGCAGGGTTTTTCTGTCAGTGCCGGAATTATATCGGCGCGAAACCGTTCGCTTCAGGGCGCATACGACGATTTCATACAGACTGATGCGGCTATCAATCGTGGTAATTCTGGCGGTCCATTGTTCAACATGGACGGCAAAGTCATCGGCGTGAATACCGCCATCCTGAGCCCCAACGGTGGTTCCATCGGTATTGGTTTTTCGATGTCTTCCGCAGTCGTGACTCGGGTCGTTGATCAATTGCGGGAATTCGGTGAGACGCGGCGCGGCTGGCTGGGCGTGAGTATCCAGAACCTGACACCGGACGTCTCTGAAGCGCTCGGCCTCGAAGACGAGGAGGGCGCATTGGTCACGGATGTGCCTGAAGGTCCTGCCAAGGAAGGAGGTGTGCTGTCCGGCGATGTCATTCTCAGCTTCGACGGACAGGACGTGAAGGATACGCGCGAGTTGGTGCGGATGGTAGGTGAAACCGAAGTCGGCAAGACCGTTCGCGTGCTGGTATTTCGCGAGGGCGGTACGCAGACGCTGCGAGTTACGCTGGGACGCAGGGAAAGCGCTGAGGGCACTTTGGAAAGCGGAGACGTCGAGTCCGATATCCCGCCGGAAGTCGAGGTGTTGGGAATGACCCTTGCAACGCTCAATGATGAAGCCCGGACAGAGTTCGGAATCGATGGCTCCGAAAGTGGCGTCGTTGTCATCGCCGTAGACGAAACCAGCGAGGCTTTCGAGAAGGGAGTCCGTCCCGGCGATTTGATCACGGAAATCGGTCAGAGTTCGGTCTCTACGCCTCAGGATGTGGAGAAGGGCTTCAAGGCAGCGGCGGATGGTGGCCGAAAGTCTGTTCTCTTGTTGGTCCGCAAGGACGGCAGGCCCCGTTTCGTGGCGCTGTCGCCGCAGTAAATCGATGCGTTTGTGATTGCAGGGGCGGGCGCGAGCTCGCCCTTTCTCATTCAGAACAGGAATATGTCTTCTGTCAGGTTCGCGAGGGTTGTGTTCTCGATGATCAGGCCTGATCCGGGAACGTCCCATTGAATGCTGACATCCCTGCCGGATTGGCGCATGACGATGTTGTCGGTGGCATTCGTCAATCCGTTGATGCGCAGGTGGTCCTCCGAAGGATTGAAGTCTTCGATCCTGTCCCATCCGCGAGTTCTGGTTGAGAAGACAAATGTGTCGGCGCCCCAACCGCCGGAGAGGACGTCGCTGCCGTGGCCGCCGGTAATAACGTCATTGCCCTCGCCGCCGTAGATCACGTCGTTGCTCTGGTTCCCGAACAATCGGTCATTGCCGCGTCCACCCGAAAGGCGATCCTGTCCGCGGCCTCCGAACATACTGTCGCTGCCATTTGACGAGATCAGACTGTCGTGGCCGCTGCCACCCCAAGCCAGACTGTCCCGAGACGAGGCGCCGAGTTCGATCTCGTCATGGCCGGCACCGCCGAACAGCCTGTTCATCCCACTGCTGTCGCTGAGGCTGTCGTCGCCTGATCCGCCGCGTATAGTGTCATCGGCAAGGCTCCCGACCAGCGTGTCATCGCCACCATGGCCATTGAGTTCAACGGGGCCGCGGATAGGAACGATGCTACTGTCCATCGTCAGATGGTCGTCTCTACGTCCGCCCTCGAAAGTGAAACCTTCCTCACGGATCATCGAGGCGAGGCTGTCGGCGAGATCGAAGTGCCAATCAATGGAAGATTGCATCTGCTGATTTTCCGCAGTCACAGAGACACCTGTCCCAAGATCAAGTATTCCTATGGAGATTTGTCCGTTTCCGTCAATTCGGCTGAAGGTGATGGCAGTCACCATTACATCAGCTCGAAAGTCTCGCTCTGTCGGCCCAGTTCCTGTGAACTCCGCCTGAACATTGATGGCAAGGCTCGGATAGCGCAGACTCTCCACTGTCAGCCATTCGCCAGTGCCGGCGAGGTGGACGACTGCTCCGTCATGATTGGTGGCGCTGCGCAGGAACGCATATGGTGACAAGGCAGCACCTATTCCCGAGAAGATGTGGAATCCGGCGGATGTGGCTGTGAGTGTCGGCATGTGCGAGCCCTCTTTATTTTAACCGGAGCATTGTCGTGCCCGCGCAAAAGGAGATCTCACAGCTTTGTCTAAAATTCAAAGCATCTGGTAATGTTTGGTTAATTTATCAATGGGTTAATACAGTCACAGCACATTAGCGGCGCTTGCGAGGAAAACTGCGCCCGCCCGCATCATAGGTATTCACCGGCAGGCCGATTCCGGTTTCCGTAGCCGCAATACGTCCATCGGCCAAACGGTCCAGCATCGGTGAAAGATCCTCTATCTGCTTTGCGATGACATGGACAACTTGTCCATCACGCTGAACCGGTCCTGTGATGCGCAACAGTCGTGCACCGACGACAGCCCTGCGAAAAGCTTCGTAAACTTTCGCCCAGACGACGACGTTGGCGACGCCTGTCTCATCCTCCAACGTTATGAATATTACTCCCTTTGCGGTGCCCGGTCTTTGGCGCACTAATACCAGCCCCGCTACTGTCACGATTGCACCGGTGGCGGGGCGATGCAGCATCCCGGCGGGCAGGGCTGCTGGTGGACTTGGCAATTGGCAAGCAGGCATGAGAACAAAATAAAAACAAAAGGCGCGTGATGCAAGCCGGCAGCATCGTGCTGCACAGTTGCGAGAGAACAGGATGAAAACGTCCGCCAGTCCTTTATTTATCGGGCCATGCGGTTTAGGACGAAGCAAAATCAGATGGAGTAAGCTCAAGATGGCGAAGATCACATATATCGAGCACAACGGAAAAGAACATGTGGTGGAAGTGAACAACGGCCTCTCGGTGATGGAGGGCGCGCGTGACAACAACATACCCGGGATTGAGGCAGATTGCGGTGGCGCATGTGCCTGCTCCACCTGTCATGTCTATGTACATCCCGACTGGGTCGGCAAACTGCCCGAAAAAGAAGCCATGGAAGAAGACATGCTCGATTTTGCTTGGGAGCCGGATACGGAACGTTCTCGCCTGACATGCCAGTTGAAAGTGACGGACGAACTTGATGGCCTGATCGTCCAGATGCCGGAAAAACAGATCTGATGTTTCGTCGCCTCGCGGGCCTCTTGCTCGTTGCCTTTGCGCCCGCGGCAATGGCTTGTGAGGCGATGACGAACGGATGGGGCCTTGAGGGACGTTCGGCGGAAATTGAGATCAGCAATGCAAAGCCTGACGGTACGCAACATGAGGGCTGGGCGTCCGCGGCAACCCGGCTGATCATGCATGCCGGCTTTCGGGATCTTACGTCCGACTATGGCCACGACGTCCTCGGCGGTATCAAAGAAGCACGGCAACTGACGATCCATTTGCGGCAGCCCGGCGATGACCGGATTACCTGTCCGGCCGAAGTGATTTTGCCCAAAGGCACCTATTTCGAAGATGTCACGCCACGGCTCTCCGATCTCACAGGCGACGGAATGCCGGAAATTGTAGTGGTCGAATCGAGCGAGGATACAGGCGCTCGTCTCTCCATCTATGATCGTCGAGGCGCACTCGTCGCAGCGACCCGACCCATTGGTCGCCGATATCGCTGGCTCGCCCCCGCCGGGATTGCTGACTTCAATAACGACGGTATGCCGGATATTGCCTACGTCGACAGGCCCCACCTGGCGAAGATCCTGCGCATCGTTACCCTCGATGGAAAAGAATTGGTGGAGATCGCCAATCTTCGGGGTGTCTCGAACCACCGTATTGGTGACAGGATGATCCACGGTGGCCTGTATGATTGTGGCGGACAGGTGGGACTAATATTGGCGAGCGGTAATTGGCAGCAAGCTATTAAGGTAACCCTGCTCGAACGCGGTGCTGTGCAGGAAAATCTGGGAGCAATAACTGCTCCGGATGACTTGGCACGTCACCTCGGTTGCTGACCGATCACTTGCTCAAAGCCCTCCATCCGATATCACGCCGGAAGAAACCTTCAGGCCAATCAACCTTGGCGACCGCCTCGTACGCTCGGTCTTGAGCATCGCTCAAAGTTTCTGCCCGCGCGGTTATCGCCAGCACCCGCCCTCCGGAGGCTATAAGTTGGCCATTCTCATCCCGCGAGGTCCCGGCGTGAAAAACCTGCGTATTTGGTGTCTCGATGATGTCTGACAAGCCGCTAATGAGCGAGCCCTTGGAATAACTGCCCGGATAGCCGTTGGTAGCAAGGACGACCGTCAACGCATGGTCGTCTGCCCACTGTGGCCGGGCTTCTGCGAGACGACCTTCGGCTGTGGCAAGCAGAAGGTCCAGAACCTGCGCCCCTAAACGCAACATCAGCGTCTGACACTCCGGGTCGCCAAATCGGGTGTTATATTCAACAAGGCTTGGATTGCCGTCGTCGATCATCAGACCTGCGAACAGCACGCCACTGAAGGGCGTTCCGCGTCTGGCCATTTCTGTCAGAGTTGGACGGATGATCTTCTCCATCGTCCGGTCGATGACAACATCCGTCATTATCGGCGCAGGTGAATAAGCACCCATTCCGCCAGTGTTGGGTCCCTTGTCGCCCTCAAGTGCACGCTTGTGATCCTGGGCGGTTCCGATCGGAACAGCAGTTTCACCGTCGGAAAGGACAAAGAACGAGGCTTCTTCGCCGGTAAGGAAAGCCTCAATCACTACCTCGGCGCCCGCTGCGCCGAATGCGCCCCCGAAGATTTCCGCGAGTGCGGTTTCAGCGGCCGCCATCGTCTCGACAACGGTGACACCTTTACCTGCGGCAAGCCCGTCTGCCTTGATGACGATCGGCAAGTCCTGTTGGCGCATGTATTCGACTGCAGAGTTGTGGTCGTCAAAACGTCGATAAGCTGCGGTCGGGGCATTGCACGCCGTGCAGATTTCCTTTGTGAAGGATTTCGATGCCTCCAGCTGCGCCGCCGCTCTCCCCGGGCCGAACGTCAGATAGCCCGCCTCTCTCAGATCATCGGCCACGCCGGCTGCCAAGGGCGCTTCCGGCCCGATTACGACGAAGTCGATGTTGTGTTCCGCCGCGAGAGCGACCACAGCGGCGCCGTCCTCTATGTCACACGGTAGGCAGCTCGCCATTTCGGCAATTCCGGCATTGCCCGGAGCAACGAACAGGCGATCGCATTTCGGGTTCTGCGCGATTGCCCATGCGAGGCTGTGTTCACGGCCGCCGCTACCAAGAATGAGGATGTTCACACTCCGCCTCCGCTTTGTTACCGTGCCGTCAATTAGAGGCATGCGAAGCCGAGAGCAAGCTCGGCGGCCTACTGACAGAGAAAGAGCATCATGTCCGATCTGTTCGAAGAGCCGGAAAGTGGTGAGAATGCACCGGAATTCACGGTCGCGGAAATTTCTGGCGCAATAAAACGTACCGTAGAAGGAGCGTTTCAGCGCGTTCGCGTGCGCGGTGAACTGGGGCGTGTCTCCCGGCCCGCGTCGGGGCACCTGTACCTTGATCTGAAGGATGACAGGGCGGTACTTTCGGGGGTGATCTGGAAGGGTACGGCACAACGTCTGGCGACGCGACCGGAGGAGGGTATGGAGGTGATCGCGACCGGTAGGTTGACGACCTTCCCCGGTCAAAGTCGCTATCAGATGATCATCGAGAACATTGCCCCCGCCGGAGCCGGTGCGCTGATGGCGATGCTGGAGAAGCGGAAGGCTGAACTGGAAGCACAGGGCTTGTTCGCGGCGGAGCGCAAGCAGCCGATTCCCTACCTGCCCGAGGTTGTCGGCGTGGTTACATCACCGTCGGGTGCCGTGATACGCGACATTCTGCATCGCTTGCGTGACAGGTTTCCTCGCAAGGTGCTTGTGTGGGGCGTGCGAGTACAAGGGCAGGGATCGGCTGAGGAAATTGCTGCCGCGATAGAGGGCTTCAACAGCCTGACATCTGGAGGCGCGGTTCCCCGTCCGGACGTGCTGATTGTCGCGCGAGGCGGGGGCTCTGTCGAGGATCTCTGGAGCTTCAACGAGGAGATCGTGGTGCGAGCGGCCGCGGACAGCGAGATACCGTTGATTTCCGCTGTTGGGCACGAGACAGACACCACGTTGATCGACTTTGCCTCCGACAGGCGGGCGCCGACACCGACCGCCGCGGCGGAAATGGCGGTGCCTGTGCGGGCGGACCTGATCGCCCATGTCGCTACACTGGAGGCACGGCGGCGGAAGGCTTTCTCCCGGTTGCTCGACGATCGGAGGCAACGGTTGCGTGATCTGTCACGAGCATTGCCCCGTCCGGATGCAATAATCGGGGAACGCAATCAGCGCTATGATGGAGTGGCACCGCGATTGGATCTCGCTCTCAGATCCTATGCCCAGCAAAAGCGAATTGCCCTCGTCTCTGGCCCCGGTGGCCGTTTCGCCCCGTCACTCCTTTCGGGAACACTTTCTAGGCAGCGTGACGGACTACGCCAAAGGGACGCCGCACTTTCCTCTTCTCTCGTTCGCCGTGTGGAGAGGGCCTCGGATAGGCTAGGGCGTATACAGTTGAATCCACGGGGTCTGAAGACTGCCGTAAGCACGCAAGTTGAAGGGCTTGAGCGCATCAGGGCGAGAATGCAGCGTGCCAGTGCGAGCGAGTTCAGAAATTTGCGGCAAAGGTTGGCAGCACTTGACCGTGTCAGGACGACAGTTGGCTACAAGGAGACGTTGAAGCGTGGCTTCGCCGTAGTTCGGGATGCGGAGGGCCGGGCGCTGTCCCTGGCCGAACAGGCGAGGTCGGTTGCGCGTCTGGAGATAGAGTTTGCCGACGGGCGGGTTCCGGCGGTGCAAGCGGACGCGCCTGTAAAAAAGTCGTCAAAATCGGCCTCGGGTCCGGTCGGGCAGGGAAGTCTTTTCTGAGAGTCAGACTCCGAGGTCGGGCCCGGGGCAATCAAGAGGTTCATTGTCTTCGCGCGATACGATGAGTTCGCTGGCGGCGCCTTCCTGCGTCCCCACCGTACGGGCGAAATAGTCACCATCACGATTGGTGAAAATCCAGCACTGTGGCGAGAATGGCGAGTTTTCGTAAATGAAGCAGATGGTATCCTCGATCGCATACCACTGACCCTCGACGCATGAGCCATCGGTGTATTGCCACGTGCTCTGTCTGCCGTAGCGATATCTCTCCGCGCCGTAAGGGCTGCCATTCTGTTCGAAGTAGAGGGTCTTGCCGCTGACAAGCTCTTCAAACTCGCCCGGCGACAGCTGTTTTTCTGCCAGGGCGTGGCCGGGAAGAACGAGGATCATTGTAAGATAGCGGCGCTTCATGTCTCGATCCGAAAGTGAATGATCTCCGGAGCAGTACAGACGCTGTCAGAACAGATCCGCAGAGACAGGCTGATTTGTTGTTGCGGAGCGGGGAGCGGCACTGTCAACGCCTGTACCGGTTCGGACAGCTCGGGGATGTCGCTGGTTGAACCCGTTATGACGATCGGAGGATCGCCGGCAAGATGTGGGCCGCCCAGATGCCAGCCGGGCTGGCATTCGATCCTGAATCTCAGACAAGCTTCCTGCCGAACCAGGGCGACACGTGCCTTTCCGTCAGCCACGTGCCGGACTGGAGAGGTGTAGCCGTCATCAAGGTTGCGAGACGCCTGCAAGCCCGCCAAACGCACGATGGGCATTGCTGCGATACTACCGGAAAGACTGCTTCGCAGAGCTTGCCCCCGTGCGCGGCGTTCCGGTGAGGGCACAATTGTATCGAGCATTGCCAATGCATCCAGCATGGAACTCTCTGCAGACGGTGTCGCTCCATCCTCGCTCTCGAAAACCGGGCCCAGAGGCCCACTGGCGGTCAGCGCAAGGCGGCCGCCTCCGACTGAAAACCTTTCGGTTGCAATCTCGGCCAGTTGTTGCGCAGTGGAGAGAAAACTGTCACGCCCCGCCAGTACCAAAGCTAGCGCACCTTGCGTCAGCCATGCGTAGTCGGAAAGGTTCCCATCTTCACGCGCAAGCCCTCGTGCATGAAGACGTGCCAGTGTCCGTCCATCGAAGAGGCGATGCAAAACCGCTTCCATAGCTCTGCCAGCAGTGTCGAGCCAATCGTCGCGGCCAAAGACATTCGCGGCATCGGCAAGAGCGCGGATCATCAGGCCGTTCCATCCGGCGATGATCTTGTCATCCCTTAACGGTCGCGGTCGTGTTTCCCGGGCAGCACGCAGGCGCTCCAGCAATGGGTCCAGCCGGTCGAAATCTGTGGGCATGCCGGGCTGCAGGTGCGGAACGGCTCCAGCCTCGAGTGTTGGCGGCGCATCAATGCCTAGAGTAGATATGGCGAAATCGGCTTCGTTACCTAGAACGGATCTGACACCTTCGGGTGTCCAACAATAGAATGCGCCTTCCTCGAGTTTACCTGCCTCGTCCAGGCTGTCGGCATCCTCTGCGGTGAAGAAGGCACCGTCAGTGTCCACCATGTCTCTCAGCAGGTAGGCAACCAGGCGTTCGGCACTGCGGGCGTAGGTCTTTTCCCCGGTGATGTGCCAAGCTTCGGTCAGACACTGCAACATCAGCGCCTGATTGTAGAGCATCTTTTCGAAATGAGGTGTACGCCAGTTTACGTCCACCGTGTAACGGTGAAATCCGCCGCCGACTTGATCATGCAACCCGCCGGCCTGCATCTCGTCGAGCGATTTAAGCGCCATATCCAGTGCATGGTCATCGCCGCTTCGCCGCCAGTGATCCATCAGGAAAAGGAGGTACCCTTCGTGCGGGAACTGAGTTGCATTGCCAAAGCCGCCGTTCTGTTCATTGAACATGTCTGACAGGTGCAGATTGGCGGCTTCCGGTGCCAAACTCAGTTCCTTGGGTGGTTCAGCTCTGGCACTGAGCCGTTGAATTCCATCAGCCAGATTAGTTGCGAACTTGTCGAGTTCTGCTCTACCGTCACCCTGCCAAGCCTGAGAAATGGCCTCAAGAAGCTGGAGAAAACGGGGGCGCTGAAAGTAGGTACCCGTATGAAAGGGGCGACCGTCGGGAAAGAGCCAGACCGAGTTCGGCCAACCGGCATGCCGATGTTGTAGAGTCGTCGCGAGAATATAGACCTGATCAATGTCTGGTCGTTGCTCCCTGTCCAGTTTCACAGGGATGAAGTCGCGGTTCAACGCCGCGGCCACCTGCGGATTGTCGAAGCTTTCTTCCTCCATGACGTGACACCAGTGGCAAGTCGCATAACCGGCAGACAAGAAGATCGGCTTGTCCTTTGCCTGGGCCTCCTGCATGGCCGCTTCTCCCCACGGCCACCAGTCAACAGGGTTGTGTGCGTGCTGCAGCAAGTAGGGCGAACCCTCGTGGATCAGCCGGTTGATGTAGGCTGGTCGGTCGTTCATCCACAGGTGGGTGCGAGGTTGATAGCCATCAGGCATCGCATCGAAAGCAGCTTCCAGCGCACCCTGTTCGGCAGACGAACGCTCCATCCCTGGCGGCTGGTTCATCCTCAGCTCGTCAACTCTGGTCCGCAGGGCACAGGAGCATCGGTAATGGCGCTCACGGTTTGTACGGTTCCGGATGGTTCACCATCGACCGTGGGAATAATAAGGATTTTGTCGCCGTTGCGAGCGTGGCGAAAACAGGAATATTCCCGGTTCTCCCAAGCGAAGCAGAATGTATCGTTGATATGCTCCCAACGACCCTCCATGCACTCGCCGTCCGCTAGCCGGATGGTGACGTAATTGCCGGTGTTGGGGTAAGTCTCGAAAGCCCAGACGGACAAGCCAATGCGATACACGACCGTTCTTCCGCGCACCATGTCGAACCATTCTTCGGGCGGTATGTCCACGAGCCCGTCTTGGGAGTCGGTTGCCATGGCCGGGCCCGCGGCGATGACGCTTGCCATCGCAATCAATCCGGCAAAGACAATGGAACGAATTGAATTGAGTGCGTTCATGCTACCTCGTCTGCCTGCGGTAAGCCTGTACAACTCCGCACAGTTGGTCAACCGCATAGCCTCAATCTTGATGATACGCGGAACCGTGGGCGGGCAACAGCACCTTTAATCACTGTATCCGGTTGCCAACCCGGCACGGCCATTTGACACCCCGGCAATTGAAGGACAGAAGAAGGGGTGCAGCCGACGAGCGTGTAGTCTGGGGCACTCGCCACGGCAACAGGCTCTGCAGCTTGTCAGCGGGATCACTCGCCCGCCAATTAGAAAGTAGATCGCGGTTTCAGAGGGGCGTCCGCCGTCTTCCGAAACCGCAATCCATGTTTGTCGAAACCAACTCCTTCGGGGCGTGCTGAACATCAGATCCAGAGATGATCTCGTCAGCAGTGAGCGGCACCGATCAGCCCTTAAGGATCGACCGTCCGGCGAAGATTGCGGAATCTCCCAGTTCTTCCTCGATGCGGATCAACTGGTTGTATTTTGCCAGACGGTCGGAGCGGGAGAGCGACCCGGTCTTGATCTGACCACAATTCGTCGCCACGGAAAGGTCAGCGATCGTTGCATCTTCCGTCTCACCGGAACGGTGTGACATAACGCAGGTGAACCGGGCCCGGTGAGCCATATCGACGGCCTCGAGGGTTTCCGTCAGAGAGCCGATCTGGTTGACCTTTACCAGCATCGAATTTGCTGAGCCTTTGGCGATACCATCGGCAAGCCGCTTGGAATTTGTGACGAAGAGATCGTCGCCGACGAGTTGGCATTTTTCACCAATCAGATCGGTAAGAATTTTCCATCCGTCCCAATCGTCCTCAGACATTCCGTCTTCGATGGATATGATCGGGTAGTTTGCAACCAGATTTGCCAGATAGTCCGCGTTCTCCTGAGACGAAAGCTTCTTGCCTTCACCTTTCATGTCATAGGTGCCGTCTCGGTAATACTCGGTAGCCGCGCAATCGAGGGCTAGATAGACCTCATCACCTGGCTTGTAACCGGCCTTGGTGATGGATTGCATTATGAAATCAAGTGCTTCTGTGGTGGAGCTAAGATTGGGCGCGAACCCTCCTTCGTCGCCGATACCGGTGTTGTGGCCTGCGGCTGAGAGCTCTTTCTTCAATGTATGGAAGATTTCGGAGCCCATGCGGACAGCCTCGGCGATGGAAGTCGCGGCGACCGGCATGATCATGAATTCCTGAATGTCGATCGGGTTGTCGGCGTGCTCGCCACCATTGATGATGTTCATCATTGGCACGGGCAGCACCCGGGCGGATGTGCCGCCGATATAGCGATAAAGAGGCATCGAAAGGCTGTCCGCCGCGGCACGGGCAACGGCGAGGCTGACACCAAGTATCGCATTCGCGCCCAGTCGCGCCTTGTTGTGAGTGCCGTCGAGAGCGATCATCGCGGCATCGACGGCCACCTGTTCCGTCGCATCCATCCCTATAATAGCATCGGCAATCTCGCTATTGGCAGCCTCCACAGCCTTGGTCACACCTTTGCCGAGATAGCGGGACTTGTCACCGTCTCGCAGTTCCACGGCTTCATGGGCACCGGTTGAGGCGCCGGATGGCACGGCCGCGCGCCCGAAGCTTCCGTCGTCGAGAAGAACATCCACCTCCACTGTCGGGTTGCCGCGGCTGTCGAGTATTTCGCGGGCGGTGATGTCGATGATGGCGCTCATGGGTATTCCTCGGCTTGTGAGTTCGGGGCCTTGGATGCGAGTATTAACCCTGTCGGCCTGAGTTTGGAAGCGCCTTGCCAGCCCCTGCGTTCATCTGCAGCAGATGGGTCGCCAGCTACCTTTGAGCCGCCTTTTCCTCTGCCTTGATGATGTTCCAGAGCGCATCCATTTCCTCAAGGCTGGATTGTGCGGGCTTTCTGCCGTAGTGCGCCAATTTCTTCTCTATCGCTTCGAAGCGGCCTGTGAACTTGGCATTTGCGCGCCGAAGAGCCTTCTCTGGGTCTACGCGCAAATGACGTGCAAAATTGGCCATCACGAAGAGAAGATCGCCGATTTCTTCCTCGAGTTCATCCGGTCCAAGAGCTTCCCGAGCCTCGACAACCTCGCGGCATTCCTCGGTGATTTTGTCCAGCACTTGGTCTGTCGTTGGCCAGTCGAAGCCGACCCTTGCTGCGCGTTTTTGCAGTTTGACGGCGCGGGTCAGGGCCGGCAGGCCAATAGCGACTCCGGCCAGTGTTCCTTTCACGTTCTTCTCAAGCCGCTCCGCCGCCTTGATCCTCTCCCAATCACGGGTCTGCTGTTCCGATGACTTGCCGTTACCCTCGTCGCCGAAAACATGAGGATGACGGTTGAGCATCTTCTCGGCAATTCCTTCGGCAATATCATGGAAATCGAACCTGCTCTCCTCGTCGGCCATTTGTGCGTAGTAGACAACCTGGAGCAAGAGGTCGCCGAGTTCATCGCGCAGTTCCGACATGTCGCCGCGTTCTATGGCATCGGCGACTTCGTACGCTTCTTCGATGGTATATGGTGCAATGCTCGCGTAGGTCTGCTCCACATCCCATGGGCAGCCCGTTTCAGGATCGCGCAGTCGTCGCATTATCTCCAAAAGGCGTGGCAAGCCGCCGCCGGGTGAGTGGACAAGTCTATCGGAATTCTCGCTGTTCATGCCCGTGACCATAGCGTCGGCGGTTCGCGTTGCAATTTGATATTGCAGTGAGTGTAGCCATGCTGTGTTGTAAGCGGGTAAGACAGGAGTGAAGCCCATGCCCGTAATCAACCGTATCGCCGAGTTTTCCGATGACATGAAGGCGTGGCGCCGGCATCTTCATGCCAATCCTGAAATCCTGTTCGAGACACATGAAACGTCAGCTTTTGTTGTTGAGAAGCTTGGGGAATTCGGTGTCGATGAGGTTGTGACCGGATTGGGTCGTACAGGTGTTGTCGGGCTGATCCGCGGGCAGGGTGATGGGCCGGTCGTCGGGCTGCGGGCCGACATGGATGCCTTGCCGATTCAGGAAGTGCGGGATTTGCCATGGAAATCCAAGCACGATGGACGGATGCACGCGTGCGGCCATGATGGCCACACGACGATGCTGTTGGGCGCGGCGCGCTATCTTGCTGAAACAAGGAACTTTTCTGGAACGGTTGCACTGATCTTCCAGCCAGCGGAAGAAGGCGGCGGCGGTGGCAGGGAGATGGTCGAGGACGGTTTGATGCAACGGTTCGGCATCACTCGGGTTTTTGGGATGCACAACTGGCCCGGACTGGACGTGGGCAGGATCGAGGTGACGCCGGGGCCGACTATGGCGGCTGCTGACCAATTCGATATAAAGATCAAAGGGTTCGGAGCCCATGCTGCCTATCCGGAGAAGTCGGTTGATCCGATTGTCATCGGCATGAGCGTCGGGCAGGCAATGCAGAGCATCGTGTCGCGCAATGTCGGGCCACTGGATACTGCGGTGGTTTCCATAACCAAGTTCATTGGCGGCACTGCGCACAATGTCATTGCCGAAGAGGCGACGCTTTCCGGTACGGTGCGGACATTGAAAGAGTCGACCCGGCAGGAAATATCTAAGAAGATCAAGGAATTGGCCGAAGGTATCGCCGCCGCCCACGGCGGGGAGGCGGAGGTGGATTATCGGTTCGGCTATCCGGTGACGGACAATGACCCGGCCGAGGCGGCCTTTGCGGCGGCGGTGGCGGAGCGGTTGGTGGGTGAGGGGAATGTCGATACGGCCCGGCCTCCTCAGATGGGGGCGGAGGATTTTTCCTATATGTTACAAGCGGTTCCGGGCGCCTATCTGTTTCTTGGCCAGGGCGACACCGCCGGGCTGCACCATCCGGAATATGATTTCAACGACGAGGCGTCGCCTTATGGGGCTTCGCTTTACGCCCGGCTTGCGGAGGAAGCGCTGCCTCGGGCTTCCCAATAAAAAAGATTTTACCTCAAGAGCTTAGAGAGCTACCCTCAGATCTTTTAGCGCGCGAAAATGGTAGCGGTCGGCATAGGTTGGGTGGCTCGCCAGAGCGAGGTTCGGGTGGCGTTCGAACAGGACCGGAAGGGCAATCGCGACCTCCATCCGGGCCAGCGGCGCACCGAGGCAGAAATGGCGACCGAGCCCGAATGCCAGGTGTATGGATTCGGTATGGGTTTGGTATGGTTTCGGTATTGCGACAGGATCGCTCAGGAATTCGCCCGCGTGGCCGCCTGATGCGCCGAGAACGAGGGCAACGCGGTCGCCCGGTTCGAAGCGGTGGCCGGCGATCTCCACCGTCTCCATCGCGATGCGCTGGAAGACATGAAGCGGCGGGTCGGCGGCCAGCACCTCTTCCGTCATCGCAACCGGGTCTTCGGGGCGGCGGCCGGTGCGCAGCAGAAAGTGGGCACCGTTGCCGATGGTGTGGACGGTGGCCTCGTGACCGGCGTTGAGCAACAGGATGCAGGTGGCAACCAGTTCCTCCTCGGTGAGACTGTCGCCGGCGTCGCGGGCGGCGATGAGATGCGAGATCAGATCGTCGCGAGGGGCGCGGCGGCGGGCGGCGATGTGATCGGCGAGGAAGGCGGAAAACTCGGCGGTTGCCGACAGGGCCTCACGCTCCACCTGCGCGTCGCGGCGGGACTGGTACATGGCGACCATGGCGTGGGACCAGTTGAGCAGATCGGGTGCCGAAGTCTCCGGCACGCCGAGCAGGCGGGCGATGACGATGACGGGCAGTTGCTCGGCATAGGTCGGCAGCAGGTCGATGTGCGGACCTTCGAACCTGTCGATCAGGTGATGGGCGAGAGTGCGGATTTCCGGGGCCAGCCCGGCGATGCGGCGGGATGTGAAGGCGCGCAGGACGAGACCGCGGAGGCGGGTGTGCGCAGGCGGCTCCCGCTCCAGCATGGAGTTGTCGTCAATGCGGTAGAACGGGGCGAGATGCGGCGGCCGTGCGCGACGCTCCGCCTCGGGCACCTCGCGGCCGAAGCGACGATCCTTCAGAATGGTTTCCATGAGGTCGAAAGCGGCGGTGGCGGGCATGCCGTAATCCGCCCAGTGGAAGAGAGGGGCGAGGCTACGCATCCGGGCATAGGTGGGGTAGGGGTTCTGGACGAAGGCCGGGTCGCGGGGGGATTGGTGGAAGGTGGGGATCATCCTAATGGCCAATAGGTCGACACAAAGTCCAAGATTGCGTTCGATGTCTTAGCCAGGACGTCTCCTCCTTGACCTAATTTTCGCGCATCATCTGCGGCATCAACGATCGTTTGATATCGGGATGTTTCTTCGCGATGTCTGATGTCCTGAACTTTGGCGGATTTGCTTATCGTGTCGTAGAGCGCGTTTGCGCGTTCCTCGGAGACACGTTCGTCTGAGATTTCTTCTGCGCTTAATGGTTGGCGGATAAGTTCGAAGTTGGCGCCTAAGGTTTCCTTTAGCTTTGCATCACTATCCTGAGCCACGCTCTCAATCACTGGTGCAAGAGAGTCAGCCGCCTCGACGGACGAAAGGTGCGGCTTCCTACGGACTCTGCTTCGCACGGTTTTGTCGACCTCTGGGTCGTCGCGCAAGTCCTTGAATCCTGTTTGGAGATCGTTAATCAGTTCCGCAACGGCTTGCCCGAATGGCGTTTCGGAAGATGGACAGGTTTGACAAAGGCCGTGGTAAGCTGCCTCGAAGGCATCGTGTAGTGGGAGTGCCTCCCCAGCATAACGATCCATCTTCTTGCGAAGCTTCTTGGTGTAGAAATCCAGCGGCAGAGGTTCGTTGATCGTGCGATAGTCATCGAGATCATCAAGGCTTTCACGAACCTTGTTTATGGCATTCCGAAACCTCGTTTTTTGCTCAATTTCCGCCGGAATGGCTTCAAATAGTCCTGTGTCGGGATTTCTTTGGATCGTTTCGGCATTGGGCAAACTGTTGGCGAGGGTTTTGACACGAGAAGGGCTGCTGAGCCTCGCGATGATCAAGTTCACATGCCCCGCACCTTTCTCCCAATCCTCTTCCGGGATCAGGGCGATCTTCCCAAGGAGTGGCCAGTCTTGAGGAGGTTTGCCGTGCAGGTGGCGCTCGTACCAGTCGATCCAGAAGGACCAGTTCTCGTCGCCTGAAGTGAGGTTTTTGCGGAGCCTTTGCCAGTTCTCTGCAAGTTCGGCGTGGTTCTCGCCGTCTGGCCAGAGTGGTCTGTTCATAACCTCAGCAGGTTTGAATGCTGCGTCGCCAGCGGCGGAGTCGGCGGAGAGGGCGGCGGAGAGGGCAGAGAGGGTGGAGTCGGCGGAGAGGGCAGAGAGGGCGGCGGAGAGGGCGGAGAGGGCGGAGTCGGTGGAGAGGGCGGCGGAGCGGGCGGAGAGGGTGGAGTCGGCGGAGAGGGCGGCGGAGCGGGCGGAGAGGGTGGCGGCGAGGGCGGAGTCGCGGGCGGAGAGGGCGGCGGAGAGGGCGGAGAGGGCGGAGTCGGTGGAGAGGGCGGCGGCGAGGGCGGCCAAGCGAAGTTCAGCGTCATTCACAAGCGCCGTTGGCCATATGCTCGCAACGGCGCTTGTGAGCGTAGCACGAAAGATCGGCAAGAGAATGTCGCTTGGCTGTTTCTCGCCAAGGCCGGCGCGCCATAAGCCGTTGAGGTTGGGAAGAACGCGTAAAGCGGAGCGGGCGGCGAGGGTGGTTCCTATCTCCCAGTCCCGATCTGTTAGCCACTCCTCAAGCCGTTCCCTTTCGCCCTCCCTGCTGAAATCCCATTCCATAATCGAATCCAAATCTCTCAACCAATCGCCTGAGCCAGATCCTCCATCAGATCACCTACATCCTCAATCCCCGTTGAAAGCCTCAGCAATTCCGGGGCGACCTCGCTTTGCGGGCCCTCGATGGGTTTGCGGTGTTCGATGAGGGACTCGACGCCGCCGAGGCTGGTGGCAGGGAGCCAGAGGCGGGTGGTGCGGACAACTCTCGCGGCGGTCTCCTCGCTGTCCATCAAGAGACTGAGCATGCCGCCGAAGCCGCCGGTCATCTGGGCCTTGGCAACTTCATGTCCGGGATGGGCGGGGAGGCCGGGGTAGAGGACCTTGGCGACCTTCGGGTGGCCATCGAAGTGTTTCGCGATGGTGAGGGCGTTGGTGCTGGCGCGCTCAAAACGGAGGAACAGGGTGCGCAGGCCCCGGATCAGGAGCCATGCGTCAAACGGGGCGATGATGGTGCCGCGGAGGGAGCGGAGGCCGGTAAGGCGCTCGGCCAGTGCCGGCTCGCGGAAGGCGAGGGTGCCGGCGACAAGATCCGAGTGGCCGCCCATGTATTTGGTGGCGGAGTGAAAGACGATATCGGCGCCGAGGGTCAGGGGCTGGGTGGTGCAGGGGGGCGCGGCGGTGCTGTCCACCGCCAGCCGTGCGCCGACATTGCGGCAGGCGGCGGCCGCGGTGGCGATGTCCAGCACGTCCCATGTCGGGTTCACGGGTGTCTCGAGCCAGACGAGGCGGGTCTGGGGCGTGAGGGCCTCGGCCAGGGTCTCCGGGCGGGCGGGATCGAAGAGGTCGAGGGTGACGCCGCGGTTCTCGGCGAGGTGGCGGGCCCAATTCAGCGTGCCGTGATACATGACGCGGGAGAGCAGGAGGTGATCGCCGGCCTTCAGGATCTCGAACAGCGTGGTGATGGCGGCCATGCCGGAGGAGAAGGCGAGGGCGGCGGGGGCCTCATCCAAATCGGCGACGAGGGCTTCGAGCAGCTTGACGGTGGATCCGCCGTCACGGCCGTAAATGTAGGATTGGCGCGGCTGGTAATCGCCGTCGCGGGCGAAGGTGGAGGACAGCTCCAGCGCCGGGGAGACGCCGCCGGTTTTGTTGTCGATGTGGTGCAGTGCCTGGGCGGCGCGGGTGGCTGGGTGGAGCTTCATCCGGTGTCCTCTCAATGATCGAAGGGACAGTGCGGCGGCGGCGCGTGCTTGACAAGGGGGGCGGCGCGGGGCTTGTGGGAGCCCATGCGGATCTGGCGACTGGCGGTGATGGTGGCAGTGGCGATGGCTGTGCTGGGCACGGCCGGCTGGCGGCTGGGCACGCGGGAGCCGTTGCTGCGGCTGGCCGAGGGCGGGCGTGCGGATCTGGCGCTGGCTTCGGACAGGCTGGGCGGCGTGCTGGACCGGTATCGCGACCTGCCGCGGGTGCTGGCGGCGCATCCGATCGTGGCGGAGGGGCCGGGGGCGAATGCGTTTCTGGCGGATATGGTCGACAAGACCGGGGCCCTGGACATCTATGTGCTGGACGAGACGGCGACCGTGGTGGCTGCGTCGAACTACAACCTGCCGCGAAGTTTCATGGGCCAGAACTATTTCTGGAGACCGTATTTCCAGAATGCTGTGTCGGAGGGAAGCGGGTTCTACCATGCTGTCGGCACGCAGTCGGACCAGCGGGGATTCTATTTCTCGGCGTTGGCGGGCTCCGGCCATGTGGTGGTGGTGAAGGTCAATGTCGAGGTGCTGGAGAAGGGGTGGCAGGAGGAGCGGGAGGTAGTGTTCTTCTCCGACAGCAACGGGGTTGTGTTCCTGGCGAACCGACCGGCGCTGGTGTTGCGGCTGCTGGGCGGGATGCCGGATTTGAGTGACCCGCGGCAATACGCAGAGCGAAGCCTTGCGCCCTTGCCGGAGGGGCGAGAACGGCAGGAAGCGGGGCTGACGCTGAGGGACGGCGGCGGGCTAGAAGGGTTGCCGGAGCGGGCCATCTGGTTGATGGGGCCGACCGGCGAGCCGGGCTTTTCCGCGCATGTGCTGATCGACACCGCCCCGGCGCGGCGGCAGGGGATGGAATGGGGCCTGCTCGGCGCGGCCATCGCCGGAATCGGCGGGTTGATCGCGGCGGTGATGATGTTGCGGCGGCAGGCGCTGACCGACAGGCTGGACGTCGAGGCCGCGGCGAACGCGCGGCTGGAAGGCGAAGTGGCCCGTCGGACGGCGGAACTTTCGGAAGTGAACACTTCGTTGCGCGGCGAGATCGCCGAACGGCTGGCGGCGGAGGCGGCGCTGAAGGAGGTGCAGGCCGAACTGGTGCAGGCGGGCAAGCTCAAAGCCCTGGGAGAAATGTCGGCGGGGATCAGCCACGAATTGAATCAGCCGCTGATGGCAATCCAGTCGCTGGCCGACAATGCCGAGGTGCTACTGGATCGCGGGCGGGAATCCGAGGCGAAGGAGACATTGGGCCGGATCGGCCAGATCGCAGGGCGGATGGGTCGGATCATTCGCAACCTTCGGGCCTTTGCCAGGAAGGAGGGCGAGGCGATGGACGAGGTCGATCTTGTCGCCACGGTTCAGGATGCGCTGTCTCTGGCGGACAACCGGCTGCGGGCGACGGAAACGCAGGTCAAATTCGTGCCGCATGGCCAGGTGATGGTCCAGGGCGGACGGGTGCGGCTGGGGCAGGTGGTGCTGAATCTGCTGTCGAACGCGATGGATGCCATGGAAGGCCAGAATGAGCGGCGAATACGCATTGCGATCCGGCACGAGGGCAGGCGCGTGCTGCTGGAAGTGGCGGATTGCGGACCGGGCCTGACGGCGTCCGGTGACGTTTTTGACCCATTTTATACGACGAAACCTGTCGGTAAGGGCCTTGGGCTCGGCCTGTCGATTTCCTACGGGATCGTGCAGAGCTTCGGGGGCAAGATCAGTGGCCGCAACGGCGAGCGCGGTGCGGTGTTCACCGTGGAGCTTGCTGCAGGCGGTGCAGGCGAGGTGGCCGCAGAATGACCTGCCGGGTGATGTTCGTCGATGACGATGCCGACGTGCGGGCCGCCATCGGCCAGAGCTTGGAACTTGCGGGACACGATGTGACGTTGTGCCGGGCTTTTATAGAGGCCACGGATCACCTGACGCCGGGCTTCGCAGGGGTAGTGGTGACGGACATCCGGATGCCGGGCAAGGATGGATTCGCGCTGCTGGAGCGGGCGGCGAAGATTGACCCGGAACTGCCGGTGATCATGCTGACGGGCGAGGGCGATATTCCTATGACTGTTCGGGCGATGAATGCGGGCGCGCATGACTTCCTCGAAAAGCCTTGCCCGCCGAAACGCCTGCTGGAAGCGATCGACCGGGCATGGGCGAAGCGGGCGGCCGTGCTGGAAGAGCGCCGGCGCAGGGCGGAGCAACTTGCCGTTTCCGAAGCGCGCGGCGAGCGGGCCGGTGCGGGGCTGGCGGCGCAGATGGATTACGTTGAAAAGCTACTGATCGAAGGTGCGCTTGCCGATCACGGCGGCCGGGTGGCGGCGGCGGCTGATGCGCTGGGTCTGCCGCGGAAGACCGCCTATGACAAGCTCAAGCGCCATGGCATCGACCCCGCAGACTTTCGCAGCGATTGATTCGCGAGGGCGTTCGGTTGCCTTTGTGCGGATTCCCGCACATAATCCACCTTCGGAGCCGCGCCAATAGTTGCAATCAGCCAGACAAGCCATTGATTTGCAATAAAAATGCGGAGGCTTTGTGTAAAGTGGCGAAAGTACTGGATGCGTGTCTTCGGCGCTGTACCTTTCGCCACAGTGTTTCCGGGTTGTGTGAGTTGAGTGCATGGAAATGCATTCTCCCGGACCGCACCGAAGAAGAAACCTGAGCAAGACTGGGAGGTCTTCCATGAAATTTCTGATTACAACAGCGACCGCTGCGCTTCTGGCACTCGGCGGCACTTCGGCTTTTGCCTCCTGCGAAGAGGGCGAGGTCGTCATCAAGTTCAGTCACGTGACCAACACTGACAAGCACCCCAAGGGGATCGCGGCGTCGCTGTTCCAGAGCCGTGTCAACGAAGAGATGAACGGCAAGGCCTGTGTCGAGGTCTACCCGAACTCCACACTCTACAACGATGACCAGGTTCTCGAAGCGATGCTGAACGGTGACGTCCAGATGGCGGCGCCGAGTCTTTCCAAGTTCGAAGCCTTCACGAAGGTGTTCCGCATTTTCGATCTGCCGTTCATGTTCAAGAACATTGACGCCGTAGATGCGTTCCAGGCTTCCGAGACTGGCCAGGCGATGAAGGAATCCATGGCGCGCCGTGGTCTGCTGGGCCTTGGCTTCTGGCACAATGGCATGAAACAGATGTCTGCCAACAAACCGTTGATCTCGCCTTCTGACGCGCAGGGCCTGAAGTTCCGCGTGCAGCCGTCCGACGTGCTGAAGGCACAGATGGAAGCGATCGGCGTTTCCCCGCAGCCGATGGCCTTTTCCGAAGTTTACGGCGCGCTTCAGACGGGCGTTGTGGACGGGCAGGAGAACACGTGGTCCAACATCTACGGCCAGAAGTTCTTCGAGGTTCAGGACGGTATCACCGAGACGAACCACGGCGTGCTCGACTACATGGTCGTTGTTGGCGTGGAATGGTGGGAAGGGCTTGATGCGGATGTCCGCGACCAGCTCACGACCATCATGGACGAGGTGACGACAGAGCGTAACGCGGCTGTCGGCCAGGTCGACATGGAGGCCCGTCAGGCGATCCTCGACGCTGGTTCGACGATTGTCGAACTGACGCCGGAACAGCGCCAGGAGTGGGTGGACGCCATGCTGCCGGTCTGGGAACAGTTCGAGGGTGACGTGGGCGAGGAAAACATTGCCGCGGCACAGGAACTGAACGCAAGCTACTGATCCAATAACAAAAAGGTCGCCCGCTCCGTCCTGAGACGGGGCGGGCGCTGAACAAAAAAGGGAGGGCACCGCTATGTCGTCACATGACGAAGAGCATGAGGGCTGGTGGGCCCGAACGAGCAACGCTTTCGAGCGCACGGCGATTGCCGCAATGCTCGGGATCATGACGCTGATAACCTGCATCAACGTCTTCTTTCGCAAGACATTCGACTGGGCGCCCGTGAACTGGCTGGAAGCGAAGCTGGGCTTCATCTGGCCTGACAACATCGACTGGGGCTACCAGACGACTTTGATCCTATTTTCGTGGCTGGTGCTGTTCGGCATGGGCTACGCGGTTCGCAAACGTTCGCATCTCGGTGTCGACGTGATCCTGAACCTGTGCAACCGGCCCGGACGCAAGCTGCTGGGGCTGGTGTCTGTCTTCCTTTGCATCGCCTATGCGTTTCTGGTGGCCAAGGGCAGTTGGGACTATTTTTCCAGCTTCGTTAACCTGCCGGCGACGACGGGACACTGGTTTCCGACCGGCCTGTCCGAAATGACGTTCCGCAACCGGCAGGCCTTCTACACTTTCGACGAGATCGACATGCCCTCCTGGCTGCTTTGGATGGAAGGGGTGTTCGGCGAGGAATATGACAAGCTGCCGCGGGCCGTGGGCTACGTTATGCTGCCGATCGGGTCTTTCCTGCTGCTGGGCGCGTTCATCCGGGCCGCGATACGGATCTGGAAAAACCGGGAAGACCGCCTGATCGTCAGCCATGAGGCCGAGGACGATGTTGCGGCCGTGGCCCTGAACGCGGAGCGCTGACATGAAAACGGCATTGGTCTTCACGCTGGCGACGCTGGCGCTGGTGTTCTGGTTCATCTTCTTCGGTGCGGAATCGCTGGCGGCGAGCCCCGGTATCAAGGTGACGGCGTTGTTCCTGATGGTGATCGCGTTTCTGCTGATCGGCGTGCCTATTGCCGTTGCGCTGGGGCTGGCATCGATTCTCTTTCATCTGGTGCTGTCCGACACGTCACTGGCGGCGATTGCCCAATCGCTTTTCCAGGCAATGTTCGGGCATCCCACATTGCTGGCGATTCCGTTCTTCATCCTCGCCTCGGCGTTCATGTCCACCGGCGGTGTGGCGCGGCGCATCATCGACTTTTCCATCGCCTGTGTAGGGCATTTCCCGGGCGGGCTGGCGATTGCGGGCGTGTTCGCATGTATGCTGTTCGCGGCGCTCTCCGGCTCCTCGCCGGCGACGGTGGTGGCCGTGGGCTCCATCGTGATCGCGGGGATGCAGCGCGTTGGCTATACCAAGGCCTTTGCGGCCGGGGTTATCTGCAACGCGGGTACGCTTGGCATCCTGATTCCGCCGTCGATCGTGATGGTGGTCTACTCGGCGGCGACGGATGTCTCCGTCGGTCGGATGTTCCTTGCAGGGGTTATCCCCGGTTTGCTGGCGGGCGGCATGCTGATGGTTGCGATCTTCGCCTACGCTGTGATCGCCAAGCTGCCACGTGAGGAGTGGAAGGGTTGGGGCGAGATCCTCGACACCGGTTCGAGGGCCGGGTGGGGCCTGTTCCTGATTGTCATCATTCTGGGCGGGATCTACGGGGGCGTGTTCACGCCAACCGAGGCTGCGGCTGTTGCGGCTGTCTATGCCTTCCTCGTCGCATCTTTCGTCTATCGCGATATGGGGCCGTTGAAGGCGGAGGAGGATGACCCGACTCACACGCCGCTGCCGCTGCACCGCAAGCCCTATGCGCTGGTTACGGCATGGTTCCATGCCGACACCATCGAGACGCTGTACGATGCGGGCAAGCTGACGATCACGCTGATGTTCATCATCGCCAATGCGCTGATCCTGAAGCACGTGCTGACGGACGAGCAGATACCGCAGGCGATTGCCGGAACCATGCTGGAGGCCGGACTGGGACCGGTAATGTTCCTTGTCATCGTCAATGTCATCCTGCTGATCGGTGGCCAGTTCATGGAACCGTCGGGCCTGATCCTGATCGTCGCGCCGCTGATCTTTCCGATTGCCATCGAACTTGGCATCGACCCGATACACCTCGGCATCATCATGGTGGTGAACATGGAGATCGGGATGATCACGCCGCCGGTCGGACTGAACTTGTTCGTCACGTCCGGCGTGGCGGGAATGCCGATGCTGAGTGTCGTGCGGGCGGCACTGCCGTGGCTTTTGATCTTGTTCGTATTCCTGATCATCGTTACGTACGTGCCGTGGATATCGACGTTCCTTCCTACCCAGATCATGGGGCCGGAGATCATCGTCAGATAACAAACGATCCACAAAAAGGGTCTAGGGTGGAGTTTGTGAAGTAGTAGGTGCCTGATTACCTGGGGGCGCAGGCTTTGATAAGGACCGAAACGATATGAAGACCCTTTCGATACTGGCTGGCATGGCCTTGGCAATGGCCGTGCCTACCGTGACAATGGCGCAATGTGATCCCGGTGAAATCGTTGCGAAGATGAGCGTCGTGACAGCGCTGCAGGGCCACCCCAAGGGTGAAACCGCGCTGGCACTGGCGGAGCGTGTGAACAGCAAGCTTGACGGCAAGATGTGCATGGAAGTGTACGGCAATTCGGAACTGTTTACCGATGCCGACGAGATGCAGGCGCTGCTCGACAACGAGGTGCAGCTTCTGGCGCCGTCGCTTTCCAAGTTCGAGCCCTACACCAGCGCGTTCCGCATTTTCGACCTGCCATTCCTTTTTGATGGTGCGATTGCGGTGCTTGACTATCAGAACTCGGTTGCCGGGCAGGAACTTCTCGGGGCGCTCGATCCGTCGGGGCTGAAGGGCCTCGGATTCTGGATGAACGGCATGAAACAGCTTTCGGCAACCCGGCCGCTGCGGCTGCCGAAAGATGCCGAAGGCCTGACCTTCCGCATCCAGCCTTCGGACGTGATCGAAGCGCAGTTCGGTGCGCTTGGTGCCGAAACCAAGCGACTGGCTTTCTCGAAGGTCTATGACGCGCTGGCCAGCGGCGAGGTGCAGGGGCAGGAAAATACCTGGTCCAACATCCATACCAAGAAGTTCTACACGGTTCAGGACGGTGTGACTGAATCCAACCACGCCTATCTTGGCTATCTGGTGGTGACCAATCAGGAGTTCATGGAATCCCTGCCAGAAGATGTGCGGAACGAATTCCTGCTGCTGTTCGAGCTGACGACGCACGAATACAACCGCTTCGCCTACGAGATCAACGAGCAGCGGGCGCGGGATGTCTGGGATGAAACCAAGAACATCATCTCGCTGACGCCGGAGGAACTGGGCGAGTGGCGCGAGGCTTTCCAGCCTGTCTGGGAACAGTTCGCGGACGATATCGGCCGCGACCGGATCATGCTGGCGCAAAGTTTCAACGCCAATTGATCGAAATGGATTGAGAACCGGGAGGGGGTTGCTCTCAGCGCCCCCGACCGGACTTTTCCCTTATCTTGTGCGTTATTGGTTAGAACGACTTCCCGAGGAGGTCGGAACTGAGGCCAATTCTACAAGTGCTTCGCTCCGCGCGGACCGCTGAAATGGCACCTTATGGCTGCTGTCGAATATAATCTGCTGTCGCGTTCAAAGCCTTCAATCAATTCTGTAGGGGCTATCAGCAGGAGAGCCAGAAAGATCCGTCCAGCGGCGGCTCTCTGTTTCGCGATCGAAATGCAAAATGCGGTCATGATCGGGATAGGTTATCACGTCGCCCGAAGACCTTGTTCCGATCACAAGGATCCGGGCCTCAGACTCACTGCGGTTTTGGAAGCAATGACCAACGGGATCGCCAGCTCTAAAGGTTGCGGCGTCGCCCGGACGCATAACGACGCTGTTGTCTCCTTCGTGAAGAGTAATTTCGCCCTGCAAGACGTAAACCATCTCGTCTTCACCCGCATGCCAGTGTTTGACCGACGAAGATGACCCCGGTGGCAGGATTTCTTCAAAAGCACCAAACTGCGTCAAGCCTCCGCTGTCGCTGAACAAGAGTGCACTATAAGGGCCACAAGGGTTTCCATCACCGTCACCACTATCGGCTTTGACTGTTTCCCTGTTGAACACTGGCATAGCGAATTTCTCCTGGAAATGTTCAAGTCCCAGAGAGTTGTATCATCCAGGTGCCGAGTTCAAATCCGTTTCTGCCTGATCGGAAGAATCCACTAATCTCAGAAATTTGCCAACTGCGCCAAGGGCCTGTGACGGAGCTTTGAGCTTGGCGAAGCGATATGATGCTTCTTGCGTTGAGCGAACATCCCGAGTGGCTCTCGCATTTGCGGATTTCCGGTTAGATGTCCGTGCTTCAACGCCGAATGCGGGGCGCCGGACCCATTCCCTCGGAGTCGGTACGGCAGATGCAAGCCGTTCGGTTCAGGTGCCGCGGTAGGGTTCGACGTATTGCAGCGCCATGTCCCACGGGAAGAATATCCAGGTGTCCTGGCTGACTTCGGTGATGAAGGTATCGACCATCGGGCGACCCTTGGGCTTGGCATAAACCGTGGCGAAATGAGCCTTGGGGTAGCGGGCGCGTACCAGTTCGAGAGTTCGTCCGCTGTCCACCAGATCGTCGATAATCAGGATGCCGGTGCCATCACCCATGATCTCTGCGTCCGGGGCCTTGAGTACCACCGCTTCGGACTGGCTCTGGTGGTCGTAAGATTTGACACTGATCGTATCCACCGTACGGATATCAAGCTCGCGCGCCACGATCATCGCCGGCGCCATGCCGCCGCGGGTGATGGCGACCACGGCGCGCCAGCCTTCGCCGGCCTCGCTGCCCTTGCCCTCGTTTTCCAAACGCCATGCCAGCGCCCTGCTGTCGCGGTGAATCTGGTCCCAGGAAATATGGAAACCTTTTTCGTGGGGGAGACGATCGGACATGGGGGCCTCGGGTATGTCGGTTGGTGTCAGACGGGTTTGCGGCCGGTGGCCACGTCGATATCTGGCGCGTCCTCGGCCTTCATGCCCACGACATGATAGCCACTGTCGACGTGGTGCACTTCACCGGTGACGCCAGAGGAGAGATCGGAGAGAAGGTACATCGCAGATTTGCCGACTTCTGCCTGATCAACATTGCGGCGCAGGGGCGCGTTCAGTTCGTTCCACTTCATGATGTAGCGGAAATCGCCAATGCCCGAAGCCGCAAGCGTCTTGATCGGGCCGGCCGACAGCGCGTTGACGCGGATGTTCTTGGGGCCGAGATCCATCGCCATGTAGCGCACGGAGGCCTCCAGACCCGCCTTGGCAACACCCATGACGTTGTAGTGTGGCATCACGCGCTCGGCGCCGAAGTAGGTGAGCGTGAGCATGGCGCCCCCGTCGGGCATCATCTTCTCCGCCCGCTGGGCGACGGCGGTGAATGAGTAGACGGAGACGTTCATCGTCAGCTGGAAATTGGCGGGCGATGTGTCGACGTAGCGGCCGCGGAGTTCATTCTTGTCGGAAAAGCCGATGGCGTGGACGAGGAAATCGAGCTTGCCCCACTGCTCTTTCAGATTTTCGAACACTGCATCCATGGAGCCGGCATCCTGCACGTCGCAAGGCAGCACGATTTTCGAGCCAAGTTGTTCGGCCAGAGGGAAGACGCGTTTGCCCAGTGCGTCGCCCTGATAGGTAAAGGCCAGTTCCGCGCCCTGCGCGTGGCAGGCCTGCGCAATGCCCCAGGCGATGGATTTATCGTTTGCGAGCCCCATGATAAGGCCCTTCTTTCCGCTCATCAGTCCCTGTGACATGCTGCCCTCTTGCTCGGCCGATCGGCCATGGCGTCTTGTGTGGTCACGTGGGTCTATGCCAAAGCAGGGCAGGCATCAAGACGAAGGGAGCGTCGGCTCCGATTTCGAAACAGGGTGAAACAATGAGTGAACTGCGCGAGCCGCCGTTTGCCGGAAACGATCCGGTGGCACTGGTCGGAGAATGGCTGGATGCGGCCATGGAGACTGAGCCCAACGATGCCAACGCCATGGCCCTGGCGAGTGTTGACGCTGACGGCCTGCCCAACGTGCGAATGCTGTTGCTGAAAGACATCGAGGCAGACGCGTTCGTTTTCTACACCAATTATGAAAGCGTGAAGGCAGAAGAACTGTTCGGCGCGGGCAAGGCTGCTTTTGTTTTGCACTGGAAAACGTTGCGGCGTCAGGTGAGGGTCCGCGGGGCGGTGGAGCGGGAAGACGGGGCGCAGGCTGACGCTTATTACGCCTCGCGCTCGCTGGGCAGCCGCTTGGGTGCGTGGGCCAGCGAACAGTCGCGGCCGTTGGGCAGCCGGGCGGAGCTCGAAGCACGGGCGGAGGCCATGCGGGAACGGTTCGGCGAAAATCCGCCACGTCCGCCGCATTGGGGCGGGTTTCGGCTGCGGCCCGTGGAGATCGAGTTCTGGGCCGATGGCGCATTCCGGCTGCATGATAGATTTCGTTGGTCTCGGACGGCACCGGGCCAAGCGTGGAAGGTTCAGCGCCTCAACCCCTAGGCGGCAGCCAAAGCGGTTGCAAAGATGGCGTTTTTGCCATGTTTGCAGGTAGATAGCGGGATTTCTTTGGAAAAACTGCCGCTGGTGCATTCTGTTTGGTCGAATACGTGTTGTAAGGATAACGCTTTTCGTAGAAGGTTAGACAACACCATTGGGGGGGTGCGTGCTTCGGGTATGGCACGGCGCGTATGGGGTTTTACGGGCTTTGAGTACTCAATCCGTAAAAACGTTGTGGCATATTTTGCAGATGCCGATTTGGAATTGTGCAGGACGAGATCGTAGATGATGAAAGGTCACGTTAAGTGGTTCGACTCAACCAAGGGTTACGGATTCGTAATCGTCGATGACGACGATGGCGACGTTTTGCTCCATGCAAACGTGCTCCGAAATTTCGGGCGGAGTTCTGTGGCAGAAGGTGCCCGGATCACGATGGAGGTGCAGGGCACCGAGCGCGGCCGGCAGGCGGTGGAGATCCTCGAGATCGAAGTCGTTGCCGGTGAAGAAAACGAAGGCGCGAAGGAAGAATCCGCATTTGTCATTGAAAAGGTTGATGCTCCGCTGCAGCCCGCACGGGTGAAGTGGTTCGACAAGGTCAAGGGCTTCGGGTTCGTCAATGCTTTCGGTGATCCCGAAGATGTTTTCGTGCACATGGAGGTGCTGCGACATTTCGGATTGTCCGATCTCTTGCCGGGTGAGGCGGTTTGTGTGCGCTGCAAGCGCGGCCCGCGCGGCAAAACCGCCGCCGAGATCCGTTCCTGGGATTTCGCCAACACGGCCTTGAAGGATGAGGCCAAGCCGGCCGCCAAGGCAGCGGGCGTGCGCGAAGGGTGAAGCCTTTGCGGCTTGTCTTGTCTTTTCTGTTCCTTTTGTTCGTTGGCGGGACAGCCGTTGCGGACTGTGCGCCCGGCGTCGCTGAATTTCGCGATGACGCTCTACAGGCACAGTTCCGCGTGGATGTCGTCGACACGGTTGAAAGCCGTGCCCGCGGACTGATGTTCGTCGAACAAATGGGTATGTTTGAAGGAATGCTGTTCGTCTACGACCGACCGCAACAGGTCAGTTTCTGGATGAAGAACACCCTTATCCCGCTGGATATGATATTCATGGATGCGGCGGGTGTCGTTCAGAAGGTCCATGCCAACGCCGTGCCGGGGGATCTTACCGGAATTCCGGGCGGCGATGCCATTCAGTATGTGCTGGAGATCAATGGCGGCGTGGCGGAGGAACTTGGCATCCGCCCCGGCGCCGAGATGCGCCATCCGGCTATCGGCACTGCGGCGGCATGGGGTTGCGACTGACTCGACAAGTTGCGCGGTCCACGCTAGATCCTTCGGAAAGCCTAACGAAGATGGACGCGATAGCCCGCATTGGTCGGCAGCAGCGAAGTGCGCCGGTGTTCAATTAGTCGGTTCTTGAGATCAAAGGCCCGACGCTCGATCGTTAACAATGGTGTGCCGGGACTAACAGCCAATTCACTTGCGATCTCTTGCGATGCTGACGTGGCCTGAATGAAGTCTTCCGCCCGCGCGACCGACACGCCCGCAGTCGCCTGATAATGAGGATAAAGGGCATTGGGCAGGTTGGCGGCTGGACCGGGATCGTTGATGACCGCGGGATCTAGATGAATATCCTCCACCAGCGCAGGTGCGCCGGAGAAGGCACGCAGCCGTCGGATCTGCCAGACAGTGCGGGATTTCGGAAACTCAGCGGAAAGCTCTTCGGGGCATGGAACCTTTCGTACCTGCGTGGAAATTGGCCCCGGCATCAGAGGTGCACCGGTCGGATCGGTGATGCGGAAAAAGTGAAACAGGGCTCTTTCCGGAGTGTGCACGGGGACAAAGGTGCCAAGACCCTGCCGACGCTCCACTTCGTGATCAGCGGCCATTTCATTCAGGGCCTTGCGCACAGTTCCCTGACTGACACCGAGTTCGGCGGCCAGTGCGAATTCCGATGGCAGCGCTTCCCCTGCAGTCCAGGCGCCTTCCGCGATGCGATGGGTAAGGGTTGCGCGAACTTGCGCGTAGAGCGGGCGGGCTTCGGCTTTCATTCCTGACTGACTGCTCCGCCAAATTAGACTATGATGTCTTATATAAGACTGGACGCGAGTCGGTTTGCAAGGGAGGAAGATATGGGTGTGCCGCAACTGCTTGTGCATGATGCACGAGACAACGTGGGTGTCGTGGTCGTGGAGGGCCTGACCGCAGGCACGGAAATGCTGGGCGTGATCACCCACGACAACAGCGATTTCCGGCTGACGGCGGGGGCCGACATTCCCATCGGCCACAAGGTCGCGCTGACCGACCTGAAGGCCGGGGACACGGTGATCAAGTACGGCGAGGATATCGGCAGGATGGTGGGCGATGCCGCCAAGGGCGGGCACGTGCACGTGCACAACATGAAAACCAAGCGCTGGTAGGGGAGAGACGCGATGTTCGATGCGACGGAGACGACGGTGCAGGCCTGGCGGCGCGAAAACGGCCGGGTGGGCGTGCGCAACCACGTGATCATCCTGCCGGTGGACGATATCTCGAACGCCGCCTGCGAGGCGGTGGCCAACAACGTGAAGGGCACGATGGCGCTGCCGCATGCCTACGGGCGCTTGCAGTTCGGCGAGGATCTGGACCTGCATTTCCGCACGATGATCGGCACGGGCGCGAACCCCAACGTGGCCGCGGTGATCGTGATCGGGATCGAGCCGGAATGGACGCAGGTGATCGTGGACGGCATCGCCAAGACGGGCAAGCCGGTGGAAGGGTTCTCGATCGAGCAGAAGGGCGATTTCGAGACGATCCGGCAGGCGAGCTGGAAGGCCAAGGAGTTCGTGCACTGGGCGACGGAGCTGCCCAAGGAGGATTGCGGGCTGACCGAGCTGTGGGTTTCCACCAAGTGCGGCGAGAGCGACACGACGACGGGGCTTTCAAGCTGCCCGACGGTGGGCAACATGTACGACAAGCTGCTGCCGCACGGGCTGTACGGCTGTTTCGGCGAGACGTCCGAAATCACCGGGGCGGAGCATATCTGCGCCAAGCGCGCCGCAACGCCCGAGGCGGCGGAAAAGTTCATGAAGATATTTCAGGCTTATCAGGACGAGGTGATCGAGCCGTTCAAGACCTCGGACCTTTCCGACAGCCAGCCGACCAAGGGCAACATCCTCGGCGGGCTGACGACCATCGAGGAGAAAGCTTTAGGCAACCTCGAGAAGATCGGGCGGACCTCGACCTATATCGATGCGTTGGAGCCGGCAGAGGCTCCGGCGAAGGGCGCGGGGCTCTATTTCATGGACACCAGTTCCGCGGCGGCGGAATGCGTGACGCTGATGGCCGCGGCGGGCTACGTGGTGCACACGTTCCCCACTGGGCAGGGCAACGTGGTGGGCAACCCGATCGTGCCGGTGATCAAGATTTCCGGCAACCCGCGCACGCTGCGCACGATGGCCGAGCACATTGACGTGGACGTGACCGGCGTGCTGACGCGCGAGATGACGATCGACCAGGCGGGCGATGCGCTGATCGAGATGATCCGGCGCACGGCCAACGGGCGCGTCACGGCGGCGGAAGCTCTCGGACACCGGGAGTTCGTGATGACGAAGCTGTACCGATCCGCCTGACGGTCGAATTTTTGGTTAAGTTTTCAATGATTTCGCTTTAGACTGGCGTGCGGCCGGATGTTTCCGGCTGAGCGGAGGAAACGTCCGGCCGCTGCTGTTTTGCAGAACTATCTGTTCCTAGCCTTATGGCAAGGGTCGGGGGGCCGTATTGGAGGATCGATGAGCGGAACCGAACGGCTGAGCCTCGCCGAAGCGGGAAGGCTGGCGCGGGCGGCGCTGGAAGCCTCCGACGTGAGCGCTGACAATGCGGCGAGTACTGCGCGGGCGCTGATCCTCGCCGAGATCGACGGGCAGGGCGGGCACGGGCTGTCGCGCATTCCGAGTTACACCGCGCAAAGCCGCGCCGGCAAGGTAAAGGGCCATGCGGTTCCGGAGATCACTTCGGTTCGGCCGGGGGCCTTCCGCGTGGATGCAGCACACGGGTTTGCCTTTCCGGCCTTCGATCTGGCGCTGCCGGAACTGGTGGCGCGGACGCGCATCCTCGGGGTGGCGTCCGCGGCCGTTCATCGCTCCCACCATTTCGGGGTAGCGGGGCATCACTGTGAGCGGTTGGCGGAGGAAGGACTGGTGGCTTTCGTCTATGGCAACGCGCCGAAGGCGATGGCGCCCTGGGGGGCTAAGACACCTGTGCTCGGGACCAATCCGATCGCCTTCGCCGCGCCGATGCATGAGGCGCCGTTGGTGATCGATATGGCGACAACAACGGTGGCGCGGGGAAAGATCCTGGCGGCGCGGGAGATCGGTGAGCCGATTCCGGAAGGTTGGGCCTTCGCCCCCGACGGAACGCCGACCACGGACGCGGCGCTGGCGTTGCAGGGCACTGTGGCGCCGATGGGCGGGGCCAAGGGGGCGGCACTGGCGCTGATGGTCGAGGTGATGTCGGCCTGCCTCGCCGGAGCGGCGCTTGGGACGGAAGCAAGCAGCCTGTTCGACACCGAGGGGGAGCCGCCGAACCTGGGACAGGTGATCCTTTCCCTTGACCCCGAGGCGCTGTCCGGCGGCGCGTTCGAGGACAGGATTGCGAAACTCGCCGCGATATATGACGATCTCGACGGGGCACGGCTGCCCGGAAGCCGCCGCCTCGCCGCACGGGAACGGGCGGCAGCCGACGGCTTGCAGGTGAAAACCGCATTGCTGGACCAGATCCGGAAGATCGGGGAGGGAGGGCGGTGATGCCAGCGGTGATCGGACAATTCGATGGGCAGGATGTGCGTGAGGCAGTGCTGGAGAGTGCTGAGGCGCGGGTTTCGATCCTCAATTACGGCTGTGTCATCCGCGACTGGCGGGTGGAAGCCTTCGGCAGGGCGGTGCCGTGCGTCTTGGGGTTTTCGGAGTTTGCCCCCTATCCGGTTCATTCGAAGTCCTTCGGGATCATCGCCGGGCGTGTTGCCAACCGGATCGGCGGCGCGTCGTTCGAGTTAGGCGGCCAGAGGTACGACCTGAAAGCCAACGAAGGGGCGAACATCCTGCACGGTGGGCCGAAGGGGTTGGGCAGCGTGGTGTGGGACATGGAAATGTCCGGTCCGAACACGGTCATCCTGCGTTATGTCAGCCCCGACGGGGAGATGGGGTTCCCTGGCCGTGTAGAATTCGAAGTCGTGTTCCGTTTGCTCGGGCTGGAACTTGTCTGCGAAATGCGCGGCGTACCGGACCGGCCGACGCCGATTAATCTGGCGCAGCACAATTATTATAACCTCAATGGCGGAGGCGATGTGCTGGGGCATGTGCTGGAAATCGCTGCCGACCTTTATACGCCCGTCGATGAAGCTCTGATTCCGACAGGAGAATTGTTGCCCGTGGGGGGGACGCACCTCGATTTCCGGACACCGGTGTTGATCGGAGAGCGCGACCTTCAGCGGCAGGGGATCGACCATAATCTGGTGTTGGCCAGTGGCGACGCACGTAAGCTAGACGAACCGGTTGCCTCACTCTGGTCCGAGGATACCGGGCTGGAATTGCAACTGTTCAGTGACCAGCCGGGTCTGCAACTGTTCAACGCACCGACGATGGAGATCCCGGTGCCGGGCCACGATGGGGCAAGCTACGGCGCGTTCGGCGGCGTCTGTCTCGAACCGCAGGGATTTCCGGATGCTGTCAACCGGCCGGAGTTTCCCGATGTCGTGGCGACGCCGGAGAAGCCGTATTTTCAACGGCTGGGAATGCGGATCGCACCTGTCTGAAGCGGTTGTCGGATGACAATCCCACTTTTCGGTTTTCCCGGTGCGCGCGTCACTCTCTTCCTCCACGCACAGGCCGATGGGATGGCCGCCCCAACATTTGGGTGCCCAAAAAGGCTGAAACGCCAAAGCCGTAGTTAGAGGCCGCCGGCCTCGCGCAAGGCGGATTCGAGGCTGGCCGTTGCGACTTCGTCGCCCGCGACGAGTGCAAAAATCCAGGCATGGGTGAGATGGAACCGACGGGCCTCTGGCGAGGTCTGCAGACTCGCGGCCTCGCAGTGGCGCTGCGACAAGGCACCAGGATTGGTGCCCTGTGGATCGGCCTTCAGGGCCGCATCGATGCGGGCGACCCTATCCAAGGCGGCTTGCCGCCCATGAGTGGAACATGTGGGTGGGGCTGTCCATCACGGCCGAAAAGCGGCCGCCGTCGAAACCCGGGGCGCCGCGACCCTTTTGCATGCCTTCGACAACGAAAATGTCTTCGACAAACACGTCTTTCCACAATCGGGCATTGCTGGCCCGCAGATCGGCGAACTCATCGCTCTCAGCTGCCGCGCGGGACGTATAGTAGAGGGCTACGTTCTCCAGGGTATGACCCGGTGCTTTTGGATCGAGGCGGATGGCGAACACATGGTCACGGTGAACGCCGAGCAGGATGTTGGGGTAAAGGGCGACATATTCGGCGGCGCTGTCCCAGTATTCCGGGAGATCGGCAAAGTCGGGGAACGCTTCCGTGGGTGACAGGCGAGGATTGTAGACGCGGGTGCCCTGACCGGAAAAATGGCCGGGCTGCTCGATGTTGTAGTGGTCCTCCAGCTTCGAATAGCTGTTCAGGCCGGGGTGGACCCATGGCAGATGGTAGCTTTCGCAATAATTTTCTACCGCCAGCTTCCAGTTGCAGGCGACATCCAGCGTGAAGGTGCTGTCCCGGCCGGCGAACAGTGGGCGATCGGCAAAGTCTGTCCAGCGGCTGGCCAGCGGGGCGATAAACTCCTCAAATGGTTCCGCAACACCTGAGATGTTGACGAAAATCGTATCCAAGAACACACCCATGCGCACCGGGATGAGACCGGTTTGTGCGGGATCGATGCTGGGATGCGTGTTGATACCTGGGCCGCCGACATGTGGGGTGGCGCGCAGGCGGCCATCCTGACTGTAGCACCAGCTGTGGTACGGACAACGGATGACGCCGCCGAAATTTCCCGGCGCTTGGACGAGAATCATGCCCCGGTGGCGGCAGACATTCTCAAACACCCGCAAGGTGCCGGTTCGATCGCGCAGAAGCAGAAGGGGCATGCCGAGAAATTCGACAGGACGGGCATCGCCCGGTTCGGGAACATCCGCGCCGAATCCGATTGCGGCCCAACCGTCGCGAAAGATTCGCTCCCGCTCGAAATCAAATGCGGCCGGGCTGGTGTAGAAATGACTTGGAAGGCCACGGGCCTCGCCGACCGGGCGCGTCACAGACGCAAGTTCCTGTATCAGTTGTGCCTGATCGTACATCTTGTGCCTCCTGATCGGGCAAGTCTGGACGAGCACAGCGGCTACGCTTTTCCCAAAGCGACATTGAACGTCGCATGCTGGCAACAGGTGATTCCGGAATCGCAGGCAGCGTGACGCAGGGGCGGGGCACCACATATGGTGTGGGCTGAGAGTATGCGTATTAGGTGATTTACGTGAGAGCGTCCGTGCAAACGCCGGTATATCAACGGAAATATGCGGTGTTCGCCGGCGGGACCTGTGTTTGCCCCAGGACTGCCAACGAGCCTTGATCACGAGGGAGTCTTGGGCAGGCCCCCAGAATTAGTAGGCTTTTTCGCGTCAATAACAAAATGTGACGAATGCGTGAAAAATTGCGTTGACCGAGGCGACGCCATCGGACAGGTTGTGGGGGCAGCGAAGACCGGACACCATATCTAGCGGTTTCAGGCAAGTCTGCAAAATCTCGAATATCGCTTTTGCGGGTATCCGCAGGGGCTTGGTGCGGGCAACGACCGGCGCCGAGAAATGCACATGTCTAAAGAATATCTCAGGGGCAGAGAATGAAAATTGACCGCAAATTCACGACGAAAAAGACAGGGGCCTACGGGGGCATCGGCTTTCGCAAGACTGCCTCGGAGATCCGCAACCCGGACGGCTCCGTCGTCTTTTCGCTGACGGAATTCGATGTACCTGACAGCTGGAGCCAAGTGGCCGCGGATGTGCTGGCGCAGAAATACTTCCGCAAGGCAGGCGTACCGGCGGCACTGAAGCCGGTGAAGGAAAAGGGTGTGCCAAGTTTCCTGTGGCGCTCCGTGCCCGATGAGGCAGCACTGAAGAAACTGCCGGAGGATGAACGGTTCGGAGGCGAGACGAGTGCTGCGCAGGTGTTCGACCGCTTGGCGGGTGCGTGGTGTTACTGGGGCTGGAAAGGCGGTTATTTCAGTTCCGAAGAGGATGCCGGCGCCTATTACGATGAGATGCGTTACATGCTTGCATCCCAGATGGCTGCACCCAACAGCCCGCAGTGGTTCAACACCGGTCTCCATTGGGCCTACGGTATTGACGGACCGAGCCAGGGCCATTTCTACGTGGATTACAAAACGGGCAAGCTGACCAAATCGACCAGCGCCTATGAACACCCGCAGCCGCATGCCTGCTTCATCCAGAGTGTCTCGGACGACCTGGTGAACGAGGGCGGTATCATGGACCTGTGGACGCGCGAGGCGCGGCTGTTCAAGTACGGTTCCGGCACCGGCACCAACTTCTCCTCTCTGCGCGGGGCCAACGAGCCGCTTGGCGGCGGTGGCAAGTCTTCGGGCCTGATGTCGTTCCTGAAGATTGGCGACCGGGCGGCGGGTGCGATCAAATCCGGTGGCACCACACGGCGGGCGGCCAAGATGGTGATCTGCGACATGGATCACCCTGATATCGAGGACTTCATCAACTGGAAGGTCGTGGAAGAACAGAAGGTCGCTTCTCTGGTGGCTGGCTCCAAGGCGCATGAGGAGAAGCTGAACGGCATTTTCGAAGCGATCCGGACATGGGACGGAGCGGAAGCGGATGCCTTCGATCCCAAGCGGAATTCCGGGTTGAAGACCGCGATCCGCAGCGCCAAGAAGGCGATGATTCCAGAGACTTATGTCAAACGTATTCTCCAGTATGCGGAGCAGGGATATTCCTCGATCGAGTTCCCGACGTATGACACGGACTGGGATTCCGATGCCTATCTGACGGTTTCCGGGCAGAACTCCAACAACTCGGTTCGTGTGACCGATGCGTTTCTGCAGGCCGTCAAGGACGATGCCGACTGGGCATTGATCCGGCGCACGGATGGCAAGGTGGCCAAGACTGTCAAGGCACGGGACCTCTGGGATCAGGTGGGGCACGCGGCATGGGCCTGTGCTGACCCGGGCATCCAGTTCCATGACACGGTGAATTCCTGGCACACCTGCCCGGAGGATGGTGCGATCCGCGGTTCCAACCCGTGTTCGGAATACATGTTCCTCGACGACACGGCGTGTAACCTCGCCTCGATGAACCTGCTGACGTTCCTGAAGGACGGCAAGTTCGACGCGGAAGCCTATGTTCATGCCACGCGGCTGTGGATGGTAACACTGGAAATCTCTGTGCTGATGGCGCAGTTCCCGAGCCCCGAGATTGCAGAACTTTCCTACAAGTTCCGCACCACCGGGCTTGGATATGCCAACATCGGCGGCCTGCTGATGAACATGGGGCTGGGCTACGACAGTGACGAGGGCCGGGCACTCTGCGGCGCGCTGACTGCGATCATGACGGGTGTCTGTTACGCGACGTCGGCAGAAATGGCGGAAGAACTGGGTGCTTTCCCGGGCTACGGACCAAACGCGGACCACATGCTGCGTGTAATCCGCAACCATCGCCGTGCGGCCTATTCGGAAACTTCCGGCTACGAGAAGCTGGCCGTGAACCCGGTACCGCTGGATGCTGCCAAATGCCCCGACCGGGAACTGGTGGATCTGGCCCGCGCCGTCTGGGACGAAGCGCTGACGCTGGGTGAAGCTCATGGTTATCGCAACGCCCAGTCGACGGTGATTGCCCCGACCGGAACAATCGGCCTGGTGATGGATTGCGATACGACCGGCATCGAACCCGACTTTGCCCTGGTTAAGTTCAAGAAGCTCGCGGGGGGCGGGTACTTCAAGATCATTAACCAGTCTGTGCCCGCAGCGTTGGAGAAGCTCGGCTATTCTCAGGCTGAGATTGGCGAGATTGTCTCCTACGCTGTCGGTCACGGAACGCTTGGCAACGCACCGGACATCAACGCGACATCACTGATCGGCCACGGTTTCGGCCCGGACGAGATCGCAAAGGTGGAAACGGCGTTGCCGACGGCGTTCGACATTCGCTTCGTCTTCAACCAGTGGACGCTGGGCGCGGAGTTCTGCTCCGACGTGCTCGGCATCCCACCGGAGAAGCTGAGCGATGCCGGGTTCGATCTACTGCGTCACCTCGGCTACACGCGCGGCCAGATCGAGGCTGCCAACAATCACGTGTGCGGAACCATGACGCTGGAAGGTGCGCCGCATCTGAAAGAGGAGCATTACAGCGTCTTCGATTGCGCCAACGCCTGTGGCAAGATCGGCGAGCGGTTCCTTTCCGTGGAAAGCCACATCCACATGATGGCGGCGGCGCAGAGCTTCATCTCCGGCGCGATCTCCAAGACGATCAACATGCCCAATGATGCGGGTATCGAGGATTGCAAGGCGGCCTACGAGTTGAGCTGGTCGCTCGGCGTCAAGGCTAACGCGCTCTATCGTGACGGCTCGAAACTGAGCCAGCCGCTTTCGTCGGCACTGATCGAGGACGATGACGAGGATCTGGAAGAAACCTTGTTCGAGGCTCCTGCTGGTGAGCGGGCGCAGATCCTGGCTGAGAAGATCATCGAGAAGGTGATTGTGAAGGAAGTCGCGCGCGGGCGTGCCAAGCTGCCGGAGCGGCGGAAGGGCTACACGCAGAAGGCCATTGTCGGCAACCACAAGGTGTATCTGCGGACCGGCGAGTACGAGGACGGCAAGCTGGGCGAAATCTTCATCGACATGCACAAGGAGGGTGCGGCATTCCGGGCGATGATGAACAACTTCGCCATCGCCGTGTCGGTCGGGCTTCAGTACGGCGTGCCGCTGGAAGAGTTTGTGGAAGCTTTCACTTTCACTCGGTTCGAGCCGGCTGGGATGGTGACGGGCAACGACAGCATCAAGAATGCGACCTCGATCCTTGATTACATCTTCCGGGAATTGGCGGTCAGCTACCTCGACCGGACCGATTTGGCCCATGTGAAGCCCGAAGGGCAGGGGTTTGACGACATCGGCCGCGGTGAGGAAGAGGGCGTCTCCAATGTCCGACCCGTCGATCCGGAGGTAAGCCAGGCGTCCATCGAGATGATCAAGCAGGTCAGTTCGACGGGATACCTGCGCAAGCGCCTGCCACAGGAACTGATGGTTCTGCAGGGCGGCGCGGCGACGGCGGCGTTGGACACGGGGCTGTCGGTCGAAGCGACGAGTAGCGTGACAACGGTGGAGGCGATCTCCGCCACCGTTCTCGACGAACGCGCCAAGGCCAAGATGCAGGGTTACGAGGGCGATCCCTGCGGCGAGTGCGGAAATTTCACGCTGGTGCGTAACGGCACCTGCATGAAATGCAACACATGCGGCGGCACTTCCGGGTGCAGCTGAGGAATACATCGGGCGAAGTTGCTCTCGCCCGGTGTGAAGCGTTCAGGCCGCAGGCAATAAACCGAGCGGTAAACTAGAAGAGCCTGAAATTGCGAGACTTGGGGGATGGTTTGCCATCCCCCTTTTTTCTTTCGCAGAGGTAATTTGAGCGGTCGCGGACGGCTGGCAACTTAAAACTTAAAACTTGAAACCTTTCGGCGGGAGAGGGCGTTGATAGTCCAAGGCGTGGATGATCCGCGTCATCAAGAAAGGATTGTCCGATGTCCACACTTTTGAAAACGATGCCTCTTTTTGCTCTGCTGACGCTGCTTGGAGCCTGTGATGACTATAACGGTGTGCCGAGCGATCCGCCGAACGAGAACTTCGGCGGTGACAATGATCTGGATGGTGACTCGCAGCCCGATAACTGACAGCGAGCGAAACCATTACCATTGGCGGGGCCCGGACCGGGCTCCGCTATTTTGATTCAGAGAACTGCTGCCTCGCCGGCACCACGGGCGATGGCTGCGACACCGGTGCGGGCCACTTCTTCGAGCCCGAGGGGCACCATCAGCGATACGAAGGCGTCGATCTTTTCGGGACTGCCGGTGATCTCAAAGACGAAGCTTTCAAGTGTGCTGTCAACAACGCTTGCGCGGAACACTTCGGACGTGCGCATTGCCTCGACCCGCTTGTCACCCTTGCCCGCAACCTTCACCAAGGCGAGTTCGCGTTCCACTGAGGGGCCTTCGACTGTGAGGTCGTTGACCGTGTGAACGGGCACCATGCGGCCCAGTTGCGCCTTGATCTGCTCGATCACTGCCGGCGTGCCTGTGGTGACCACGGTGATGCGGGAACGGTGGCCGGTGTGGTCCACTTCCGCCACTGTCAGACTGTCGATGTTGTAGCCGCGGCCTGAAAAGAGGCCGATCACGCGGGCGAGGACACCGGCCTCGTTGTCCACCAGGATCGTCAGCGTATGGGTTTCCTGCTCATCGCCGAGTGGATTGCGCAGATTATAGGCGCTCTGACGATTTGTGCCCTTCTTGATATTCAGTGGCGACATGGCTTCCTCTTGTTCTTTTCGGCACACAAGGAATGTACCTTTCGGGAGATGATATGCCCGGGTTCGGCCGGGTATGCGAGTGGATTGTTCCGGTCTGACTGATCGAAGACGCGGGAGATGTGCAGATGCTGAATGTCGAGATCGCGGGTGTGATGGTTTCGGATACCGCCATGATCGTATCGGGACGCACGGTGCAGCCCGGGAGCCCGGCCGGTGCCGGGTGGTTGAAACTTTGCCCGTTCTGTGAGGCCGAACTTCCGCCGCAGGCCGTGGTAAGGCCGGGCCATTGTGGAGGGGCGGAGTGCCAGCAGGCGCATGTGCGGTTGCTCCAGCATCGTAAGGAAGTGATGTGGCAGGAAGGCTATCGTACCCGGGCGGCGGAGTATGCCGTGCAATTCGGCGCGGAGCGGGCGGTGCTGGTGCCGTTTCAGAACGAGGCGCTGGTGCCGTTGCCCAAGACACGACGGGCCGAATTTCTGACGCATCTGCGACAGATTGTGGCCGAGGCGTTCGGGGCGGCGGTGCCTGATGAAATGGTCGAGGGTGAAGTACAGACCGAGCAGGCGCTGGACCGGGCCGCATGTGCAACCTGCCAGGGTTTTTGCTGCCGGCAGGGCGCTGCAAGAAATGCATTTTTGTATGCCCATACGATCAGCGAACAGCGTAGCCGGGAACCGGAGCTGACGGCGGAGAAGGTGATGGAGCGCTATGAGGCTTCGTTGCCGGAAGTTTCCGTAGACGGTTCGTGCGTTTTTCACGGTGGACAGGGGTGCGTGCTGCCGCGGCAGTGGCGCGGTGAAACGTGCAACCAGTTTCACTGTAAGGAAATATACACGGCGGCCGATGTTCTGGAGGAAATCGGCGGCGGAGCGGTGCTGGTTGTCGGTGAACGCGACGGTGAGGCTCGGGCGCTCGGCCATCTTGATGAGGCGGGAAACTGGACGCACGGGGGCTATCTGTAAGAGCATTGCTCAGGCCGCCGCCGGCAGCGGTTTTGCCAGCGCCTCCGGATCGTAGAGAATTGTGTTGGGGCGGAGGGGGAGCGCGACATCCGGCTTGTCGAGCAGGATGTCGTAGAAGGGTCGGAAGCGGGAAAGGAAGGCCGCGCTGATTTCCGGTGACATCTCCGTTTTGTAGCGCGACGCGATGCCCTTGTTCATCAGCGTCTTGCCCGAACGCAGTACGCGGCGAGCAATCCGGCGGGGATTTCCCCCCAATCCAAGCTGTTCGAGAATGTGCTGCGCGGCCGTCTCCGTCTGGAAAGCGAGCGTGTCGTACTGGAGGGCGGCGATGCCAGGCAATTGCAGCCATGCTGTGAGGCTGTCCAACTGATTGGCGATACCCTTGCAGGCGTCTTCTAGAGTGTGGATTTCAGCGAAGGCAGGCCGGTTGCGTTCGCGGGCGGTTCGACCATGATCCAACATGGAAAGTGCCATATCGCGTGGATCGCGAAAGATGGCGTGTCCTCGTCCTTCACCGCTTTCGATCCAGTTGACCATGCGCGGCGTCGGACGGCCATGGGTCTTGATGACGATCGGGTTGCCTGTTTCGGACAGCGCGGCGCGGATTGCGCTTTCGCGGCCTTCGCTCATTTGGGGAATGAAGTTGACGCGGCGGCCGGATTCGCCGGGAAAGGGTATGGCGGGCTGTGGACAGCCCGCCTCCATCAGTGCGGTATGCGTGATCTGGAAGGCCAACGTGCTGCCGCACTTTGTCATTCCATAGCTGAAAAATGCATAATTTTCAGCCGTATCCGCGCGTTTTCTAGACCAGAACGGCACCACCAGCCTCGATTGCATCCTTGGTACTGGCGTCGCCGAGAAGCATTTCGTTGTGGGCCTTGCCGCTCGGGATCATCGGGAAGCAGTTCTCGTGCTTCTCTACCAGACAATCGAGGATATAGGGGCCGTCGTAGGCCAGCATCTCCCTGATTGCCTCGTCCAGATCGGCGGGGTTGTCCACGACCGCGCCCTTGCAGCCGAAAGCTTCGGCCAGTTTCACGAAATCGGGCAGGCTCTCGGACCAACTCGACGAATAGCGCTCTCCGTGCAGCAATTCCTGCCACTGGCGGACCATGCCCAACCGCTCATTGTTGAGAATGAACTGCTTGACGGGGGCGCGATACTGCATGGCCGTGCCCATTTCCTGCATATTCATCAGCCAAGAGGCTTCACCGGCGACGTTGATCACCAGCGCCTCGGGGTGGGCGATCTGCACACCGACGGACGCGGGCAGGCCGTACCCCATTGTGCCGAGGCCGCCGGACGTCATCCAGCGATTGGGATCCTCAAAACCGAGATATTGTGCGGCCCACATCTGGTGCTGGCCGACCTCGGTGGTGATGTAACGGTCGCGACCTTTGGTCAGCGCTTCCAGACGTTCCAGCGCGAACTGCGGCTTGATGGTTGTATCGGAATTCTTGTAGGCGAGCGATTTGATGCTCTTCCACGCTTCGATCTGCTTCCACCAGCGGGCAACAGCTTCGGAGTTGGTTCTGGACCCGCGATCTTTCCAGATCTGCAGCATCTGCTCGAGCACGCGGCCGACATCGCCGACGATGGGAACATCAACGTGGATATTCTTGTTGATCGACGAGGGGTCGATGTCGATATGCACCTTGAAACTGTCGGGGCTGAAGGCGTCGACGCGGCCGGTGATGCGGTCATCGAAGCGGGCGCCGATGCAAAGCATGAAGTCACAGCCGTGCATCGTCATGTTGGCCTCGTAGGTGCCGTGCATGCCCAACATGCCCAGCCAGTTATCGCCTGACGCCGGATAGCAGCCGAGGCCCATCAGTGTGGAGGTGATGGGGAAGCCGGTGGCGGCAGTCAGTTCGCGCAGCGACTGGCTGGCTCCGGGGCCGGCATTGACGACGCCGCCGCCGGAATAGAGGATCGGGCGCTCTGCCTTCTCCAGCCCTTCGACTGCCAGCGTGATCAGATCGATATCGCCTTCTGTCTGCGGCGCATAATGTTTCGTCCGCGCGCGTTCCTTCTTAGTGTAGCTGCCTTCGGCGAACTGCACGTCCTTGGGGATGTCGACCAGAACCGGGCCGGGGCGGCCATGAGTGGCGACGTGGAATGCCTGGTGAATGGTGTCGCCGAGTACATCGGTATCCTTAACGAGCCAGTTATGCTTGGTGCATGGTCGGGTGATGCCGACAGTATCCGCTTCCTGAAAGGCATCATTGCCGATCATGAACGTGGGCACCTGGCCGGTGAGGACAATCAGCGGGATGCTGTCCATCAACGCATCGGTCAGGCCGGTGACGGCATTGGTGGCACCGGGGCCGGACGTGACGAGAACGACGCCGGGCTTGCCGGTGGAGCGGGCATAACCTTCGGCGGCGTGAACCGCACCCTGTTCGTGGCGGACGAGGACGTGGCGGATCTCGTTCTGGAGAAAGATTTCGTCATAGATGGGTAGTACGGCGCCACCGGGATAGCCGAAAACCACTTCCACGCCCTGATCTTTCAAGGCCTGAACGACAATTCTAGCACCGGTCATTTCTGCCGACATCTTTCTTCTCCGCTTCCGTGCTCCCGCTGCCGGGAGGCATAAAAAAAGCCCCGTAGAGGGGCTGTGCGTGAGCGGTCCGATCTGGAAGTGTTACTTCCGCCGGGGCCCACGCTTTCGAATAAGGACTACTTCGTGTCTCATGACATTTGTCTTATGCCGCAAAAAACGGGGGGTCAACCGCTTAATTCCGTTTTTTATGTCTCCGAGGACCGGTTTTTTGTATTTAAATTTCAAAAATCTGGAAAACTGCGCAATCACTCACGGAGAACGCCGTGTTCCAGTGCGTAGCGGGTGAGTCCGGCGGTAGACGAAATGCCGAGCTTGCGCTTGATATTCTTTCGATGCGTCTCGACGGTGCGAACGGAAATGTCGAGGCTGCGGGCGACTTCCTTGTTCGACATCCCGCTTGCGAGTTCGAGCAGGACCGTCTGCTCCCTGCTGGTGAGGGGTTCGCGCCCGCGCTCCGGGGCGATCATCTGTTCGGTGCCGGTGCAGAGATAACGCTCTCCGGCATGAACCTTCTCGATGGCGTCGACGATCTCTTCGGTCGGAACCTCCTTCAGCACATAGCCACTGGCGCCGTGGCGGAGCGCGGTCGAGATGTATTCGGGACTGTCATGCATCGACAAGATCAGGATGCGGGCGTCAGGCTTGCGCTCCCGCATGATCTCGGTAGCGGCGAGACCGGACAGAACCGGCATGTTGAGGTCCATCAACACAACGTCCGGGTTGTGGGCGGCGAAGGCGGCCAGCGCCTCTTCGCCGTTGGTGGCGGTGGCGACCACCTCTATGTGATCGTAGGTTTCCAGAAACCCCCTGATGCCGTCTACCACCAGCGGGTGATCGTCGGCGAGTAGGACACGAATGGTCATGCGGTCTTCCGTTCTTCAGTGCTTTCCAGTGGTGGGAGCATGTGCTTGAGGGGCAGGCGGGCCTCCACCCGGGTGCCGCGGGCGGAGGATGTTATGGTGAGTGTGCCGTCGAGATGCTCTATGCGTTCGGCCATGTTGCGGAGACCGAGACCGGGGCTGATGGCCTGGTTGGTGCCTTTGAGGCCGATGCCGTTGTCTTCGATCGTCAGGTTGGCGCCGCGGCGCGAGCCATAGAGTTTCATCCGGACATGCGTGGCCTGGGCATGGCGTTCAATGTTGGTCAGCGCTTCCTGTGCGACGCGGTAGAGGGCAGTCTTTGCGTCGTCGGCAAGGCGGTTGCGGAACACGACGGTCTCGAACACGGCCTCGATCTCGGTGCGCTTGGAAAATTCTTCGACCAGCGTTTTCAGTGCCGGACCCAGGCCGAGGTCGTCGAGCACACCGGGGCGCAAGTCGCGGCTGATGCGGCGAACTTCGTGAATGGCATCGTTGAGACCGGTGGAGGACGAGGCGATGCCGTCGGCAACGCCGGATTTGCCAGTTTTCAACCTTCGGGCGGCTAGTTCGAGCGTATAGCGGATGCCGACGAGGATCTGGCTGATGCCATCGTGCAATTCACGGGCGACGCGGCCGCGCTCCTCCTCCTGCGTGTCGAAGATGCGCTGAGTCAGTTCCTTCAGCTTGGCGTCGGCGAGACGGCGTTCGCGCAGGTTTAGCATCAGGCCGGACACGAAGACGAGGAAGAGGGCTGCCAGTGTGATGAGGATGATAAAGACAAACGTGCGCTGAATGCGCGCTTCGGTACCGGCGCGGACCTGCGCAACCTCGGCGAGGACATCGTCGATCCAGATACCGGTGCCGAGGGCCCATTGCCAGTCCTGAAAGCCGATGACGTAAGAATACATCTGTGCCGTTTCGCCGGTTGACGGCTGGGGCCATGGGTAGCGGTGGTAGCCGCCACCGGAGCGGGCACGGGAAATCAGCTCCTGCACGACCTTGCCGCCGTTACGGTCCTCGGCGTCGTACCAGTTCTTGTTGATGAGATATGTCTGTTTCGGGGAGACGATGTTGTTCCCGGCATAATCATAGACAAAGAAGAAGCCGTCATCGCCATAGGTCATGGCCGCAAGGATCTGGGCGACTTCCCGTTTGGCGGTTGCGTCGTCGGGGGCGGCGTTTCCGTAAATGTGCTGGATGGCTGTGCGGGCGAGGGACATGTAATTTACCAGCTCGGCCTGTTTTGCCTCCAATAGGCGCAATTCCATGAAGCGGATCTCACGCTCGGACAGAGAGCGGGCCTGAAACATAACCAGCAGGGCGATGGCCGAAGCGGCGAGAACGAGCGGCACCGTCGCCACCAGAAAGACCTTCTGGCCGTAGGAAAGCGCGGGGCGCTTGCGATGCGGTCTGCTTGCGTCTGCCAATGTGTCTCCGCCGGATCGGGGCTTTCCAGCAGTGTCCCGATTGGCCCGAAAGGTCAATGCCGGCGGCGGCCGACAATAAAACGCGGCCTCCGTATTCCTAGGTATTTATCTTCGGCATACCTTTGCATAATGTCCGCGCACCTACAAACGGCCCGTCAGTGGTCGGGCTATACCATTTTGGGAGGAAAAGAATGGATCGTCGCTCATTTTTGAGAAATTCCGCGCTTGGCGGTGCCGCAGCCACGACGCTGGCCGCGCCGGCTATTGCGCAGGGCAACCGGACGCTGACCATGGTCACCACCTGGGGCCGTGGCCTTGCCGGTGTGCATGACAGTGCGCAGCGCGTTGCTGACAGCATTACCGAGATGACCGACGGTCAGCTGACGGTGGACCTGAAAGCGGCCAACGAGCTTGTCGGCGCGTTCGAGGTGTTTGACGCGGTGACATCCGGCCAGGCCGACATGTACCACGGCGCGGACTACTACTTCACCAACCAGCACCCGGCCTATGCGTTCTTCACCGCCGTGCCGTTCGGCATGACGGCGCAGGAGCTTGCCAACTGGTACTACCAGGACGGCGGAATGGAGCTGCATGACGAGTTGGGTCAAGTCTTCGGCTTGAAATCCTTCCTCGGCGGCAATACCGGTGCCCAATCCGGCGGTTGGTTCCGCAACGAGATCACGGGACCGGAAGATTTCAACGGCCTGAAATTCCGCATGCCCGGCCTCGGCGGCAAGGCGCTCGGCTATCTCGGCGCTTCCGTGCAGAACCTTCCGGGTGCGGAAGTGTACCAGGCGCTTGCCTCTGGCGCGATCGACGGCACCGAATGGATCGGACCCTGGGCCGACGAGAAGGCCGGCTTCCAAGAGATCACCAAGATCTACTACACTGCCGGCTTCCACGAGCCGGGCGCGGGCCTTTCCGTCGCCATGAACCGTGAAGTCTTCGAGAGCCTGACGCCGGCTCAGCAGAAGATCGTCGAAATCGCGGCGGGCGAAGGCCACCAGTGGAACCTCAGCCAGTTCCTCGCCAACAACGGTGCCGCGTTGCAGCGCCTGACGGCAGGCGGCGTGACCATCAAGGAATTCCCCGACAGCGTGTGGGATGCCTTCGGTGAAGCTTCGCAGAAGGTCTATGACGAGAACATGGACGACGACATCTTCAAGAATGTCTTCGAGAGCATGCAGAAATCCATGAAATCCTCGTCTGGCTGGCTGACGCGTTCCGAAGGTGCGTATCGCAACCAGCGCGACCGCGTTCTGGGCTGACACAGTCGGATTGAAATCGTCCACGGCACTGGTTTGTGCCGTGGATTTTTAACGGCGGGTCCACAACCGCCGATGCTCTAGAGGGGGCGTCATGCTCAGCGGCATTCTTTGGCTCATCACCAATATCGGCCTTGGCTTCTACAATATATTCTGGGCGATAACGCATCCTGTCGCCTGGCTCGACTGGTCCGACAAGGCAGCCGTTGCACGGTGGATATATTATGGCGGCTCGGTCGAGTTCTTCTTTGCCGTACTGGATATTTTTCTTTTGCTCTTTATTGTTGGCCTGTTTCGCCGCCCCTTCCTCTGGGGGGTCGTGCGAATTTTGGAAGGTTTTGCCAACGGTGTGGGCAGGATCTTCGCGTGGGCCGGGCTGATAATGGTCTTGCAGCAGATCATGATCGTGTTTCTGCAGCGCATCTTTCGTGTATCCGAGATTTCCGTGGGGCCGTTCGGCATCGACTTCACCAAGGATCTGAGCTGGTGGTCCGAGGAATTGAAGCTCTATAACGCGCTGATCGTGGCGCTGTGCTGTGCCTATACCTTCACGCAGGGCGGTCATGTGCGAGTCGACCTCTTCTACTCCGGCATGAAGCACCACAGCCGCCGGGTTGTCGACATGCTGGGCTCCATCTTCTTCATGTTGCCGACCATGGTGATGATCTGGCTCTATGGCTGGTACTTCCTGTGGCGCCATCTGGTGACGCCGAAGATTAATGCCACGGAGCAGTTCCAGATGGTGGAGCGCAAGTCTGCGCTTCTGAAATGGAACATCGAGACGACGGGGTTTTCGCCAAACGGGTTTGATGCCTATTTCCTTTTTAAAATCCTGTTGGTGGCATTCGCGGGCATGATGTTCCTGCAGGCCTGGGCGTTCTTTTTCCGATCCTATCTCGAGTGGGTCGAAGGGCCGGAGAGTGCCGAGAAATATCTGGACAAGGACAGTCTGGAAGACGAGACGGCGGATCGCGCCGCAGAAATTCATTAAGGGGCGGATGCGATGTTTCTGGGTTTGGACGGCGTAGAGATCAGCCTCATCATCGTGTTTGCCTGCCTGTTTGGCGGCATCATGACGGGTTTCCCCGTGGCCTTCGCAATCGGTGGTGCGGCGATGGTTTCCTTCGGGATCATCGCGGCGCTGGATTCCGGCGGCATTCTGGTTGCCAACGTCATTGATACTTCCAGTGAAGAGTATCATGCGCTGGTCAACAGTGGAGTTGCGCGGGATACGGTCAGCCATTTCCGAAATCCCGATCTGCCAATGATGACGACCGAGTTGCTGAGTGGTGGCTGGGAGCAGGCGCTGAACCGCAACCTTTCGTTCATCGTCAATCGTATGAACGAAAAGGTGCTGGCAGGGCAGAGTATCGAGACACTTCTGGCAGTGCTGATGTTCGTGCTGATGGGAATTACCCTCGAACGCTCCAAGATCGCCAACGACCTGCTGACAACCATGGCGCGGGTGTTCGGGCCGCTACCGGGAGGCCTGGCAGTTTCCATTGTTGTCGTGGGTGCGTTCCTTGCCGCGTCTACCGGTATTGTCGGTGCGACCGTGGTGACGATGGGGTTGCTGGCGTTGCCGACGATGTTGCGCAACAACTACTCGCCGGAACTGGCAACAGGTGTGATAGCGGCGTCGGGCACACTGGGGCAGATCATTCCGCCTTCGATCGTGATCGTTCTTCTGGGAACGCTGGCGGGTGATCTGTACTCGACGGCGCAGGAAGAGCGGGCGGCCCTCGTAGGCTGTTCGGACGCGCTGACCTATCTGGGCTCTCCGGCGGTGCTTTCCGTCGGCACGCTATTTCAGGCAGCAATTCTGCCTGGCGTGATGCTGGCCGGCCTTTACGCCGCCTATGCGTTTGGCTTTGCCATGTTCCGCCCGGAAAAGGCGCCGCCGATTCATGACGAGAACGCCGCCGGCACCGGGGCAGGCCTGCGCAATGCCCTGACATGGTATCTGGCCGTGCCGTTGGGCATCCTCGTGGTTGTCATGATGATGGTTTTTGGCGGTTTGGCCGGCTCCCAATCCGTGGCCGTCAGTTCGGTGGCAGACATCGGAAAACAGGCGGAGTTGCGCACGAATGTCTCGCCGCAGTGTCAGGAAGCGATGATCGAACTGCATGGTCAGGACAAATGGGACCGTGCGGTGGCGACGCAAGCGGAGATCAATGAAGCCGGCGGTACGCGGACGCAGGCGGAGCGGACACTGTCCATCGAGCAGATCGCCGAGGCGCGGTCAGAAGCTATCGCCAATGCGCCGCCAGTTGGCACCGGCCTTCTGGTGATCGTGACGATCTTCGGCATCGTACTGGCGTTCGCGCGGGGTGTGGCACCAACTCTGTCTCCGAGACCACTGATCATCGGCGGCGCCGGTTTGCTTGCGGCGCTGGCGGTGGATGCAGCGTTCATCGGCCCGCTCAACTCGCCGGGTTATCGGTTCCTCCTGCTGGCCGTGCCCTTCGTCGTCGCCCTTTGGGGGCTGCGGATTGCTGCCGGCAGGTTGGGCCAGAATGAACTGCTGCGCGTCGTCTTTCCACCACTGGTCCTGATTGTGGCGGTGCTCGGGTCCATTCTTGGCGGCATCACCAATCCGACGCCTGCGGCGGCACTCGGCGCCGGTGGCGCGATCATGCTGGCAGCCTATCGCAAATTGCAGGAGGACGGGCGGAGCGGGCAGGGCATCCTGATTGCCACCTTTGCAATGGTGATCATGCTGCTGTTCGGAGTGAATTTCGACCTGCGGGTGAACATCGAGAACGTGAGTTTCCAGAACTGGGTCGCATACGGTATAACTATCATTGCCTATTCCGTCGCAATGATCGGTCTGCTCTGGGCGTGCTGGGTGCTGTTCGAGAAGAGGGTGCTCAGCCCGGTGGTGCGGGAAACTGCAAAAGTCACTTCAATGGTCTTCGCCATCCTCATCGGCAGCCAGATGCTGAACCTGGTGGTCATCTCCTTCGGTGGCGAGCACTACATTCAGGAATTTCTGCGGTCTTTCGAACGGGAGTGGGTGGTTTTCCTTATCGTGATGCTGGTGCTGTTCGTGCTTGGCTTCGTGCTCGATTTCCTGGAGATCATCTACATCGTCATTCCAATCGTGGGGCCGGTTATCTACGGCGGAACGATGGATCCTAAGTGGGTGACGATCATGATCGCGGTCAATTTGCAGACCAGCTTCCTGACCCCGCCGTTCGGCTTCGCGCTGTTCTACCTGCGTGGGGTTGCCCCTGCCAGTGTAACCACCTGGCATATCTATCGCGGAGTTGTGCCGTTTGTGCTGATCCAGGTATTCGGTCTGGCACTGCTTTGGATGGTGCCAAGTCTCGTGACTATTGTGCCTGATCTGATCGGGCATTGACCGAAGGCGGCGGCGGCACGCCGCCGCCGTATCAGAACGACTGCGTGCTTACTCGATCACACCGAGCGTGACGTTAAAACTGCCGGTGATGAACCGGGGATCGCTGAGGTCGATGTTGCGACCCTAGTTCGGGCTGGGGCCAAGCTGGCCGGAAAACTCACCCGAGATCGTGAAAAATTCGCTGTCGAATTGGGACTTGTTGACAGTGATTGCAAGCCCACCTCTGTCCGGTTGGCTACGGGAGAGGAGGTTTACGCGGGTGTCTCCGACGGTCTCGGCGACGCTTAACTCGCGTTCCCGCGTTTCGTCGTTCCCCAGCGCGAAGCTTAGACTTAGCGTGCCATAACTTGTGCCGTTCCTGTCGGCGGGGAGCGCATAGTTGTTGGCGTAGCGAGACATCTCGTTGTCGCTCTGGCTTGCCAATAGCTCGTAAGTTACCAGCTCGCCAGCGATTGCGATTTGCACTGTTCCCTGTTCCTCCGCGAAGAGCGGACCGCAGACCAAGGCGCCTGCGCTGAGCAGGGATGCACATATCAATTGTGTGTTGGTCATGCGCATGGCCGTGCGATGTCAGGTTGACAGTGGTTGATCTCCGGAACTCAGATCTTGCCGTCCGGCAGGTGGATCGCTGCCACCTGTTCCGCAATTGGATCGTTATCGAGCGGATGCGATGCATTGGCATCGACCGCTGCCCGGTCCAGCAGCGTCCAGGAACCACGAGAGTACACCTCAAGCGGCGAAAACCGGGCCTTGTAGGCCATTTTGCGTGACCCCTGCACCCAGTATCCCAGATAGACGTAGTCCAGCCCCGCCTCCTGTGCGATGCGGACGTGATCGAGGATGATGTAAGTCCCCAGAGAATCCGAGTAGAGATCGGGATCGTAGAACGAATACACCATCGAAAGACCGTCGCTGAGCAGATCCGTCAGGCAGACGGCGACGAGTTCGCGGCCGTCGGGTGTGGCGGCGTAATACTCGACCAAGCGGCTTCTTACGGCGGTTTCCTCGACCATTGCCGCATATTCGTAGACATCCATGTCTGCCATGCCGCCATCGGAATGACGGGACGCCAGATAGCGTTTGAAGAGTTCGTATTGCGCCTCGCTGGCCCATGGCGCCGTGGCTTCACGCTCAAGGTGGGCATTGCGCTTCAGGGTACGTCGCTGCGACTTGCTGGGCCTGAATTCCTTGACAACGATCCGGGCCGACAGGCACGCGTTGCATTCGGAACATGACGGCCTGTAGACAACGTTCTGGGAGCGTCGGAACCCCTGGTGCGAGAGTGCATTGTTCAGCCGGTCCGCGCTCTGCGGATGCAGGGCGGTGAACAGCTTTCTTTCAACCTTGCCATCCAGATAGGGACAAGGTTGGGGAGCTGTAACGTAGAACTGCGGTGTCTTCGGCGGATTGTGGTGCATGTAGCTCCGGGTTGGCAGTGCTTCCTCTCGGGAATTCAGGCTAACAGCGCTCGACTAAAGGGGCAAATGCTAATCTGCAGGTCTGTTAAGGGCGACCGAGCCGAGGAGCAGGTCCGGCAGGCCTTGGTGGCGATCCGTTGCCATTATGGAAATGACGGTTGCGATCCAGCCAATGAGGGTGAGCGTGAGGGCCACGAAGATGCCGGTATGAATGAAGGCATCCTGAGACGAAAGGCGGTGCCCCGCGCGGTTGCGAAGTTCTATCCCCATAAAGGCCATCCCCGGCGTCGCGGAATTCACGGCAATCGTTCGCCAGCGGTAGAGAAAACTGATCAGCAGAACCAGCATCGGGGTCAGGAAAATGCCGAGACCCAAGGTGAACAGGGTGAGCGCCAAGACAGCCACGGCCGAGATGAGGCCGATAAGGACGATATCGACAAAAAACGCTATCAGACGCTTGAGCGGTACTGACTCGTAAAACTGCGCGTCGTACTCCGGGTGTGGAAGGGTCATCGTCATCCTGTGGGTTCCTATGCTGAGAGGTAGGGCGGCGCCGGGCCCCGATCAACGGGGCCGGGCGCTATACATTCAGGCAGGCACTTCGTTGCCGAAGTTTCCATCCGTATCCTCATCCCGGTCGGCCTTGCGGCGGCGGTCATTCATGAACTGGTCGAACTCCGCCTGGTCCTTCGCCTGACGCAAACGGTCGAGGAAACCCTGAAACGCGGACTGCTCTTCTTCCAGCCGTTTCAATGTGGCGTCGCGGTAGCTGTCAAAGGCGGTGTTGCCGCTTGATCCGTTGAACCGGAAGCCGTTGGCGAAATTGCGTTTGCGGGCGTGTGAACAGGACATGCGATTGCTCCAGAGCATATAGAAGAGAAGGGCGAGGCCGACGGGCCAGACGAAGATGAAGCCGAGGATCATGGCAGCGATCCAGGCACCTCTGCCACGGGCGTCTAACCACGCTTCGGCCTGTCGTAACCAGTGAGAGATTGAGGACATTTGGGCTCCTTCCGGATGTGAATGTAATTAACATTAACATAGATGGGAGGCGCAGTTCCGCGCGTCAAGAGAACGCTTTCAAAATATTTCGCAGGGCACGTCAGCCGGCCAAGGGTGCGCAGCGGATGCCGTGCCGGCGCTGGACAGCATCGAGAACCTGACGACAATGGGCCTTCAGTTGCGTGCGCCGGAAGCCCAGCCTGACCATGGCGGCCAGACGGCGTGGGAACGGAAACCAGAAATCCTGGTCCAGTCCGCATTTGGCGAGCACACCAATTGGAAGCCTTTCGGCAAAGACGAGTGTGTTCAGAAGGGAAAGCGTGATGCCCGTCATTTGCCAGTCTTGTCGGGAGCTGCGCAGCAAGGATTGCATGTCCAGCGCATAGAGGTGCCTATCGGGAAGCCTGTTCCGCAGGAACAGGTGGGTAAGAAAGTAGGCCGAGACACTGGACAGGAAATGTACCATTGAGCGAGGCGAGATCGTGAGGACTTTTCCTTCGGCTGAAATATAGGGCCGATATTGCAGATCTTTGCGCAGGATGTGGCCCGTGCAATTGACGATGGTGCTGCCGGGCGCGATTGCGACGCGACGGCCGGAGCGGAGAAGGAGGTGCGGGGTGCCGCCGCACTCCACGACATCTTCCAGATAATCGCCGATCATGCTCGTAAGCCCGGCTGAGAGTCTCGCGTTCTCCTCTTCCGACAGGAGGCCGAAAAAGAACTGCTGTGCATTGCTGTCAGGCCCGACTGTGAAATGTTGCCTGAAATAGGTGAATACGTCGCGGGCATTCCTGCCATCGAAGCGCAACGCGAGGTCTGCGAAGGTGCTGAGGGACAGCTTGCCATGCCACCATCGTTTGACACCCTTTGGCGCATAGAGGTTGCGGTTGCCGAAGATAGTGCCGGTGCCGTTGACGAGATGGATACGTTTATCAGGGGCCTTGTCGAAAAGTGCGAGCGCGGTATCCATACCGGTTTTGCCGCCACCAATGACATAGACATCCGGAGACGATGCTTCGCCCAGTTTCTCGAACAGGTGCTCCGGGGTGGTGGACAGAATGCGTTTGCATGTGAACGACAAAGGCGCTGGCGGCGTAATCTGATAGCCGGAGGCGTGTATTACCCGCGTCGCATGGATCGTTTCATCATCATTTGCGCTATTCCGACACTGGACCATGACAGATTGCTTTGTCTCATTGATAGAAACGCATTCTAGGCCGAACCGCTCCGTCACGCTCACCTTGGCGCGCAGGGTGGCAAGGCAATGTCCGAAGTGGGAAATCACTTCGTCCCGGCTGGCGAGGTGTTCTCGGGCTTTGGTCCATGCCCAGGGAATATTGCCGGCCGTGAACATCGGGTGTGGCTGGTGCAGGCGCACGTAGTCATAGGCCGCGATCCACATGCCTCCGCAGCGTTCATTCCTGTCGATCAGTACGACCGTCGCATCCCGCGGCAAGACTTCGGCAGCGGCAAAGAGGGCGTTCATTCCGGAAAGCCCGGCACCGATGATGCAGAGATCGTAGTGTGCGGGGGTAGGCGTGGCTTGGTTGGTCATGTCTGCCTCGCAATGTGCCGTTGAATGGCGCAGGATGGTGCGAGGCAGGTTAATGTGCCGGAAATCAGGCGTTCGCTAAAACTGCAAGCGCGCAGCAGCGATTACGGTCTCGGCGCTAATGGGAAGCGAGATACGCCGTCAGTATCTCCTTGGCAGCCTGTAGGTCGTTGCGGTCGATCATCTCTGTCACGGTGTGGATGTAGCGGGTGCCGACGACAATGCCGACAGCGCGGGCACCGGCGGCGGCCTGCTGAGCGGCCGCACCGTCCTGTCCGCCGGCCATAAGCATGGTCCGCTGGAAGGGAATGCCCTTTTCGTCGGCGAGCGCGGCGACTTCTGCCACGAGGGCGCGGTCGGCGATGAAGCTCGAGTCCTTGACATGGAGACCGAAGCCCTTGCCCTGAACGGTGGTGCTTTCCTGATCGGGAACGCCGGGCGTGTCGCAGGCCAGAGTTGTGTCTATCCCGAGGCCGATGTCCGGCTGAATCGCATAGGCAGCGGTACGGGCGCCGCGCAGGCCGACCTCTTCCTGCACCGTGAAGGCCACGTGAATTTCGCAGTTGTGCCCGGCTCCGCTCTCTACCAATGCGCGGATCGACTCGACGCCCAGCCAGCAGGCAATGCGGTTGTCCAGCGCCTTGGAGACTATCTTGTCGCCCATTTCGATCAGCGGTTCATCCATCACCACGCTGTCGCCAACCGAGATGTGCTCGGCGGTTTTGTCTCCCAGACCGAAATCTACAAAGAATTCGGACAGTTCGGGGATTTTCTTTCGGTCTTCGGGTTTGGAAATGTGGATGGGGCGGCCGCCCGGGTTCATCACGCCCTTGAACTTGCCACGTTCCGTCACCGCCATCACACGCCGCGAGAACAGGTTGCGCGGATCGAAACCTCCGACTGGCTGAAGATAAACGAAGCCCTTGTCGCTGACATGGGCAACCAGAAAGGCGATTTCATCCATGTGGCACAGGAGCATGATCTTCTCGGGTGTCTCACCTTGCCCGTTGCGCTTGCACAGGAGGGAGCCCATCGGGTCGGTGACCACTTCGTCGAACAGGCCCTCGATTTCACTTTCGATCAATGCGCGGACCTCATGCTCGTGGCCGGGTGCGCCTGGTGTTTCACAGAGGCGTTTGAGCAGATCGATGTTCATAAGGGTCTCCTAGTCGGTGTCGGGTGGAATGAGGCCGAGGCCGCGCAGATAAATTCCGGTGCCGGATTCGAGCAGGTCTTCGGCGGAATAAGGACTTTTGGTGCCGGGATCGCCACGGGCGAACAACTCCACTACGCCGTGACTGAGAGCCCAGATATGATGGCTTACCATCGATGGGGGCGGCCTTCGGTCAGGCGGCATATGTTGGGACAGTGCATCGGCGGCGCGGGTAAGAACGCCGAATGCCCTGTCCGAAGCCGCTTTCAGCGCCGAGTTCCCGGCAATCGAGACGCCGCTCTCAAACATCGTGATGTAGTGGCCGGGGTTCTTGCGGGCGAAGGCGAGGTAAGCACGGCCGGTGGCGCTGAAGGCCGAAAGGGCCGACGGCTGGCCGTCCTTGTAGGCGTGTTCCATAAGGTCGGCGAACATCTCGAACCCTTGCAGCGCCGCTTCCTCGATCAGTTCCTCACGCCCCTTGAAATGCCGGTAGGGCGCGGCGGCGCTGACACCCGCGCGGCGCGCCGCTTCGGCCAGCGTGAACCCCAGCGGACCTTTCTCGACGACCAGTTCCAAAGTAGCCTCGACAAGGGCCTGCCGGAGGTTGCCGTGATGATAGGCTTTGCGCGGAGTGTCGGCCATTCTGTCACTATCCGCCGTTCTTGCGGGGGCGCTGGCGGTTCACGCGAGCCCCATGTCAGCCGGGGTGCCCGCTATCTTTGGATCTGGTGCGGGGATATCAAACTCCGGAATGGCCAGTGAACTCAGCACTGTCCGGATGACGGCGATACGCGCACGGCGTTTGTCATCGGCCCGGATCACCATCCAGGGGCAGGCGGCGTGATCGGTCTTGCGAAGGGTTTCGGAAATAGCCTCAGTATAGGCGTCCCACTTGGACAGGCCCTTGACGTCGATGCCGGATAGTTTCCAATGCTTTAGCGGATCCTTTTCACGATCCAGGAACCGGCGAAGCTGCTCCGCCCGACCGACGTTCAGCCAGATCTTGAAGACCTTGATGCCTTCGTTCACAAGCATCGTCTCGAACGGCGTCACTTGCCGAAAGAAGAGTTCACGCTCTTCCTGGTCGCAGAACCCGAACACATGCTCCACCACACCACGATTGTACCAGGATCGATCGAACATCACGACCTGTCCAGCGGCGGGAAGATGGCTGATGTAGCGCTGAAAATACCATTGGCTTGCCTCCGTATCCGAAGGTTTCGGCAGTGCGACGACGCGGGCGCTGCGGGGGTTAAGGTTCTCGCGAAAGCGCTTGATGGAGCCGCCTTTTCCGGCGGCATCCCGGCCCTCAAAGACGATCGCGATGCGCTCGCCAGTCTTCATTATGTGCGCCTGCATGGCCACAAGGGCGATCTGCAGTTCGGCGAGAGTATCCTCGTACTCCTCTCTGTCCATGCGTTCGTCGTAGGGATAGCCCTCGGCCAGAATGTCATTCTTGCTCGCGTTCTCGATGGCCTTGCGCACGTCTTTTGGCGCCTCATCTTCGAAAAATCGGCTGATTGCGCCATCGAACGGTTTGGGAAAGCGGGTTTTGGCCATATGGGATCCTTTCGCCCGAGAAGGTGTAGTATCGATCTGTCGAATGCAAGCCGCTGTCAGCGCCGCACCTCCAGCCGAAGAAGTGCGGCACGCATCTCTGCTGTTGCAGCATGGTGGGGCATGTGGCCGATGCCTTCCAGCACTGTCAGCTTCGCATTGGGCAACTGGCCGGAGAGCGGAACAGAATGAACCTTGAGCGGCACGGTCGTGTCTGCGTCGCCGTGCAGCAGTTCCACGGGCATCTCGATTCCGGGATAGCGTGGCACCATCTTGCGGACCTGATCCTTCAGCCCTTTCAGATCTTGCGAATTGTTTCGAATCTGTTCCGGGCGCAGCGCCAGATCGGCACCGACAGCCTCGACGTAGCCTGGCGGCGGCGTTTGCGGCCTGAAGATACGGGTAACTGTGCCTGCCACCAGGTCGTCAGAGGCGATGGCGGGCAGGATGCGTGAAAGAAGCGGTCCGACGACAGGCGTGCCCGTCAAGGTGGTCAGCAGCCCGAGCCCGCCCTGCCAAACCTGGCTCGGAGCGGCAAGCAGCATCAGCCCGCCGATACTTTCCGGACGGCTGAGCGCCCACGCAAGCGCCACTGAGCCGCCGAATGAATGGCCTATAAGAGTAGCTCCTTCGAACCCGAGCTGCCGCGCCGCGTCATGCATCAGCTCGGCCTGCACGAACAGGTTGGACCCGTTCTGTCTGGCACGGTCGGAGAAGCCGAAACCGGGCCGGTCGAAGAGTAGAACCTGATGATCCGTCGCTAGTGCCTGTGCCGGGCCGAGTGCCCAGTCCCTCAGGTTGCCCGAGGCGCCGTGAATCGCGATGACCTTCGGACCGCTGTCGCCCATCAGCTGATAATGGAGACGGTTGGTGCCGACGGAGACGAATTGGCCGGTCGGAGATGGCGCGCCGGTGGTCACAGTACCCGAGACGCCGGCGCAGGAGGTGAGCATGAGCGATGCCCCCCCGACAAGCAACGCTCGCCGATCACGCCGGTGATGCACCGATCCGCTCCAGTTCGAAAGGTGTCGTCTGGTAGATCTGGTTGATCCAGTTGCCATATAGCAGATGACCATGGCTGCGCCATCGGTTCTCCGGTGCGCGGGCCGGATCGTCATCGGGAAAGTAATTGACCGGCAGAATGATCTCTCCGCCGCTGGCGACATCACGGTCATACTCCGCTTTTATCGTGTCGCTGTCATACTCGAGATGGTTCAGCATATAGAGAGCCCGGTGCGTCTCGTCTTCGACAAGACAGGCTCCGACTTCGGGCGACCGCATCAGCATCGTCAAGCCTTCGGCCTTCTCGATATCCTCGTGCCGCATCTCCGTCCAGCGACTGACCGGCACGACAAAGTCATCGGAGAACCCGCGCAGGTAGGGTGAGGCAGGTGCGAGGTTGCGGTGGCGGTAACAGCCGAACGCCTTGGCCGGCAAGATGTCTTTCCGGACGCCGTGAAAGTGGTTCATCATCGCCATGCCGCCCCAGCAGACAGCCATGGTGTGATGAACGTTGCTCTGCGTCCAGTCGAAGATCTCCCGCAATTCCGCGTAGTAGGACACTTCGTCAAATTCGAGGTGCTCGATCGGGGCGCCGGTGATGATCAATCCATCGAACTTCTGGTGCTTGGCCTCCTGAAAGCGCTGGTAGAAGGCTTCCAGGTGTGTGGCGGAGGTGTTGCGGCTTTCATGATCGGACATGCGCAGCAAGGTAAGTTCGATCTGGAGTGGGGTGGCGCCGATGACGCGGGCGAATTGTGTCTCCGTCTCGGCCTTCTTTGGCATCAGATTCAACAGCGCGATCTGCAGTGGCCGTATGTCCTGCCGTGCCGCTTGTTCCTCCGCCATCACCATCACTCCCTCGGCGCGCAGCACGTCGTGGGCGGGCAGGGTGGAAGGGATCTTTATGGGCATTTTCGGGACGCTTTCGTGATGCTGAGCAGCTTATCTACGCCTTTGGCAGCCGGTCCGCCACCAACTCCACAAAATCGTGAGCATTTTTCACGGCGGCAACTTCGTCAGCGGCTACGGTTATGCCCCAGACTTCGGCCATCTTGCGATAGATCGGCAGGCGATGTTCCACCAGTTGGCGGAAACCCCAGCGGATGAAATCATCGGGATCGACACTCTCCGGCGATGTGCCAGTCTTTTCAAGATACGTGCGCCAGATACGACCGAGAAACGCCGGACTGTAGTACATCGGTTTCGGAGCCTTGTCGAAGCGGCGCACGAGTTCTTCCACATGGGCCTCGGTCCCCTCGATCCAGACGGGCAGGGTGGTCGCGGCAAGGGTGGACATTACCGGATCGGCAGGGTTGTCGGCATCGACCACCTCGCAGAGCGAACCGGAGCAGTCAGCGACGAAATGCGGATAGCCGTAGATATCCTGTGCCTTGGCAGCGAACACGGCGACATCTTCGGTGGCAGACACTTCGGCAATACGATGCAGGCTCTGCCGGTGCTGGTATTCCTCGATGCCGATGCCACCTCGATCCGGCGCACCGGGTTTGCCAAGGTAGGTGGAGAGGGGGGAAAGGTTCTCGAAGGTAATGTTTGAGGCGATGTAGATGCTGTCGGACATCAGCAGTTCGCGTAGAAACGGGTTTCGCATCGCCTCGCGCTTGAAGTTGTCGACGATGTGTTCGCCCATGTATCGAGTGCCGATGCGAAAATCCACGGAGTAGTGAAACCACTCTCCGCTGTCTCGCAACAGATTGGAAAGGTGCGTTTTTCCAAGACCGGACATGCCGAAGAGCGCCACGCGGCGGTTGGTGGCTTCGCGCCACGAATTTTGGTCGGGATACAGCATTTTCCGGCTCATTGTGGACATCCACCATCCGATAGCGAGGCCGCGCACTCCGGTCCACCGTCTTTTTATGCGCGGATGCAAATGTTCTGCAGTCGCGCACTGCGGAGCGACACGAAAGTCGGAAGTTCTTTTGGTGCTCACTAGATCGTCTGCGGAGACGGCGCGTGCCACCGCAGATTCCATGCGCAAAACACGGAGTGTTAGTCTTACAGCGTAGGATTGGGGTCAGGCGTTGTTTTTCATTCGGCGGAATCGCCGCCATTACCTGTGGTTTGATCATCCGTGAGCAGTGGTGGATTGCTCATTTTTCCTATGAAAGTCCGTTTTCAGAAACGTAAAAACCGGCACCGTCGGAGTGGTGCCGGTTCTTTCCAAACCCGAATAGGATCAGAAGCGGTAGGCGATCTTCAGACCAGCAGCGATTGCGTTGTTGTCTTCGAACTCCGCTGTGCCACCACCGGAGGCCACCGTCGCATCGCCCGGCATGATGTAGCGAAGGCCGCCCGTCAGCTCGAGACCATTGTTCATCGTGTAGGTGCCGCCGACGCCAAAGGACAGGAAGCCGTTGGTCGGACCGAGCGCTGATACCGTTCCGCCGAGGTTTTCTTCGTAGCCGACCTGGACTGCAGCGGAGAAGTTTTCGGTGAAGCGGCGGCCAATGCCAAGGTTATAGGTGAATGTGTTGTCTTCGTAGGTAACGAGTGTCGACCCAGGCGACACGGTGCCCAAGCCAACCGGTGCCACCGAGAACCCGTCCCAGTTCACCCAACGGATGGAGCCGAAGAGCAACGTGTCGGCCATGATACCTGTCTGGAAATCGAGATTCACGGACTGCGGCGACGTGACTTCGGTATCGGCGCCCGATCCGGGCACGGCACCTCCTCCGGCAAGAGTTTCCGTCGTTGGCAAGGAATGGTCGATTTCGGAACTGTAGGTCAGGGCCACGCGCAGGGCGATGTCCTTGCGTTCGTAGGCGGCGCCGACAACATAGCCGACGCCCCAATCCGACTCGCCCTCGAACTCGTAGCCGGAGAGAGGACCGTAGGCTGCACCGCTGAGACCGACTTCGGCCTTGATCTGCTGGGCACGGACACCGCCGTAGACGCTGAAATTCTCATTGAAATTGTACTGACCGATCGCCGTAACCGCGACGGTAGAAGCTTCGGCCGAGGTGCCGGCGAAAACGGGTGTTGTCGCTCCATACTCGACGCTGGCTCCGTAGGGCTGATCGACAATCAGAGCGTAGGATATGCTGTCCGTCAGATCGGCCTTGTAGGCTGCCCCGCCGACGAAATAGGCGTTGCCGACATTGCCCGTGGGCTGGAGCGCGACATCCGTGCCGCTGACATCGGGAAAAACGCCACCGAAAGACAACTCAACGTAGCGGCCTTCCTCAAACAGCACGCCAATAGGTTGTCCGGTTCGATCGAGACCGCCAGCGAGAACGGCGCTGGTTGAGACGGAGCTGAGTGCAATGGCAACCGCAGATGCTTTCAAGGTCATGTCGTCCTCCCGAGACGAAGTTTATAGCTTTTGCGACATTGTTACGCAGGGGGGAGGAAGGCGGTCAATAAATTACGCTGCGTCACGTTTTTGTGACGCAGCGTTTTCAGCCGAAAGGCAACAGATCTTGTAAGCAATGCTTACTGACTGCCGGCTATTACTTGTTCATTGCGTCCAGAGAAGACTGAAGAATGGATTTGGCTTCTGCCTTGTCGCCCCAGCCAATGACCTTGACCCACTTGCCTTCCTCGAGGTCCTTGTAATGCTCGAAGAAGTGCTTGATGCGGTCACGGGTCTTCTGGGGGATGTCGGTCAGTTCCTGGATACCGGCCTGGAACGGATCGACCTTTTCCATCGGTACGGCGATCAGCTTGTCGTCCATGCCGCCGTCGTCTTCCATCTTCAGCACGCCCACGGGGCGGCACTTGATCACCACGCCGGGGGCGAGGTCGAAGTCGCAGAGCACCAGCACATCAGTCGGGTCGCCATCGGCATGCAGCGTATTGGGCACGAAGCCGTAGTTGCACGGATAGAACATCGGTGTGTTGACGATCCGGTCCACAAATACGGCGCCGCTATCCTTGTCGATTTCGTATTTCACGGGGGCGCCACCACCGGCGCCGCCAGTGATTTCGATCACCACATTGATGTCTTCGGGCGGGTTCTTGCCGGCGGGGATTTTGTCGATGTTCATCGCATGCTCCTTGCATTTTGATCGCGGTCGCGGGCCGGGTAGCATGAATGCCAGCGCCGGGAAAGGCCTCTCAGGCTGTAACGCCTTGCCGTCGCTGTTCCGAAAGAATGTTGATCAGATTGGCGGCCAGAACCAGTGCCGCACCAATGAAGACGGTGGCAAGGATCGGCTCGTCGTACAGCATCAGGCCGACGATGGCGACAAGGGGCAGTCGGAGAAATTCCAGCGGACTGACCACCGTTGCGGGTGCGAGTGATAGGGCATTGGTAATGCAGAAATGGCTGAACAGACCGCAGCATCCGACAACTGCGAGGAGCGGCAGCGTTTCGGCCGAGGGAAGCCGTATGGCCCCGTCATAACCGGCCATGATCAAGCCGAACACGGCCTGCATCACAGTGAGCCAGAAGAGGATAGAGATCACAGCCTCGTGCCGCGAAAGGCCCTTCGTGGCGATTGTCGTCGCCGCGAAGCAGATGGCACAGGCGGCTGCGGCAAAGATGCCGGAGTTCAGGGCCATGGCATCAGGCCGGGCGACGATGAGAATGCCAACGAAGCCCAGGCCAGCGGCCGCAAGGCGAATACCCGTCATCCGTTCGCCGAGAAAGAGTGGCGACAGCAGCGCCACCCAAAGGGGAGTGGTGAATTCCAGTGCAAATACCTGAGACAGCGGGATCACCGTGACGGCATAGAACCACAGGTTCTGGCCGCTGAAGTGAAATATGTTGCGAACAAGATGATGCTTCAGACGGGTCCGGCGGATGCGGTGTAACTGGCCCGTGACTGTGCCGACGCCGACGACGATAAGGATGCCCAGCAACGACCGGTAGAACATGATCTCGAAGGTATCATGGCGCCCGCCAAGTTCGCGTCCCGCAACCGCCATCAGCGTGAAGGACATCATGGCCCCCATCATCCACAGGGCGGCCAGCAGCGGGCGGGTACGGTTTTCCATGGCGCGGACCCTGCACCCGGTTTCAGAGGAGGGCAAGAGTGAAAGTGTCGGTGATCGAGGGAGGTGCTGGCCAGAGGGTCCGCTTTGCAATATCACTCTGCGGATGAGAGCTCTTTTTCTTTTCCTTGCTCTGCTCACCCCTTTGCCATCCATGGCACAGGATGTTGCGATGTCAGAACTTTCGCCGCGAACAGCGCAGGCTTTGCTGCCCGTCGTTCGGGCCGCTGAGGGCTTTTTTACGCGTCTGCCCGGTGTCAGTCTGACATCCGCGCTGCGGGACGTGTGCGGCGGAGACGGGGATAGTGACCCCCACATGCTCTACTGCACCGATCTCAATCGCATCTATGTTGCCCGGCTGGACTTGACGGAGATGGGCGAGGACGAAATGGCCTATCGGCTGGCACACATGTATGGTCACGCCGTACAGGTCCGTCACGGGATTGCGGATAGGGCCTTGGCAACCATACGCGCCAACCGTGCCCGCGAGTGGGAACTGCGCACAATGGTGACGCAGCAGGTCGAATGCATCGCCGGTGTGATCCTGCGGGAGGCTATCGGCAAGCGGGCCCAGGGTCCGGCAGCGGTGGCGGGGGGGGAAGCCTTTACCACCAGCCATTGGGGCGCAAGCCCTGTGGCCAACGGTCCGCGGGTGTCCGTCGGCACAGCGGAACGCGAAAGCTGGTTCCGCAAGGGCAGGGATGCGGGGGATTTCGCGGTCTGTGCTGCAGGCGAATTCAGCTCTGACCTGATCTTGCGGGCATTGCGGCCTTAACGCGGCCTTCAGGCACCCCCGTCAGACTGGCGACATGAAACTGTCTTTCGCCATGTGTCTTCTCGCCGTCACCTCGGCTGCGACAGCGGATGTGCCGTCGTTGATCACGGCTCCGGAACTTGCGGCGTGTCTGGACCTCTCCGATCAACTCGACGCAATCGATATCCGTGTGCTGGAGCATACGGAACGGGCGAGTCGGGTCGATGCAGACTTGCGCGAACTGGGGTTGCGGGAACGGACCTTGTTCCAGACTGCGCAAATCGACGCGACCGTGGCAACCGCTTTGCAGTCGGTACAAGCGGAGATCAGAGCAGCCGAAAATGCTCTGCACGAGTTGCGTGACAGAATCAGGGCGGCATTGAAGGCAAGGCGAGAAGTGTCACGCCGCTACGAGGCGGACTGTGCCGGGCGCACCTATAGCGCTTCCGACCTCAGAAAGGCGCAGGCACTGCGCCGGTGAGCCTCATTCCCACTCGATGGTGCCCGGTGGCTTAGAGGTGATATCGTAGGTGACGCGGTTGATGCCGTTCACCTCGTTGATGATGCGTGTCGCCGTTTCGCCCAGAAACTCATGGCTGAACGGGTAATAGTCGGCCGTCATTCCATCCACGGATGTAACGGCGCGAAGGGCACAGGCAAAATCATAAGTTCGCCCGTCACCCATTACGCCAACTGTGCGCACCGGAAGGATGGCTACGAAGGCCTGCCAGATTTCGTCATACAAACCGTGTTTTCGGATCTGGTCGAGGTAGACGGCGTCAGCCTTGCGCAGAATCTCCAGCTTCTCGGCGGTGATCTCTCCCGGGCAGCGGATGGCTAGGCCGGGGCCGGGGAAGGGATGGCGGCCCACGAAACTTTCGGGCAGGCCTAGCTCCCGGCCCAATGCGCGGACTTCATCCTTGAACAGTTCTCTTAGCGGCTCGACCAAGGCCATATCCATCCGCTCCGGCAGGCCGCCGACATTGTGGTGGCTCTTGATCGTTACACTTGGCCCACCGGAGAAACTGACACTCTCGATCACGTCAGGGTAGAGAGTGCCCTGGGCGAGGAACTTTGCGCCGCCGGCGGATGTGGCGTGTTTCTCAAAAACATCGATGAAGAGCTTGCCGATGGTCTTGCGCTTCACTTCCGGGTCCGACACACCTTCGAGCGCATCAAGAAACAGGTCGCTTTCGTCCGCGTGGATCAGCGGGATGTTGTAATTGTCGCGGAACATGCCGACAACTTCTTCGGCTTCACCCATGCGCATCAAGCCGGTATCGACGAAGACGCAGGTCAACTGATCGCCGATGGCCTCATGAATCAGTACGGCGGCCACGGAGGAGTCGACACCGCCCGAGAGACCGCAAATGACCTTGCCATCGCCAACCTGCTCGCGGATCAGGCGGATGGCCTCCTCCTTGTAGGCGCCCATCGTCCAGTCACCGGTAAAGCCCGCCAGATCGGTGAAGTTCTTCAGCAGACGGGCGCCATTGACCGTGTGGTGGACTTCCGGGTGGAACATGGCGCCGTAGAATCGCCGCGTCCTGTCACCGATCAGCGCACAAGGTGCATTCGGGGAGGTGCCGATGATTTCAAAGCCGGGGGCTACTTCGGTGATTCTGTCGCCATGGCTCATCCAGACTTCCTCCCGCCCCGTGGCGAACAGTCCGAGGAAAAGCGGGTCGCCTTCGCCGGTGCCGGTAGGCTCCACGAACGCGCGGCCGAATTCGCGATGGTGGCCGCTCTCGACCTTGCCGCCAAGCTGGAGATTCAGAAGCATCTGGCCATAACAAATGCCGAGGATTGGAACATTGCGCGTGAAAACGCTCTCCGCCGCTCTCGGCGCTCCGTCCGCGACCGGGCTGGCCGGGCCGCCGGAAAGGATGATGGCCTTGGGATCGAACGCGTCAATGAAGTCATCGTCCACGTTCTGGAATGGATGGATTTCGCAGTAGATTCGCGCCTCTCGCAGACGACGCGCGATCAACTGCGTCACCTGGCTGCCGAAATCTATGATGAGAAGGCGGTCGTGCGATATGTCTGTCATGGCGAATGCTTTAGGCAACCTCCGGCGAGAGCGCAAGACAAGCCGAAGGCCATGTCGCGGACTGGCATAGAAACTGCGGATTCAGATCATGAACGGGGCAGAATGGCGGTATGAAGGGTGAAATCTGAAGTACCGGAGGCACAGGGTATGAGCGAGGCAGCGGTGAGCGGTCAACGGCGTGGTCGTGGCGGCGGCGGTGCCGCGCGCAGGGCGGAACGCACGGCCCCGAAAATTGAAGCCGCCCGGTACATAGAGCGTCGGATTCCCAATTTCGAGATTCTGGACGAAGAGGCGATTTCGATCATCGAAGCCAACGCCGAGACGGTGCTGGAAGAGGTTGGTGTGGCTTTTGTAGACAATCCGGCGGCGCTGGAGCGTTGGCGCGAGGCCGGGGCCGATGTCCGCGGCGAGCGGGTACACATACCGCCGGGGATGGCGAGGAAACTTTGTTCCACCGCACCTGCCCGATTCACGCAGCACGCCCGCAATCCGGATCGAAATGTCGAGATTGGCGGCAAGTCACTGGTCCTGGCGCCCGTCTATGGCCCGCCGTTCGTGCGCGATCTCGAAGGCGGCCGGCGCTATGCTACCATGGAAGACTTCCGCAACTTCGTTCGCCTAGGCTTCATGTCGAAATGGCTGCACCATTCCGGCGGTACAGTATGTGAGCCGACCGATATTGCCGTGAACAAGCGTCACCTCGACATGATCGAGGCGCATATGACCCTTTCGGACAAGCCTTTCATGGGCTCGGTCACTGATCCCGCACGAGCTGTCGACAGCGTCGAAATGTGCAAGATCCTGTTTGGTGAGGCGTTCGTTGACCAGAACACGGTGATGACCTCGCTGATCAACATCAACTCTCCACTGACATTCGATTCGGTGATGATGGGCGCGCTGGAGGTCTATGCTGCAGCCAACCAGGCCTGCATCATATCTCCCTTCATTGTCGGTGGCGCGATGGCCCCGGTTTCCGTGGCCGGTACGCTGACGCAGGTACTGGCAGAGGCGATGGCCGGCATTGCCTATTCGCAACTGGTGCGGCCGGGAGCGCCGGTGATTTTCGGCGCTTTTGTCACCTCCATAGACATGAATTCCGGCGCCCCGACCTTCGGTACGCCAGAGGCATCCAAGATCCTGTATGGTGCCGGTCAGCTTGCCCGAAGACTAAACCTGCCGTTCCGCTCGGGCGGCGCGCTCTGCGGTTCCAAACTGCCTGACGCCCAGTCCGCATACGAGACGGCGAATACGCTGAACGCGGCTTTGCTCGGCGGCGTGAATTTCATGCTGCATGCCGCCGGTTGGCTGGAAGGCGGGCTGGTATCCTCCTTCGAGAAATTCGTGCTGGACGCAGATCAACTCGGCATTCTGCACTCCGTGGCCGCAGGCGTGGATGTATCGGAGAACGGCCAGGCTATGGATGCTATCCGTGAGGTTGGGCCCGGTGGCCATTATCTTGGCTGTGCGCACACTCAGGCAAACTTCAAGGAAGCGTTCTGGCGCACGAACGTTCTTGATTACAAGCCGTTCGAAACTTGGTCCGACGAAGGTAGCCGCGATTCTTTTACGCTGGCGAACCTGAAAATGCGACGGATGCTGAGTGAGTACCAGGCTCCTGCCATTGATCCGGCCAAGGCCGAGGCCATTTCGGACTTCGTGGCAAGAGCAAAGGCAAGGGAGCCGGACGCTTTCGGCTGATGATGCCGGTCAACCAGGCTGCAATCTGTTGAAAATCTGTGCCTCCGCAATCAGGGCCGTCAGCACCCGGATGTGTTTTTCTGGCGAGTAAGCGCCGTTTCCACGCCGGCGAATACTCTCGATGCTTTCTTCCAATGAAAGCAAGGACGAGAGGGTTTGACGGTGTGATGGTTCACCGCCCAGTGCAGCGGCCAGATCCCGATCTCGCCGGTAGAGTGACGCGCCAAGACGGGCCGCACGGACGAGCAGACGCGGTCTGCGCAGTTCGTTGAGCGATTGAATGACTTCGGACATGGACTGAGCCTCCTCGGTTCTGACACGTCCGACTATGATCGCCAATCCAACCCGTTGCTGTTTTCGGCGCTGGACCGTCCTGTCCGTCAACTCGCAAATCAGAACTCCCCAGAAACTGCGAGGATTAACGTCTCTTTTACTATTCAACTTTAGGTAGAGTTTCGTCAAATTGTAATTAAAAGGCGATCCGGTGGTACCCACGAAACCCCAGAGCTTTCGTGAGACAGTAAAGATTACATCTGGTTCGGCCAAGCACTCGCCCTGTGCCGATTCTGGACGGTTGATTACTTATCTGGCGCATATCGTTGGAAGGGTGCCTATCCGCAGACTGGCATGTGCTCAGGGTCAGCACGCGTCTACGCTATTGCGGCAGATCCGGCGAGTGGAATCGAGACGCGAAGATCCTTTGTTCGATCTGGCTCTCGAGCAAGTGGGTGCCGCACTCACCATTTCCGACATAGGTGCCATAACCCCCAAGGAGATTTCGGTCATGGTTGCGAATGCTGCGCGTTGCGTTGAAGAAAAGTCGGATGTTGTGTCCAAGGAGGCGAAGCGAATTCTCCGACGCCTTTGTGAGAAGAATGCTTTTCTGGTCGTGTCTCCGGAAATGGAGAAGGCGGTAATCCTCCGGGAGACCGTACCCGGCCGTCACACCCGCATAGCGGTGATGGATCGCGATGTCGCACATCAGTTTGCGCTGTGCGACTGGGTCGAGTGCAAGACCAAGGGACGTGTTCTGCGATACGTCATAACTGACGCTGGTCGTGCGAGCCTGAAGCGTCTGCTGGAAGAAGACAGGGCGCGGCAGGTCCATTCGGTGCCCGGGATGGCGGAACAGCAGACGCCCTTTCAGGCTCAGCATCAGGAATTCGGCGAACGACACGTTCCCGCCAGCCACAATTCCGAAGCGCGGGTCGTGCGCTTCAATTTGGCTGAAAGCCCGTTGCTTGTATTGGGGCGCAAGAAGGACAGGACCGGAGCGCCGTATCTGTCACCGGAATTGATCGAGGCAGGAGAGAGATTTCGCGAAGACTTCGAACTTGCGCAAATGGGGCCCCGTGTTGCCCAGAACTGGGAGCATTTTCTGACGGCAGAAAGCCGGCCCAAGGGCGGGGCAGCCTCCAGGGGACCTTGCGAGGGACCGGCCGCGGCCCGTGACCGCTTCGGAGAGGCAATGCACGCGCTCGGTTCGGGTCTTTCGGACGTGGCAATGCGCGTCTGCTGTTTTCTGGAAGGTCTGGAAACCGCCGAGAAGCGCCTTGGCTGGTCTGCCCGCTCCGGCAAGGTCGTTTTGAAGATCGCGTTGCAGCGTTTGGCCGTGCACTACGACATCAAGCCCAAGACCTATCATTCCCGCGAGCTCGGGTGAGGGAGAGGCGCTGCGCACCCGGGGGGGAGGCGCGGCGCCTCAACTTTCTGCAGCGGCGACTATCGGTCCGAAATCTTCCGCCGTGAGAGACGCACCGCCGACAAGACCGCCATCAACATTGGCAATGGCAAAGATCTCGGAAGCGTTGCCGGGTTTGACCGATCCACCGTACAGGATGCGAATCTCCTTGCCCTGACCGCCGAACCGCGCTTCCAGCGTGTCCCGGATCGCGGCATGGACCTCGGCGATCTCATCGTTCACAGGTGTCCGTCCGGTACCGATGGCCCAGACCGGTTCATAGGCGATAACCAGCGCATCAGGGTCGGTGCCGTCAGGCAGTGACCCGGCCAATTGCCCCTCGACGACCTTCAGTGTCCGCCCGCCGTCACGATCGGCCTCCGTCTCGCCGACGCAAACAATGGCGGTAAGGCCGGCATTTTGCGTCGCTGTCACCTTGCGGGCAACCAATGCTGATGTTTCGCCATGGTCGGCACGTCTTTCCGAATGGCCGAGAATTACAGCGCCACAGCCGATTTCCTTCAGAAGCTGCGGCGAGACGTCTCCGGTATGGGCACCGCTCTCGGAGAAATGACAATCCTGCGCGCCAATCGTGAAGGGAGAGTTCAGATTGACCAGTGCGGGAATCAGCGGAAACGGAGGACAGACAATTACCTCGCATTCGGGAGCAGGGAACGCCTTTGCCAACGCTTCAACCATGGCTGTGGAGGCCAAAGACCCGTTCATCTTCCAGTTTCCGGCGGCAATCTTGCGTGGCATTCCGTTCTCCCCTTGCAGTTGTCAAAGGGGTTAGCAGAGGCCGCAACGCGGGCCAAGCCCGTTACATGTCGGCGAACTTGATCGATTCGCCGCAGCCGCAGGCCTCGGAGACGTTGGGATTGTTGAATTTGAACCCGGATTCGAGCAGCGATACCTCATAGTCAATCTCGGTGCCGAACAGAAACATCTGGGCCATCGGGGCGATCAATACACGCGCGCCGTTCATCTCCACAACTTCGTCATGTGGGTCAGCCTCAGCGACATATTCCATCGTGTATTCCATGCCCGCGCAACCACCCTTCTTGATACCGATGCGCAGCCCCTCGGTATCGCCCTCAGCCATGAGCCGGGCGATTTCTGTGGCTGCTGCATCCGTCATCGTGACAGGCGGTGTTCCGGGTACTGAAAACATGGGCATTCCTCGCGTTCTCTCACCTCTACATAAGATCAGCGGGGCAACGCATCAAGCGGTGGTTCAGCGCAGAAACGGTTAAGGCGTGTTTAGCGGCAGCAAATGCAAGTCTCCGACGCCGAGTCAGGTCATCTTCCCGTCTTTCGCCTGCGGTTTCTTGCCGGAACTTTCCTTCGGCCAGATCCGCCGCTCGGGGCGCTTCAGAAACAAGGCTAGGCTGCGCAAGGCAGCACGAACTGCCGGTTCATAGCGGCCTTCGTGGTGTGTTACCATCCATTCCTCCCGGTGCAATTCCGGTATGGGTTCGGAAAGCTGTTGCAATCCACTGAAATTACCGGCGAAAACCGGCAAAACAATCCGCCCGACACCACTGCGGGCAAGGCTGAACGCCAGATACGGATCGTTGACACGGGTGACGATATCGGCCCCGTGGTTGAGTTCCACCCAGCGGGTGGAGCCGACAGCGGCGGTGTCGCTGGTCCCGATCCAGCCCGTAACATCGGGCGATTTCCCATAGGTCGCAAAATCAACCTCCGCGGTCTTCTGTCCCGCCAGCCAAGGCTGTTCCGGCCTGCGGCTGCGAATGCCGACGTCAATCTCGCGGCGGGCGATGTCCAGCGGCAGCACATTGGCAACGAACTCCGGCACCCACTGGGCCGATGGCGACCAGAAGGAGAGGATGTTCTCCGACAGAAGCAGTGCGGTCCAGTTTCCGGCGGAAATGCGCACCCGTGGCGGCCCTGCCTGCTGTGCCTGCCACGCCTGCACATCGACGAACGCGGCCTCCACCTTTTCGGCTTTTTCCAGAAGGGCGCGTCCATCACTGGTCAGCACGTAGCCCTGCCGACCGTGGACAAACAGGCGGCGGGAAAGTGATGACTCCAGCGCCTTCATCCGCCGCGACAGTGTGGCGGCACTTGCCCCAGTTGCGGCAACGGCTCCTGTCAGGCCACCGGCGCGGGCCACGGCCGCGAAGAGGGCAAGATCATTCCAGTTCGGGTTGCTTTGCATTTTTGAAAACGTGCCCGCGTTCCTGCTCGTAGTCAACGGCGCTCTGTCAACGAATGATGGGCATGTCAGGGAAAAGGAAATTTAAAATGATGATGCTTATCGATGGCCGTCTGATAGCGGCTGCGCCGAAATCTGAGGTGGAGACTGAGCGTGCCTACTTTGCAGAATTGCAAAGGCAGGCCGAGATGCGAAGACGGCAGCGCATACGCCGCCGGCGCCGTGCAATGATCAAGATAATAATCCGAAAGCTTCACCGCGTTTTCCACCCGGCGCACAATTGTCCGCCGGTGGCGCGGCCTGTCGGGCCTACATGAAGCCCAGTTCGAGCCGCGCCTCGTCGGACATCATGTCCATGCCCCACTGCGGTTCCCACACAAGTTGTACGTTGACGGTTTGCACACCCGGCAGGGGCTCGATCGCTTCTGCCACCCAGCCGGGCATCTCGCCGGCCACCGGGCAGCCCGGCGCCGTCAGCGACATCAAGATATCGACAGCGCCATCTTCGGCGATCTGGATCGTGTAGATCAGGCCGAGATCGTAAATGTTGACCGGAATTTCCGGGTCATAGACCGTCCGGCATGCTTCCACCACACTGTCGAACAACGGATGATCGGTGGTGGATGGCTTGATCAGCGGCGTGCCTTCCATCGGCGCATCGGGGGTCGCGTTCATGGGTGCTCCTCGCGGCTATACCTGACCAAACATATAGGGAATTTGCGCCCATACGTCCAGAGGTGCCGGATCAGCGGCGCGGCTTGCGTCTCGGTGCGCGCAACTGTACGCGCTTTTCAATCTCGGCGAACAACTCCGCCGCGACGTTACGCGCTGTAACCCCCTCAATGCCTTCGAGACCGGGAGAGGAATTTACCTCCAGCACCTTCGGCCCGTCTTCCCCGCGCAGCAAATCGACACCGACAAAGTTCAGTCCGAGGGCCTTGGCCGCGCGAACAGCCGTTTCGCGTTCGGCCTTGGAAATGCGTACTTTTTCGCCAGCGCCGCCCTGATGGAGGTTGGAGCGGAATTCCCCCGCGGCCGCCACGCGCTTCATCGACCCCACGACCTTGCCGCCAATGACGAGACACCGGATATCCTCGCCGTTTGCCTCCTTGACGAAGTGCTGAACGAGAAAATTGGCTTTGAGATTCCGGAACGCGGAGATCACACTATCCGCCGCCTTTTGTGTCTCGGCCAGCACGACGCCCTTGCCCTGCGTGCTTTCCAGCAATTTCACGATCAGGGGCGCCTTGCCGACCAGATTGATCAGGTTCCCGTTGTCCTTTGGCGAGGAGGCGAAGGCGGTTGCCGGCATGCCGATCCCGTTGCGCGCCAGTACCTGATGGGCCGCCAGCTTGTCGCGCGAGGTACCGATGCCGTGGCTGGAATTGACGCAATAGGTACCGATGGTTTCGAACTGGCGGACAACTGCCGTGCCGTAGGCGGTGATGGATGAGCCGATCCGGGGAATTACGGCGTCATAACGTGGCAACCGTTTGCCGTCGTAGTGCACTTCGGGTGCACTCTGATTGATCGCCATGTAACAGCGGGTGGTATCAATCACCTCGATCACGTGGTCGCGTTTCGTGCCTTCCTCCACCAGCCGTCTTGTAGAATAATTGTTCTCGCGCGAGAGAACCGCAATGCGCAGGGCGCGTTTCGGCGCGGGTTGGCGATTCTTGAGATAGACGTCGTAATCCAGCTCGGGCTGAAAGAACCTTTCACTCGGCTGTACCAGAATTTCCGGCCGTAGCGCCTGACGTCCCAACAGCATGCGGGAGGCCATGCTGCTGCGGTCGGTCAGAGTTACCTCGATCGGCCAGCTTTTTCCCCCGACCTCAATGACAGTCTCGATCACGTAGCGATGCTCCGTTTCGCCGTTGGAACTGGTCACGTCGCGGGTTTCCAGCAGCGGGGCGGATGACGACACTTCAATATCGTCGCGGCCGGCAACCGGATGAACCGTGAAACGTACGCGGGGCTTGGCCGCGGGCCCGAAAGGTTCGATATCGAAAGCATGCAGCGCGGACGTCCGGGCGCCGGTGTCGATCTTCACCTTGAGGGCGGGCAGGCCAAGGTCCGGCAGGGATACCCATTCCTCCCAGCCCAAGGTCAGCGGTTTGTCGAATTGCGTATCATCCATGGAATTCGCCTCGAGGTTCTGCAAAAGAGAGTCTTAGACAGGGAGTTTGACGTGACAGAGACAGCATTCGGGTTCCAGATTGAAGCCACGGACGGCAAGGCCCGCACCGGGGTGCTCCGCACTCCGAAGGGCGATATACGCACGCCCGCCTTCATGCCAGTGGGAACTGCCGCAACGGTGAAGGCAATGATGCCGGAAAGCGTTGCCGCCACCGGCGCCGATATCTTGCTTGGTAACACCTATCACCTGATGCTGCGCCCGGGGGCCGAACGTGTCGCCTCCCTCGGCGGGCTGCACAAGTTCATGAACTGGAACAAACCGATCCTCACCGATTCCGGCGGGTTTCAGGTCATGAGCCTGGCTTCCTTGCGTAAACTCACAGAAGACGGCGTGCGCTTCAAGAGCCATATCGACGGCAGCGAATTTCACCTGACGCCAGAGCGTTCGATGGAAATTCAGCGTCTGCTCGGGTCTAATATCGTGATGTGTTTCGACGAGTGTCCGGCGCTACCCGCAGACCGTCAGCGCATCGCCGAGAGCATGCGCCTGTCAATGAGATGGGCGGCACGGTCGCGCGCGGCCTTCGGCGACCGGCCCGGATACGCGCTGTTCGGCATCCAGCAGGGTGGGCTGGAGGAAGACTTGCGCGCCGAGAGCGCCGCCGCTTTGTCGGACATCGGTTTCGAGGGCTACGCAATCGGCGGCCTCGCAGTCGGGGAGGGGCAGGAGGCGATGTTTGGCGTACTGGACTATGCGCCGGGCCAGTTGCCCGCGGACAAGCCCCGCTATCTTATGGGCGTCGGCAAACCCGACGATATCGTTGGCGCCGTGCTGCGAGGCGTGGACATGTTCGACTGCGTCCTGCCATCGCGCTCCGGCCGAACCGGTCAGGCGCTGACGCGAACGGGGGCCATCAACATCAAGAATGCCCGCCACGCCGACGATCCGAACCCGCTGGACGAGGAATGCACATGCCCCGCATGTTCGAACTATTCACGGGCGTATCTGCACCATGTGTTCAAGTCGGGCGAGATCATAAGCTCCATGCTGCTGACCTGGCACAACCTCCACTACTACCAGGAGTTGATGGCGGGATTGCGGGCGGCCATTGCGAGAGGGCAGTTAAGAGAGTTTGTAAATAGGTTTTACTTACTGCGGGAGAAGTGAAAGAATTAACCTGCCTAAAGAATGATCAAAAATATATTAATATCCATTTCTGCCTTTTTAGGGTCGCAATCTCTCAGGTAGAATTGCATTGTGAGAAAGACATGTGAATCACCCTTAACGAGTTCGTAGTTACCGGTTTATCCCCAGATGAGAGCGTGGTCTCTCATTGTAACCAAGACTTTATGGAGTGCCCCCCCATGCCTTCTGTCCTTATCCTTGATCCGTCGTCCGTAACCATCAGCGGCGGCAACATTACCATAACAGATACGACCACCTCCGTTCTGAATATCGATGACAATGATGATTACTTCGATGGAGACGCTGACGGCGTCTTCGGAGGCGGCGATACTGTCGAAGATATCACGCAGCAAGTGAGCGGCGAATATACCTACATCGAGACGGCCTATACCTTCGAGAACAACGGCGTCACGCAGACGATCTACGCCATCGAGGCCAAGTCCGCCATCCTCGGTGGCACCAGCACGCTCGTGGGCTATGCCGTAGGCAATTCCGGCACGCCGCTGGTTGCCGGTGGCCCGGTCAGCTTCTCATCTCAGGATATCGGATTTGTCGCTGTCGATCCGATCGACCCGCTCCTCCAGATCACGTTCGACGGGGCGACGCCGCCCGAATACGGCGATCTTCTGACGTGTTTCACCGCCGGCACGATGATCGAAACCGCTCAGGGCCCCTGCATGGTCGAGGATCTTGAACCCGGTGATCTCATCAAGACTGCAGACAATGGCTACCAGCCCCTGCGCTGGATTGGTCAGACGACCGTGGCAGGGCAGGGTGCCCACGCACCGGTACTGTTCCGCAAGGGCGCACTGGGCAACACGCGTGACCTTCTGGTTTCTCAGAACCACCGGATGATGCTGACGGGCAGCCACCTGGAAGCCCTGTTCAGTTCACCTGATGCGCTCGTTGCTGCGCGCCATCTCGTCAACGACAGTTCAATCCGCGTCGTGCCTCACGCGAAAGTGACCTACATGCATCTGCTGTTCGACAGCCATGAAGTCATCTTTGCCGAAGGCATTCCCAGCGAAAGCTTCCATCCTGGGGCCGCGGAAGATGCAATTTCCGATGAGACACGGGACGAAATTCTCTCGCTGTTTCCGGAACTTGCGGGCGACCTTTCCAGCTATGGGCCGAGCGCGCGCAGAACCCTGACGGCGCTGGAGGCAGCCGCTTTCCTCTGATTTCTCCATCAAATCCCCCCCCAGGAAGACCGGCGTGAAGCAATCCAGCTTTTCGCCGGTTTTCTTTTGTGCGGGGTGGGGAGTGGTTTAGGGTTGTGGCGGGGAAACAATCAACCAAGGAGTGACGACATGTCTGCGCCACGCAAGAAGGCGAGTGACTTCCATCCGCGCCTGCTCGAACTCTACGACGGATACGTCCACGGGAAGATAACCAAGCGTGATTTTCTCAGCAGCGCCGGCAAGTATGTTGCCGCTGGCGTCACTGCGGCAGCCGTGCTCGAAAGCCTCCAGCCGAACTACGCTCTCGCCCAGCAGGTGCCGCCGGATGATCCCGACATCGAAACGATGACGGTCGAGTATGATAGCCCGGAGGGCCACGGGACCATCAGCGGACTGATGGCCAAACCCGCCGGTGCGACCGGCCCCCTGCCTGCGGTGCTGGTCATCCACGAGAACCGAGGTCTGAATCCTTACATAGAGGATGTCGTGCGCCGCGCAGCCAAGGCCGGATACCTGGCCCTTGGTCCGGACGGGCTTTCGCCTCTCGGAGGCTATCCTGGAACTGATGACGAAGGCCGTGAACTGCAGCGGCAACTGGATAGTACCAAGCTGATGCAGGATTTCTTTGCCGGCTTCGAATTTCTTCTGGGCCACGAGGGAAGTACCGGCAAGGTCGGAGCCGTCGGCTTCTGCTATGGCGGTGGTGTCTGCAACGCGCTGGCTGTCGCCTATCCCGAAATGGGCGCATCGGTGCCATTCTACGGACGTCAACCCGATGCAGCCGACGTTCCCGCGATCGAGGCGCCGCTGTTGATCCATTATGGTGAACTTGATGAACGCATCAACGCCGGCTGGCCGGCCTACGAGGCGGCGCTGCAGGAACACGGCAAGACCTACGAGGCCCATATCTATGCCGGGGCAAACCATGGTTTCCACAACGACACCACGCCACGCTACGATGAAGATGCGGCAACCCTCGCATGGGAGCGGACACTAGCCCATTTCGCGAAATATCTTGCCTGACGATAGTCTCACCTGCATCTGATCCTTCACCACGATCCAGTGAACATGGAGGCGACAGATGCGTGAGGAAGAACACGTCATTGCGGCAGGCGATGTAGCGCTTGCCGCAACACTGGCCTTGCCGGAGGGTGAGGATCAGTGGCCGGTCGTGCTGATGGTCCATGGCTCCGGTCCGCTTGATCGAAATGAGAACGTACCGCCGAAGCACAATCTTGATATTTTCAATACGCTCGCCCGACAACTGGCAGACGCCGGTATCGCCAGCCTGCGCTACGACAAGCGGGGGTGCTTTGGCAGCACCGGCAGTTACCGGGGCCATGGCCTGTCCGACCTCGTAGCAGACGCCCGCGCTTGTCTGGCATGGCTTGTGAAACAGGGCCGTTTTGCGGATGCATTCGTCCTTGGTCACAGCGAAGGCACCGTGGTCGTTCCTCAAATCCCGGCGGCCGAGGTTTCTGGCCTGATCCTTCTCTGCCCGTTCGCCACGCCGATGGAGACGGTCCTCCGCAATCAGGGGAGAGCCATGGCTGAGTCCATCGCCACCATGCCGGGTCTACGCGGGAAGCTGACACGGCTGATGCTCAGAATCTTCGGCACGGTCGAAGCACGGCAGGACAGGCTGATCGCCGAACTTAAAAGCCAGCGCCCGCTACGAGCCAACGCCTCCATCGGTGGCCTTTCGAAGCGGAACCTGCGCGACCATCTCGCCATAGATCACGCGAAACTCTTCGGTGCGGTTACCAGGCCGACCCTGGTCCTGTCCGCCGAACACGACATCCAGTGTCCGCCGGAAGACGGAGAGCGGATCGCGGGTATGATCGGTGCGACCGCGAACCATATACAGCTGCGAGGCCTTTCGCATATTCTGCGCACTGCGGGCCCCGATGACGGTTTCGCCGGATATGCGGAGCAGATGAAACTGCCAATCGACGCCGGCATCGCTGTTCATGTCGCCGAGTGGATACACCAGCAATCCTGAAGATTTTCGACAGACGCATTTGCATTCCCTGCAAACGTGCCTTGCACCCCGTTGCCACGCGGGCTTAGTCTTGTCCGAAGCGCTTCCATGCCTTGAATTGCAGGCAATCAGGGTACATTTGGTAGAACCGGATAAGGGGGTGCCCCCATGTTGCCGCGTGCGGGACAGTGGCACCTTGCAGAAAAGGATAGAGAAATGACCGAATTGAGCAGTGTTACCCACCCAGTCCTGCCGCTCCGCGATATCGTGGTCTTCCCGCACATGATCGTGCCCCTCTTCGTCGGGCGCGATAAATCGGTCCGTGCTCTCGAAGAGGTGATGCGCGATGACAAGCAGATACTGCTGTCGAGCCAGAAGGACGCGAGCGAGGAGGATCCCTCGCCGGAGAACATTTACGAGACCGGCGTGCTCGCCAATGTCCTGCAATTGTTGAAACTGCCGGATGGCACCGTGAAAGTGCTGGTCGAAGGCCGCCAGCGTGCCCGGATAACCGAGTTTCTCGACAATGACTCATTTTTCGAAGCGCATGCCGAGTTGATCGAGGAAACCGAGGGCGATCCGGAAACCGTAGAGGCGCTGTCCCGCTCGATCAGCGAGGAATTTGAACGCTACGCCAAGCTCAACCGCAACGTCCCCGAAGAGGCCGTGGCGGCGGTGGCGGACTCAGAAGGTTCGGCAAAGCTGGCTGACACGGTCGCCGGCCATCTCGGCGTGCGGCTGGAAGAGAAACAGGCACTGCTCGAAACCACCGACGTTGCCGAAAGGCTGGAGAAGATCTACGGCCTGATGCAGGGCGAGATGTCTGTGCTCAAGGTCGAGAAGAAGATCAAGAGCCGCGTCAAGACGCAGATGGAGCGGACGCAGCGCGAGTACTACCTCAACGAACAGATGAAGGCGATCCAGCGCGAGCTGGGCGACGGCGAGGGGGGATCGGACGATGCCTCCGAATACGAGGAGAAGATCGCCTCGACCAAGCTGTCCAAGGAAGCGCAAGAGAAGGCTGAGGCGGAGTTGAAGAAGCTGCGCAACATGAGCCCGATGAGCGCTGAAGCCACCGTGGTACGCAACTACCTCGACTGGATGCTTTCGATCCCGTGGGGCAAGCGTTCCCGCGTGAAGAAGGATCTCGGCAATGCGGAGATGATCCTCGACCGGGATCACTATGGGTTGGAGAAGGTCAAGGAACGGATCGTCGAATATCTCGCCGTTCAGCAGCGCAGTTCCAAGCTGCGTGGCCCGATCCTCTGCCTCGTCGGCCCTCCGGGCGTCGGCAAGACCTCCCTCGGCAAATCCGTGGCGAAGGCAACGAACCGGGAATTCATCCGCATTTCGCTTGGTGGTGTCCGCGACGAATCCGAAATTCGTGGCCACCGTCGGACGTATATCGGCTCCATGCCTGGCAAGATCATCCAGTCGATGAAGAAGGCCAAGACGATCAACCCGCTGATCCTGCTCGACGAAATCGACAAGATGGGGCAGGACTTCCGGGGAGATCCGGCGTCGGCGATGCTTGAGGTGCTGGACCCGGAGCAGAACAACACGTTCATGGATCACTACCTCGAGGTCGAGTATGATCTTTCCAACGTGATGTTCCTGACGACGGCCAATAGCTACAACATGCCGCGTCCGCTTCTGGACAGGATGGAGATCATCTCTCTGTCGGGTTACACCGAGGACGAAAAGGCAGAAATCGCAAAACAGCACCTCCTGTCCAAACAGCTCAAGGGCCACGGTCTGAAGAGCGGGGAGTTCGAACTCGCCGACGAAGCGCTGACGGACATCATCCGCTACTATACCCGCGAGGCCGGGGTGCGGAACCTCGAACGCGAACTTGCGAAACTGGCTCGTAAGGCCGTGACGAAGATCGTGAAGGGTACCGCGGAGAAGGTCGTCGTGACTTCTGACAATCTCGAGGACTTCCTCGGCGTCAGGCGTTTCAAATACGGTCTGGCCGAAGAAGCGGATGTGATAGGCGTCACCACCGGTTTGGCCTGGACGGAAGTCGGCGGTGATCTTCTGTCGATCGAGGCTCTCAAGCTGCCCGGCAAGGGCCGCATGAAGACGACGGGCAAGCTCGGCGACGTGATGAAGGAGAGTATCGAGGCGGCATCGTCCTACGTGCGGTCGAAATCTCCGGATCTCGGGCTGAAGCCGCCGATGTTCGAGACGGTGGACATCCATGTTCACGTTCCGGAGGGGGCTACGCCCAAGGACGGCCCGTCTGCCGGCATCGCGATGGTCACATCCATCGTATCCGTGCTGACCGGCATTCCGGTAAAACGGGACGTGGCGATGACGGGCGAGGTAACCTTGCGCGGCAACGTGCTGCCCATCGGCGGGCTGAAAGAGAAATTGCTCGCGGCTCTGCGGGGCGGCATCACCACGGTGCTGATCCCGAAGGACAATGTGAAGGATCTGCGGGACATCCCCGATAACGTGAAGAACGGGTTGGAAATCATACCGGTCGGCGACGTGACAGAGGTGTTGGCCAAGGCACTGACGAAGAAGCCGGAACCCATCGAATGGGACGAGGCTGCGGAGGCAGCGGCGGCGGCGGCAGCCAAGTCGGACACGGGGCTCGGCGGCCACGCGGCTCATTGATGCAGGATAGGGCGGGTCAGTCTGGCTCGCCCATTCTCCGGTCGGAAAGCCATTCCCGTTTACGGGGACGGCTTTTCATATTTCCTGTTCCGTGATCGCTAGCAGGAAAAGGTTTTTAATCCGCGTCCCATATGTTTCAGTCAGAGCCGATAGCTCTCTGCGTTGTTTCCTTCGGCATAATCTTACCTGAGAACTCGAAAGGCTGACCCTTCGTTTAACTATCCACATCGGCTATAGCAGTTCAGCGCGAACTCTGACCAAAGGGTCGGTACGACCGGTCCGGAACGGAAGTCGGGCGTCCGACAAAAACCGCCAACAACACTCTTGCACTCACTCCCTTCAGCCAGTATCAGGCAGGCTCCGAAAGGGTGATTAGCTCAGGGGTAGAGCGCTACGTTCACATCGTAGATGTCGGAGGTTCAAATCCTCCATCACCCACCACATACCCGGCGCGAGCCGGGCCGGGCACGGTCCGGGTGATTAGCTCAGTTGGTAGAGCGCTTCGTTTACACCGAAGATGTCGGGAGTTCGAGTCTCTCATCACCCACCACCGCCCCCTTGCGATGCCCATTTACCAAGAATTGCACGCACCTTTCGGGCGCTTTCCTTTTCACTGGTCAGCGACCGTGAAGACTATGAGTACTTTTTCCCGGCCAGTGCCGAAAGCCGCTTGACGGCCCCGTGCGCCATCCCTAGAAACGGCCCACGCGAAAGCGCAGCAGCTGCGGTTGTAGCTCAGTTGGTTAGAGTGCCGGCCTGTCACGCCGGAGGTCGCGGGTTCGAGCCCCGTCAACCGCGCCACTGCTGCTGTCGAGCCCTCGGGCTCTGGCGCTCACCGCACCGCTGCGGTTGTAGCTCAGTTGGTTAGAGTGCCGGCCTGTCACGCCGGAGGTCGCGGGTTCGAGCCCCGTCAACCGCGCCATTTCCTACGATTTTCTCCGATTTGTAAGCCGGTCGCGACAGCTTGCCGGTCGCCAAAATCTGCTTTGGCGTGGCGCCTCGGGCCTCAGGCGCTGTGCCGGTCATACTGTCAATTAGCGCCGACCTCGGATATAACCCACGGGCAGAAAAACCGAATTGACGCATTTCGTGCGGAAAGAAAGGATCGTTTTCCAATGCCAGACCCCTTCGATGTACCTGAACAAGATGGCCATGCCGATTTCAGTGACGACACATCGACGTTCGGTGACAGGATAACCGCCGCCCGCGAAGCGCTGGGGATGACGCCCTCGCAACTTGCCCGCCGGCTTGGCATCAAAACCGAGACCCTCGTCAAATGGGAAGAGGACCGGGCCGAACCACGCGCGAACAAGCTCCAGATGCTGGCGGGTATCCTGAATGTCTCCATCATCTGGGTGATGAGCGGCGTAGGCGAGGGGCCGGGCCAGCTTTCTCCGGACGAGGAAGATGAGGAAATCGGTCGGGTTCTGGACGAAATGCGTGAAATTCGCGTGGCGCAAACGGCACTGAGCAATCGGCTCGCCCGGTTGGAGAAGCGCCTGCGCAGGCGGTCCGAGGAATTGGCGTGACTCTGGAGGAAACGCCGGAAAATCGGCTGAAGCGCCTGCGGCTGCGAAGCTGGCGCCGTGGAACGAAAGAGATGGACCTGATCCTCGGACGGTTTGCCGATGTCGAGTTGCACCAACTCGATCCGGAGGCGCTGGCCTCTTATGAGCGGCTGATCGCGGAGGAAGACCAGTCGCTCTATGCTTGGTTCAGCCGCCGGGAGCCCGCGCCGCCAGAGCACGTGCAGGCGCTGGAGATGATAAGGCATTTTCATAATTTGCCATGAAATCCGGCTAATTGCCTTGCTTTAACCTGTTGTTTTGAATTGGCGTCTAAACCCTCTCGGAAACGAGACGGAGAGATGAGATGAACAGGCCTGTTGAGCAAGGCGCACTGACGCCGTCGGCTTCTTCTTCCGACGGTAATGACGAGTTTCTGAACGGCTATCTTGAAACCCTGGCAATGGTGGAGCGTCTCCACAGGCTTCTGCTGGATGTGATCAAGGATGAATTCGAGAGGTTGGGCCTTCTCGATATCAATGCGGTCCAGGCACTGCTGCTCTTCAATGTCAGTGACAATGAGGTTACGGCCGGTGAACTCAAGACACGCGGCTATTATCAGGGCTCAAACGTGTCCTACAACCTGAAGAAACTCGTTGATGCCGGATACATGCATCACCAGAAATGCAGCGTCGATCGGCGTGCCGTCCGGGTGCGGCTGACGGAAAAGGGCAGGGAAGTCTGCCGCATAGTGTCAGAACTCTTTGCCCGGCACGCAGTGGGGATCGATGAACGCAATGTACTGGGCGATGTGAGGCTGACTGTTATCAACGAGTCGCTCCGGCGTTTGGAACGTTACTGGACTGATCAGATTCGCTACATCTATTGACCCGATGCGAGGCGCATGATGGCCGGACTCACGGTGTAGCTACGCCTGTGGTGCCACGATCAGTCTCAGATCAGTGCATGCAACTGGCCATGCGGCGAGACGAGACTGCTTCCGCTCTCCCATGATCACGCTCCGATTTCATTGACTTTGCTTGAATGTCGACCGGGCATACGGACCGTTTTTGGCTCAATATGATCCCTCCTTATCGAAATCCCGCACATCATGACCTGCTTCGATGCAGGGCGGCGAAAGACCGCGCAGCCAAAAAAACGTGGGAAAATTACGTCTATGGCGCAAATAGCGCCACCATTCGGCACGAAACTTGGCTCAACACATCCAGCATTCCATGTTACGTTGTTAGAAACTAATAATTATCCGGGGCCAGTCGATTCGCGGTCACGGTGGGAAGGCTGGGCAGGGTGCCCAAGCAGGCAGTGAGAGCAGAAAGGGTCTTTCAGGATCCATGGACAGTGTGTCGTCCATAGCCGAAATTCGTGGGTTTGACTCGTTTGAGGTCAGGCTC